>NZ_JBIRUL010000001.1:0-462089 GCF_044335095.1 Streptomyces sp. NPDC020597 | reverse complement strand
CCGACGGGCGCGGGGTGCAGGGCGCGGGCCAGCGGGCGGGGGGCGACAGGCGCGGACCGGTGGACGCGGCGCGGGCCGCGGGCCGACGGGCGCGGGGTGCAGGGCGCGGGCCAGCGGGCGGGGGGCGACAGGCGCGGACCGGTGGACGCGGCGCGGGCCGCGGGCCGACGGGCGCGGGGTGCAGGGCGCGGGCCAGCGGGCGGGGCGCGGGCCGACAGGCGCGGGGTGCGGGCCGGTGGGCGCGGGGTGCGGGGCGCGGGCCAGCGGGCGGGGCGCGGGCCGACAGGCGCGGGGTGCGGGCCGACAGGCGCGGGGTGCGGGCCGACAGGCGCGGGGTGCAGGGCGCGTGCCAGCGGGCGGGGGCGCCGGAGCGGGCGCGGGGTGCAGGGCGCGGGCCGGTGGGCGGGGCGTGGATGCGTGCCTGGGCGGAGTTCTTGGGGCGAGAGCCTGGTCGGCGGGTGGGGCGCTGTTACGCGGGGTTCGGGCGGTGCTCGTCGGGGCCCGCGGGCGGGCCGGCCACCAGTTCGACCTCGAAGCCGGCGGAGTTCTCCAGGTAGGCCGCGTAGTGGTCCGGGCCGCCCGCGTGCGGATACCGCTCGGCGAACAGGGGCGTCCAGCCGTGCGCGGGCGCCTGCGCCACGAGCGCGTCGAGAGCCGTCGGGCTCCCGGCGTGGAACGCGAGATGGTTGAGGCCGGGCCGCAGCCGGTCGTGGCCGCCGTCGCCGTCCCTCATCGCGGGGGACTGCTCGACGACGAGATACGTCGGACCGAGCCGCCAGCTGCGGCCCCGGTCCCAGTCCTGGTAGAGCTCGTAGCCGAGACCGCCCAGCAGCCAGCCCCACTCCTTCGACGCCCGTGGCAGGTCCGGGACCCACAGCTCGACGTGGTGCAGCATCGTGTCGTCCTTGGCCTTGGCGGTTCGCGTCCGGCCGGCGCGGCCGGACGTGGGGTCGGGGAACGGGGCGGGGAACGGGTGCCGACGACAGCGGCCTCCGGCAGCACTGGCTGCCGGAGGCCGCTGTCGGGTGTGAGCGCCCGGCTCGGCGTCAGGCCGCGTGGACGACGTCCTTCTCCTCGGCGAAGTGACAGGCCGACTCATGGGCGGCCGGCGAGTCGGAGCCCTTGAACCGCTCCGGGATCGCGAGCAGCGGAGCCTCCTGCGCGCACTTGTCCTCGGCCTTCCAGCAACGGGTGCGGAAGCGGCAGCCGGAGGGCGGGTTGGCCGGGGAGGGGACGTCACCGGCCAGGATGATCCGCTCGCGGTGCTCGCGGGCCGCCGGGTCCGGGACCGGCACGGCCGACAGCAGCGCCTGGGTGTAGGGATGCGTCGGGTGATCGTAGATCTGCTCGTCGGAGCCGATCTCGGCGATCTTGCCGAGGTACATCACGCCGACCCGGTCGGAGATGTGCCGGACGATCGACAGGTCGTGCGCGATGAAGAGGTAGGAGAGGTTGAACTCCTCCTGCAGCCGCTCCATCAGGTTGATGACCTGCGCCTGGACCGACACGTCCAGGGCCGAGACCGGCTCGTCGCAGATGATGATCTCCGGGTTGAGCGCGAGGCCGCGCGCGATGCCGATGCGCTGGCGCTGACCGCCGGAGAACTGGTGCGGGTACCGGTTGATGTACTCCGGGTTGAGCCCGACGACGTCCAGCAGCTCCTGGACCTTGCGCCGGCGGTCGCCCTTCGGAGCCACCTCGGGGTGGATGTCGTACGGCTCACCGATGATGTCGCCCACGGTCATCCGCGGGTTCAGCGAGGTGTACGGGTCCTGGAACACCATCTGGATGTTGCGTCGGACGGCCTTCAGGGCGCGCCCGGACAGCTTGGTGATGTCCTGGCCCTTGTAGAAGACCTCGCCGGCGGTGGCCTGCTCCAGGTTCATCAGGAGCTTGGCGACGGTCGACTTGCCGCAGCCCGACTCGCCGACGATGCCCAGGGTCTCGCCCTGGTGCAGGTCGAACGAGACGCCGTCGACGGCCTTGACCGCGCCGACCTGACGCTTGAACAGGATGCCCTGGGTCAGCGGGAAGTGCTTGACCAGGTTGCGCACCTGGAGGATGGGCTCACCGCGCTCGACGGGGGCGTCGATCGCGGCGACGGCCTCCGTCTCCGACTGCACGTCGACGGTCTCCACTTCGGAGACGTTCGGTGTGGCGTCCTGGCGCTCGTCGTTCTTGCTGAGCTCAGCCATGGATCGTCTCCTTCCAGAAGTGGCATGCCGAACCTCGGCCGACCAGCTCGGCGCCGTCCGGCTCGGTCACCGGAAGCAGCGCCGGGACCTCCGTACGGCAGATGTCCTGTGCCTTGGGGCAGCGCGGGTTGAAGGCGCAACCGGCGGGAATGTTCAGCAGGTTGGGCGGCAGACCCTTGATCGCGTACAGCTCCTGGCCCTTCTGGTCCAGGCGCGGGATCGAGTCCAGCAGACCGCGGGTGTACGGGTGCGCGGGCCGCTTGTACAGCTCGTGCACCGGCGCGGTCTCGACGATGCGGCCGGCGTACATGACCGCGATCTTGTCGGCCACGTCCGCGACCACGCCGAGGTCGTGGGTGATGAGGATCAGACCCATCTGGTACTCGCGCTGCAACTCCGCGAGCAGGTCCATGACCTGGGCCTGGACCGTCACGTCGAGCGCGGTGGTCGGCTCGTCGGCGATGATCAGGTCCGGTTCCATCGCCAGCGCCATGGCGATCATGATGCGCTGGCGCATGCCGCCGGAGAACTGGTGCGGGTAGTCGCCGACGCGCTGACGCGCGGCGGGTATGCGCACCCGGTCCATCAGCTCGATGGCCTTGGCCTTGGCGTCCTTGCGGGACATGCCCTGGTGGGCGCGGAACATCTCGCCCAGCTGGAAGCCCACGGACAGCACGGGGTTGAGGGACGACAGCGCGTCCTGGAAGATCATCGCCATCTTGGCGCCGCGCAGCTTGCGCCGCTCGCTCTCCGGCAGGCTCAGGATGTCCTGGCCCTGGAAGAAGATCTCGCCCTTGCTGATCCGCCCGGGAGGGCTGTCCAGGATGCCCATGATGGCCTGCGCCGTGACGGACTTGCCGGAGCCCGACTCGCCAAGGACGGCGAGCGTCTCGCCCGCGTTGACGCTGTAGTTGACGCCGTTGACCGCCTTGGTCACGGAGTCACGGATCTTGAACTCCACGTGCAGGTCGCGGACTTCGAGAAGGGGCGCGGACCCGTCCGGCCCGGCGTTCGAGGGAGCCTGCTCCAGGCTGGTCATGCCATCACCTTCGTCTTGCTTGCTCAAGGGGGTTCGACTCATGGCTGCGGATCACCGGAGCTTCGGGTCGAGCGCGTCGCGAAGGCCGTTGCCCAGCAGGATGAAGCCCAGCGCGGTGATGACGATCGCGATGCTGGGGTAGGTCCACATGTAGTCCTTGACTCCCATGAACCCGCGGCCGGCGGCGATCATGTTGCCCCACTCCGCGACCTCGGGGTCGACACCGACGCCCAGGTAGGACAGCGACGCCTCTGCCACGATCGCGATGCCGACGTTGCTGGTGCCGTACACCAGGACGGAGGTCAGCGAGTTGGGCAGGATGTGCTTGCGGATGATCCGGCCCTGGCTCGCGCCGAGCGCCTTCGCCGCGTGCACGTAGTCCATCTCGCGCACCGACAGGATCTGGCTGCGCAGCAGCCGGGCGAAGGTCGCCCAGGAGAAGATGCCCAGCGACAGGACCACCGGCATCACGCCACGGCCCATGAGCAGGATGATGACGATGGCGCCGATCAGCAGCGGGAAGGCGAAGAAGATGTCCGCCACGCGCATGATCACGGTGTCCAGCCAGCGGCCGTAGTAGCCGGCCAGCGCGCCGAAGAGGATGCCGAGGGTCATCGCGACGACGATCGAGGCGAGACCGACGATCATGGCGATGCGGCTGCCGTAGATGAGGCGGGAGAGCTGGTCGCGGCCGAGCGAGTCGGTGCCGAGCCAGTGCCCCGCGCCCGGGGACTGCAGGGTCGCGTTCAGGTCCTGCTCGAGGGGGTCGTGCGGCGCGAGCAGGGGCGCGAATATCGCGGCGAGGATCAGGACGACGATGATGGCCAGGCCGAGCACCGCGAGCTTGTTCTGCACGAAGCGGTGCCGGATGTCGGACCACTGGCTGACCCTGACGACGCTGGGTTCGGCGTCCTTGGAGGCCGAGACGGGGTCGGCCGTCTTCGGCTCGCCCGCGCCTGTGGCGAGTTCGGTCATGGTGTGACTCCTAGATGGGGGCGGCCCTACGGGTCAGGCCAGTCGGATACGCGGGTCCAGAGCGGCGTACAGCAGGTCGACGACCAGGTTCAGCACGACGAAGACCGCCACGCTGATGGTCACCACGCCCACGATGACGGGGTTGTTGTTCTGCTGGATCGCCTGGATCAGCGCGAGACCGATGCCGTTCCAGTTGAAGATCGTCTCGGTGATGATCGCTCCGCCGAGGAGACCACCGAAGGAGATGCCCAGATAGGTGATCACGGGGATGACCGAGTTGCGCAGGATGTGCCGTGTGAGCACCGTGCGCCGCGGAAGTCCCTTGGCCACGGCCGTCTTGACGTAGTCCGCGCCCAGGACTTCGAGCATCGTGCTGCGGGCCAGCTGGGCGACGAGTGCCGCGTCGATGATCGCCAGCGTCACGGCCGGCAGGACGAGCGAGTTGACGCTGTCGTCGGCGATCAGCGGGAACCAGCCCAGCTCGATGACGAAGACGCGCTGCATGATCATGCCGAGCACGATGGAGGGGACGCCGATCGCGAGTGTCGTGATGAACGTCGCCGACACGTCCCAGATCGAGTACCTGCGCATCGCCGCCAGCACACCGACGGAGATGCCGATGATGATGTCGATCACGATCGCGGCGACGGCCAGCTTGGCCGTGTTGGCCAGCTTCGGACCGAGGATCTCGGAGACCGGCCGGCTCTGCGTGTAGTCCTCGCCGAGGTCTCCCTGGACGAGTTTGCCCACGTAGTTGCCGTACTGCACGATCAGCGGGTCGTCGAGTCCGTACTGCTTGTGCAGCTGCGCGATCACCGCGGGGTCGCGTGCCTTGTCGCTGCCCGCGATCTGCCCGACCGGGTCACCCGGGAGCACGAACAGGCAGGCGAACAGGATCATCGTCGCTCCGAGCACGACGACGACCAACTGGCCCAGCCTGCGGACCACATACCTTCCCATGACTTGCCTCTCTGCCTCGCTGCCGCTTCGTGGCAGCTCCCTCCCCCCAGGTTGGTGGGGCGGTAGGGGTAAGGGGCGGGAGAGTGGATCACACCGCTCCCGACGGTCGTCGAGGGCCGTGGCATCCGAGAGTGCGTCTCGGATACCACGGCCCCCGTCTCCGGACGCCGCGTCGCGCGGCGCCCGGTTACTTCAGGCTGATCTCGGCGAGGTTCGGGTCCTCGTGGAAGTCCATCTTGATGTCGGCGAACTTCTTGGTGTTGGCGAGACGCAGCTGGGTGCGGTTCCACAGCGGGATCAGGGCCATGTCGTCCATGGCGAGCTTCTCCGCCTGCTTGTACAGGTCGTTGCGGCCGGCCTCGCTCTCGGTGGCGCGGGCCTTGGCGAGCAGCGCGTCGAACGCCGGGTTGCTGTAACGGCCGCGGTTGTCACCGGTGACCTTGCCCGACGCGTCCTTGTTGATGGAGGCGGTGTCGAGCAGCGGGTACAGGAAGTTGTCCGGCGTCGGGTAGTCCGCGCCCCACGCGAAGCGGTACATGCCCGTGGCGCCCGGCTTCTGCTGGTCGGCGAGCAGCTCGGCGAACGGCTTGCCGGTCGCCTTCACCTTCAGGCCGAGGACCTTCTCCACCTGCTGCTTGACTGCCTGGATCCACTCCTCGTGGCCCGCGCCCGTGTTGTAGCCGAGCTCGAGGGTGGTGCCGGGGGTGAGACCGGCCTCCTTCGCGAGCTGCTTGGCCTTCGCCGGGTCCGACTTGATGCAGGACTGGCAGAGGTCCTTCTGGTACACGCTGGTGAAGGCGGGCGGCAGGATCGTCGTCGACTTGGTCTGCATGCCCTGGAAGACGCCCTTGATGATGGCGTCCCGGTCGATCGCGTACGAGATGGCCTCGCGGGCCTTCTTGTCCTTGAGCGGACCGTTGTCGGTGATCGGGAGGAGGTAGTTCATCCCGTTCGTGTTCTCGTCGATCCACTCACCCTGCGCGTCGTACTTGGCCTTGGCGGCCGGCAGCTGCGGGGTGGGCATACGGGCCCAGTCGAAGGTGCCCGCCTCGAAGCCCTGGTACTCCAGCGTGACGCCGTTGTTGGAGTTGAGGATGCTGATCTTGACCTCGTCGAGCTTGGCCTTGGTCAGGCCGTAGCCGTCGTTGCGGACGAGGGTGATCGACGTGTTGTGCTGCCAGGTGCCCTGCATCTTGAAGGGACCGTTGCCGATCGGCGCGTCGTTGTACGTCTTGTTCTTCGCGTCGCCCGCGACCTTGGGCACCGGGCTGAAGACCGTGTGCGTGGTCTTGACGTAGAACTCGAAGTCCGGGGCGGAGAGCTTCACCTGGAGGGTGTTGGCGTCCGGGGCGCTCAGGCCGGACATGGTGGTCGCCTTGCCCGCCTGGACGTCCGCGAAGCCCGCAATGCCGGCCAGGTGGTAGGCGACGTCGGAGGCCGCCGTCTTCTGCGCGACACGGTTCCAGCCGCGGATGAACGACTCGGCGTCCACCGCTTCGCCGTTGGTGAACTTGGTGCCCGGCTTGATCTTGAAGGTCCAGGTCTTGCCGTCCGCGCTGACCTCCTTGGAGGTGGCGAGGGCCGGAATGACCTTGCCGTCGGCGGTCGGCTCGTACAGCCCCGTGAAGAGGTTGTCCGTGACCAGGATGCCCTCGGACTCCTGGGCGTTGTACGGGTCGATGGCGACCGGCTCCGTGATGCCCAGCCGGAAGGTGCCGCCGGCCTTGCCCGCGCCCTTGCCGGAGCCGTTGCTGCTGTCGTCGTCACTGCCACCACAGGCAGTCGCGGCGAGAGCAATGACGATCGCCCCCGCCACCCACTTGGCGCTGTTGGCACCACGCATGGGGTTCCTCCTCGTGAGTCCTGGTTTTCACCGCAAAAGGGAGCACACAGCACTCAACCGGTCGACAAGGACGGAGAAGGTGGAGTACCCCCGCAGGCTCGTGAGTCGCCGCCCCCTGCAGCGCATGACCCGTCAACCCCGAGCTCTACGCGCCTAACTATCTGGCATGGAATCTGACCGAACCACACCCACGAGGTCTCGGTTCGATCACACCTGGCGTGTACTTCTTCCAAAATCCGGACAAACAGTTAGCAGAAAGATCCCTGCGAAACGGACTTGTTACACATCTATCGGGGATCACTGTCCGCATTCCGGACACCACAGAAGGAAAATCACTTGCGCCCGAACCCCCGGGCGTACAGCCGGCTCGGCGGGCCCTTCGCGAGGCACCCGGCGGCTCACGGAGGGGCGCCGAAATGGCGCAGACTCTCCGTTCACACAGCAGGTTAGTAGGGAAAGTCGCTCGAAGCGGACTCCGGGCCCAGAACGAAGGGTTTTCCCTACGTGTTCCTTAACACCGGCCACACCCCCTCCTGATGGGCCCGACGGCCTTCCGTTCGCCGTGGCCCCCTCCCACCGCCCCGCCCCGGCCGCCCGGACCCGACCGGCGCGGCCGCCGCTTCCGGGCACGCTTACCATGCGGGGTCATGGCGATGTTCGTGCACCTGACCTCGGCGTCGAACGCGCCGCGCATCCGGCGCTCCGGCGTCCGCGCGGCAGGCCGCGGACCGGGAGGCGCACGCGGGGTGCACTGCTTCCCGGTGCTGCCGTCGCACACCCTCACCCATCAATGGCTGCGCGAACTGGCCCGGTTCGGCAGCCGGGGCGGGCTGGTCGCCGTCCATGTGCGGCTGGACGACGCCGAGCCGGTGCTCACGGGCCACTACCGGGACGCCGCCCGGGGCGCGCAGGCCGCGGTGACGGCCGCCGAGGCGGTACGGCGGATCGCGGCGCTCGAAGACCCGCGGGGGCACGAGGTGTTCGTGCCGCGGGCCATCGCTGCGCGCGAGGTGCACCGGATCCGCAGGGCCCCGCAGACGGTCGGCTGGCGCCATCTGCCCGACGCGCACGGCACCGCACCCTGCACCTGTGCCGGATGCCGGGTGCGCGGCGGCTACGGGGCACGGCGGCTGCGCGAGCGGCTGCCGCATCCCCTGGACGGTCCGCCCCCGCCGCCGCGGGTACTGCTCGCCCGGCTGGCGGCGGCCGGCGAGCCCGGCGACGCGGCGGTGCTGCGCGAGGCGCTGTACTGGTTCGGCATGCGCAGACGCGGCCCGCTCGCCGAACTGGCCCCGCTCCAGGCGCATCCCGACCCGTCCGTGCGGGAGGAGCTGGTGTGGGCCGTGGCCGGCTGGAGCACTCCCGGGGTGGCCGGGCTGCTGGACCGCCTGGCCGAGGACCCGGACCCGGACGTCCGGGAGGCCGTGCACGCCGTCCGCGAGCCCTGACGGCGGCCGTCACGGCCGTGAGGCCGTACGGCTCTGCCCCGCGGGGCCGCGTCGGCCCGGGCACCCCCTGGCGGGGGCGTCCGGGCCGAGGAACGGACGGCGACTGCGACTGTGCCGGCGTCCGCGGTGAACTGCCCGCGGATCAGCCGTGCTTGGCGCGGCTGGCGGTGCGGGCGCGGTCACGCTGGTCGAGCACGACCTTGCGGATGCGAACCGCCTCCGGGGTCACCTCGACGCACTCGTCGTCGCGGCAGAACTCCAGGGACTGCTCGAGCGACAGCTTGCGCGGCGGCACGATCGCCTCGAACGAGTCGGCCGAGGACGACCGCATGTTCGTGAGCTTCTTCTCCTTGGTGATGTTCACGTCCATGTCGTCGGAGCGCGAGTTCTCGCCGACGATCATGCCCTCGTACACCTCGGTGCCGGGGTCGGTGAACAGCACGCCGCGCTCCTGGAGGTTCGTCATCGCGAAGGCGGTGACGGCTCCCGCACGGTCGGCGACCAGCGAGCCGTTGTTACGGGTCGTCAGCGTACCGAACCACGGCTCGTGGCCCTCGTGGATGGAGTGCGCGATGCCCGTGCCGCGCGTACCGGTCAGGAACTCGGTACGGAAGCCGATGAGACCGCGGGAGGGGACGACGAACTCCATACGGACCCAGCCCGAGCCGTGGTTGGACATGTTGTCCATCCGGCCCTTGCGGACGCCCATGAGCTGCGTGACGGCGCCCATGTGCTCCTCGGGCACGTCGATCGTCATGCGCTCGACGGGCTCGTAGACCTTGCCGTCGACGTCCTTGGTGACGACCTGCGGCTTGCCGATGGTCAGCTCGAAGCCCTCACGGCGCATCTGCTCGACCAGGATGGCCAGCGCCAGCTCACCGCGGCCCTGCACCTCCCAGGCGTCCGGGCGCTCGGTGTCCAGGACACGGAGGCTGACGTTACCGACCAGCTCGCGGTCGAGACGGTCCTTGACCTGACGGGCGGTGACCTTGCGGTCCTTGACCGCGGCCTTGTTGTCGGCGCCCTTGCCGGTGCCGCCACGACCGACCAGCGGCGAGGTGTTGGTGCCGATCGTCATCGAGATGGCCGGCTCGTCGACCGTGATGAGCGGCAGCGCGACCGGGTTCTCGGGGTCGGCCAGGGTCTCGCCGATCATGATGTCCGCGATGCCCGCGACGGCGCAGATGTCACCGGGGCCCGCCACCTCGGCGGGCTTGCGGGTGAGCGCCTCGGTCATCAGCAGCTCGGTGATGCGCACGTTGGACATCGAGCCGTCACGCTTGATCCACGTGACGGTCTGGCCCTTGCGCAGCTCGCCCTGCTCGACGCGGAGCAGCGCGATACGGCCGAGGAAGTTGTCGGCGTCCAGGTTGGTGACGTGCGCCTGGAGCGGGGCCTCCTCGTCGTACTCGGGGGCCGGGACGTGCGACAGGATCGTGGAGAAGAAGGGCTCCAGGTTGTCGCTGTCCTTCGGGACCGTGCCGTCCTCCGGCTTGGTCAGCGAGGCGACGCCGTCCCGCGCGCAGGCGTAGACGATCGGGAACTCGATCTGGTCCTCGTCGGCGTCGAGGTCGAGGAAGAGGTCGTAGGCCTCGTTGACGACCTCGTCGATGCGCGAGTCGGGGCGGTCCGTCTTGTTGATGCACAGGATGACGGGCAGGCGGGCCTGCAGCGCCTTGCGCAGCACGAAGCGGGTCTGGGGCAGCGGACCCTCGGAGGCGTCCACCAGCAGCACGACGGCGTCCACCATCGACAGGCCGCGCTCGACCTCACCGCCGAAGTCGGCGTGGCCGGGGGTGTCGATGATGTTGATGGTGACGACGTCCCCCCCGTCCTTGGGGTGGTACTTCACCGCCGTGTTCTTGGCGAGGATCGTGATGCCCTTCTCACGCTCCAGGTCGTTCGAGTCCATCATGCGGTCGTCGAGCGACTCGGCGGCGTGCGCGGCGAAGGCGCCCGCCTGCTTGAGCATGGCGTCGACCAGAGTCGTCTTGCCGTGGTCGACGTGGGCGACGATGGCTACGTTGCGAATGTCGTGGCGCGTGGCCATAAAGCGGCGTTCTCCCGGAGTGTGAGGGCGACCCTGCTGCGTACGTCTGTGTTACGCGGGCCCTGCCGGGCTTGACACGCCACGGCCTCACCCCATGGTACGTGGCCCCGCGGGGGAAGGCCCCCGCAGGGCCGCCGGGGTCACCGGCCGCTCACCTCCCGATCACTTGCGGGAGGCGCTCGCGGAGGGGCTTCCGGCCTGGCCGGAGGGGGTCTTCACGCTCTTCTGGAGGAAGCCCATGTCCTCGTAGACGGGGGTCTGGAATCCGAAGGCGCCCACGTTCACCACGTTCTTGCGCACCGCCGTGAGCTGGGGACGCTGATAGAGAGGAATCGATCCGGCAGCAGCCCAGATCCGTGAGTCCGCCTTGCGGAGCAGGGACCGGCTCCGGCCCTCGTCGAGAGTGGCGAGCGCCTGGTCGAACAGCTGGTCGACCTGGTCGGTGCCGACCCGCGTGTAGTTCTGCTCGACGCTCAGCGAGCCGTCGGCGGCCGGCTGCGGTTTGGCGTAGATCGGCCGGGCGTCGGTGGCGGGGAAGGCGGACGCCGGCCAGGAGTAGAGGGCGAGGTCGTACTGGCCGGACGCGATGTGGTCCTTGAAGTAGCTCTCGTCCGAGACCTTGGTGATCTCCGTGCGGATGCCGACCTTCGCCAGCATCTTCGTGATCCGCGTGGCGACCGTCTCCAGGGACTCCGATCCGGGCCCGGACGGCAGCACGAACCGCAGGCTGAGCGCCTTGCCGTCCTTGGCCAGCGCCTTGCCCGCGGCGCCGGCCGGGGCGGCGGAGCCCTTCGGGGCGGCGGTGCCCGTCGGCTCTGCGGAGTCCTTCGGGGCGGCGGTGCCCTTCGGGGCGTAGGCGCCGGGGAGGCCGCCCGGGCGCGCCTGCCGGTACTGCGCGCCGTCCTGGGCGAGCCGGTGACCGCCGTCCGCGCCCTTGGCGCTGTTCCTCGCGTTCTCGCTGCCCGCCGCGCGGGTCGTCGCCCGGCGGCCGGTCGCGGCGGGCGCCTTGTCGTCCTCGCCGACGACGTAGGCGCTGTCGTCGTCCTCGGAGGCGCCGGCGGCCTTCTTCCCTGCGGCACCTGCCTTCTTCCCCGTGGCGCCGGCCGCCTTCTCGCCCTGCTCCTCGACCGGGCCGCCGAGCACCCAGCCCGCGTCCGCGAGCAGGGCCCGCGCCTCCGCGGCGTCCTGGTCGCCGAGCGCTCCGCTGTTGTCGGCGTAGACGTCCTGTCCTGCGAGGGCGAGGTGACTGCCGACGGGCTCCGCGGGCAGCCCGAGCGGCTTCAGGACGAGCTTGGCCAGTTCCCGGCGGTCCAGGGCCCGGGCCACGGCCCGCCGCACCCGCTCGTCCGCGAGCGGCCCGGTCTCGCCGTTCAGGGCGAGCTGGGTGAAGGCGGGCTCCAGCGATCTGCGCACCTCCACGTCACGCAGCGCCTTCTGCTGCCGCACGAACGTCGCGACCGCCTTGCGCAGGTCGGCGAGGGCCTTCGTGTCGTCCTCGGCCGAGTCCGCGCTCTTGCCCTTGCCCTTGTTCTTGCCCTCGTCCTCGTCCTCGGTCTCGCCTTGGCTCTCGTCCTCGGCCTTGCTCTTGGTCTTCTCCTTGGCCTTGTCCTTGGCCTTGTCCTTGGTCTTGTCCTTGTCCTTGGTCTTGTCCTCGCCCTTTTCCGTGGCCTTGGCCTCGTCCTCCGCCTCCGCCGTGTCCTCGGTCAGGCCGTGGGCGCGGGCCCACGCCCGCAGTGCCTGCTCTGCGGCCGGCCCGGAGGCGGTGTCGGCCGGCGGTCCGGCCGCGCCGCCCGCCGCACCGTCGACGCGCTGGGCGGTGGCCGGGTCCACCTCTGCCACGTCGATCTTCCCGGCGGCCAGCGCGGAGGCGCGTTCGTCGCGTTCGACGGCGGTCAGCGTGATCCCGGAGAGCTTGGCCGGTCTGCCCCACCAGCGCGGGTTGCGGGCGAGGCGGACCTCGTGGCTCTTGGTGTCGACCTTCTGGACCAGGAAGGGTCCGGCGGTCACCTTCAGCTTGCGCCGCGCCCCGTCGTTGAAGGCGTCGGGCGTGCCCATGACGTCCTTCGGGTACAGCGGGGAGAAGAGCGAGCGCCAGTCGGCGTACGGACGGCTGAAGGTGACCTTGACCTCCAGGTCGTCGGCCCCGCGCTCGATCTTCTCGATGCGCTCGTAGCCGGCGTTGCGGGCGGTCCAGTAGGCGCTGTCCTTCCCGGACAGCGCGCGCCACTGGGCGGCGAAGTCGGCCGCGCCGATCTCCCGGCCGTCGCTCCACACGGCCTGCTGGCTGAGCTTGTACAGGACGACCTGCTTGGGCTCGGTGTCGACGACCTTCGCGGACTCCAGATAGTCCGCGTCGCGCTGCGGCCGGCCCTGCGCGTCGATCCGGAACATCGACGGCAGCACGGCCTGGGCGACCCGGGTGGTGGCGGCGTCGGCGTCCGCCTGGAAGGCGTTGAGGGTCTCGGGCACCGCGTCCACGGCCCAGCGCAGCGTCCCGCCGTCGGCGACCTGGGCGCGGGCGGTCCGGGCGATGTCCTGGCGGGCCAGCGGGCGGCCCGCCTCGTCGGTGGACCCGCAGCCGGTCAGCAGGGGCGCCGCGAGCACGCCCGCGGACAGGAAGGCGACCGAGCGCATGACCGAGCGCAGTCCGACGCTGTCGTAGGACTTCGACATCTCTGGTACCTCCGGGGAGCCGCTGGCAGTGCGTTCTGATCACATTTGGCGGTATTTTTGAGTTGATCAGATCTACGGCCCACTGAAGAGGAAAGGGTTCGCCTGCCGGGAGCGACACGGCGGCGGGGCCCCGCAACCCCACTCGTGCGGAGCAACGCAACCCCTCCGCACTCCCTCCGCACCCCTCCGTATCCGCCAATCACTGCACACGCCTTCACATCCACCGTTGTGACGCGCAACACTCGCAGGCGCATGAAACGTTGCCGTCCCGGGCCCTGCCCACGGAAGCGAGGTCATGTCATGTCCGTGCACGACGACCTGACAACCGTCCAGCGTTGCCTCGACGACCTCTCCCGGTCCGTCGGCCGCCTGGAACAGCAGATCGGCAGCGGCGGCCTGGAGATGCGCCGCGTCCGCGTCGATGCGGACCACCTGCGGGAGAGCGTCGCGCTGCTGCGCGAGGCCGCCGCGCATCCCGGCGCCCCGCGCAAGCCCGAACTGCTCACCATCCCCGACACCCCGTACGACGACTCCCTGTGGATCGACACGGACGACGAGGGACTCGGCGCCCGGGACCGGCACGCCCCCTGACCCGAGCCTCCCGACCGAGCCTCCCGACCCGACCGGAGTCCTGCGTTGGCCACTGGTACGGAACCCGCCCCCACCGACCCCCGTCCCCCGAGCGGCGTACGCGGCGCGGGCCGCGCCGCGATCGCCGCGCCCCATCTGCGGACCGACCGCTGGTGGCTGGCCCCCGCCGCCACCGCCGCCGGTCTGCTGGCGTTCGTCGTCTACTCGACCTGGCGGGCCTTCGCGAACGCCGACTACTACGCGGCCCCCTACGTCTCGCCGTTCTACTCCCCCTGCCTGGCGGAGAACTGCGACACCATGCGGCACGGCCCCAACGCGGAGCTGTTCGGCGCCTGGTGGGGGATCTCCCCCGCGATCATCATCCTGATCTTCCCACTCGGCTTCCGGCTGACCTGCTACTACTACCGCAAGGCCTACTACCGGGGCTTCTGGGCCTCGCCCCCGGCCTGCGCGGTGGCCGAGCCGCACCGGAAGTACACCGGCGAGACCCGCTTCCCGCTGATCCTGCAGAACATCCACCGGTACTTCTTCTACGCCGCGATCGTCGTCGCCGGGATCCTCACCTACGACACGGTGCTCGCCTTCCGCGACGAGCACTACGCCTGGGGGCACATGGGGCTCGGCACCCTCGTCTTCCTGCTGAACATCGGGCTGATCTGGGCGTACACGATCTCCTGCCACTCCTGTCGGCACATCGTCGGCGGCAAGCTGAAGCACTTCTCCCGGCACCCCGTGCGCTACCGGGCGTGGCAGTTCGTGGGCAGGCTCAACGCCCGTCACATGCAGCTGGCCTGGGCGTCGCTGGTGAGCGTGGCGCTCGCCGACTTCTACGTGTATCTCGTCGCGTCCGGTGTCTTCGACGATCCGAGGTTTTTCTAGATGCTGCCGAACCTGATGAGTGGGGCCTGCTGATGTCCGTGGTCGACCGCCAGGAGTGGGACGTCGTCGTGGTGGGCGCGGGAGGCGCCGGGCTGCGGGCCGCCATCGAGGCCCGTGAACGCGGCGCCCGTACCGCCGTCATCTGCAAGTCGCTGTTCGGCAAGGCGCACACCGTCATGGCCGAGGGCGGCATCGCGGCGGCGATGGCCAACGCCAACGAGCACGACAACTGGCAGGTCCACTTCCGCGACACCCTGCGCGGCGGCAAGTTCCTCAACCAGTGGCGGATGGCCGAGCTGCACGCCCGGGAGGCCCCGGACCGGGTCTGGGAGCTGGAGACCTGGGGCGCCCTCTTCGACCGCACGAAGGACGGCCGGATCTCCCAGCGCAACTTCGGCGGCCACGAGTACCCGCGCCTCGCCCACGTCGGCGACCGGACGGGCCTGGAGCTGATCCGCACCCTCCAGCAGAAGATCGTCTCGCTGCAGCAGGAGGACCACAGAGAGACCGGCGACCACGAGTCACGGCTGAAGGTCTTCCAGGAGTGCACGGTCACCCGGATCCTCAAGGACGGGTCGCGGGTGAGCGGCGTCTTCGCCTACGAGCGCGAGACCGGCCGCTTCTTCGTCCTTCAGGCGCCCGCCGTGGTCATCGCGACCGGCGGCATCGGCAAGTCCTTCAAGGTGACGTCGAACTCGTGGGAGTACACCGGCGACGGCCACGCACTGGCCCTGCTCGCCGGGGCGCCCCTGCTCAACATGGAGTTCGTGCAGTTCCACCCGACGGGCATGGTCTGGCCGCCGTCGGTGAAGGGCATCCTCGTCACCGAGTCGGTGCGCGGCGACGGCGGGGTGCTGCGCAACTCCGAGGGCAAGCGGTTCATGTTCGACTACGTCCCCGACGTCTTCAAGGAGAAGTACGCCGAGTCCGAGGAGGAGGGCGACCGCTGGTACGAGGACCCGGACCACAACCGGCGTCCGCCGGAGCTGCTCCCCCGTGACGAGGTGGCCCGCGCCATCAACTCCGAGGTGAAGGCGGGCCGCGGCTCCCCCCACGGCGGGGTCTTCCTGGACGTGTCGACGCGGATGCCCGCCGAGGTCATCAAGCGCCGGCTGCCCTCGATGTACCACCAGTTCAAGGAACTCGCGGACGTCGACATCACCGCCGAGGCCATGGAGGTCGGGCCGACCTGCCACTACGTGATGGGCGGCATCGCGGTCGACTCCGACACGGCCGCCGCACGGGGGGTGCCGGGACTGTACGCGTCCGGCGAGGTGGCCGGCGGCATGCACGGCTCCAACCGGCTCGGCGGCAACTCCCTCTCCGACCTGCTGGTGTTCGGCCGGCGGGCGGGCCTGCACGCCGCCGAGTACGCGGCGGCGACGGCGTACGAACGCCCTGCGGTGGACGACGCGCAGGTGGACGCGGCGGCCGCCGAGGCGCTGCGCCCCTTCTCCGCCGAGACGGCCGACGCGGGGCCCGCGAGCGGCCCCGCGGAGAACCCGTACACCCTCCACCAGGAACTCCAGCAGACCATGAACGACCTGGTGGGCATCATCCGCCGGCAGGCCGAGATGGAGGAGGCCCTGAACCGGCTGTCGCAGCTGCGGGTCCGGGCCCGGCGGGCCGGCGTCGAGGGCCATCGCCAGTTCAACCCGGGCTGGCACCTGGCGCTCGACCTGCGGAACATGCTGCTGGTCAGCGAGTGCGTGGCACGGGCGGCCCTGGAGCGCACCGAGTCGCGCGGCGGCCACACCCGCGAGGACTGTCCGGCGATGGAGCGGACGTGGCGCAACGTCAACCTGATCTGCCGGCTCGCCGAGCCCGCCGAGGACGCGGCGTCCGACGACCCGCAGCGCGGCCGGATCCAGCTCGTCCGCGAGACCACCGAACCGGTCCGCCCCGACCTGCTCGCCCTCTTCGAGAAGGAGGAGCTGGTCAAGTACCTCACCGAAGAGGAGCTGTGCGATTGACTTCCTCCACCGCCTGGGGGCGGGGGAGTCCAGCGGTCGCCCGCTGGGGTTCCTGCTTCACCGACGACCGCCCCGTCCGGGAGGACTCCCGTTGAGGTCTTACACCGTCTCCACAGGCAGACGCCGCCAGCCCGGCGGCCAGGATGTTGCGCGCCGCGTTCACGTCGCGGTCGTGCACGGCGCCGCAGACACGGCGCTGCTCGCCGTACCACGCGCGAGTGCGTTCCTCCAGCGCCTTGTTGTAGACGGGCCGGGCGCAGCCGAACGTGCGCGGTCCGCCTTGGCGGCGAAACGGCTCCCCATGCCCTGCTCCGCAGGACCCTCGTTCCTCCCCCGCACGCGGGAGGTACCCCCACCCCTGCCTGAAGGCAGGGGTGTCCACGAAGGAGAGACCCGATGAGCGGCTACGAGGCACGGTTCCGGGTCTGGCGCGGCGACACGGAGGGCGGCGGTCTGGAGGACTTCGCGGTCGAGGTCAACGACGGCGAGGTGGTGCTGGACATCATCCACCGGCTCCAGTCCACCCAGGCGCCCGACCTCGCCGTGCGCTGGAACTGCAAGGCGGGCAAGTGCGGTTCCTGCTCGGCGGAGATCAACGGGCGGCCCCGGCTGATGTGCATGACGCGCATGTCGGTGTTCACCCCGGACGAGACGATCACCGTGACCCCGCTGCGGGCCTTCCCGGTGATCCGCGACCTGGTCACGGACGTCGGGTTCAACTACCGGAAGGCGAGGGAGATCCCGGCGTTCGTGCCGCCCGAAGGGGTCGGGCCGGGCGAGTACCGGATGTTCCAGGAGGACGTGGACCGTTCGCAGGAGTTCCGCAAGTGCATCGAGTGCTTCCTGTGCCAGGACACCTGCCAATGTCGTGCGCGACCACGAGGAGAACAAGGCGGCGTTCGCCGGCCCCCGCTTCCTCATGCGGATCGCCGAGCTGGACATGCACCCGCTGGACGGGGCCGAGGCGAGCGGCCTGGACCGCAAGCGCACGGCCCAGGACGAGCACGGCCTCGGCTACTGCAACATCAACCAAGTGCTGCACGGAGGTCTGCCCCGAAGGCATCAAGATCACGGACAACGCGCTGATCCCGCTGAAGGAACGCGCGGTCGACCGCAAGTACGACCCGCTGGTGTGGCTGGGCTCGAAGATCAGGAAACGGTCGTCGTAGGCGGGGGCAGCCGGGGGACGCGGCCGGGGCGCCGGGCACGGAGCTGGACCAGCAGCCCCGCCATGAACACGACCCACCCGGTCCACGCGACGTAGACCGACGCGCCGTGCGGCGGACCCTTCAGCGGGCCGACGAAAGCCCACACCGTCGCTCCGGCCGCGGTGACCAGCGATCCGTACCCCCACAGCCGCGGCCTGAGAATCCTGGACCTGCCCCACGGCGGGACCCAGCCGGTCGTGACTCCGGCCGCACCGCCCACGGCCAGAACCATGACGGCGAGTGCGGTCGCCCCCACCAGAATCGCGTGCATGGCGCTCATGCTCCCAAGATCTCCGCCGCCCGCAAGAGTCTTGACCCGACCCCTGCCGACCCGTGGCCGGGTCTTGGGACACGTCGCCCCCCGGGTCCGCCCCTACCGGACCCAGCCGTCCTGGTACGACGTCCAGTCGGTCTCCGACGCCGCGAAGTCCACGTACGCCGCCACGCCGAAGTTCTCGCGGTCGGCGTCTGTGCGGGACAGGCCCAGCCGGACGCCCCGGACGGCGGCGGCGACCGTCTCCGCGTGCGCCCAGTGGCCGAAGCGGTTCTCCCGGTAGAAGGGCAGGCCCATCAGCAGGTCGGTGGAGGGCGGAGTGACCTCCAGGGCGAGGGACGTCTGCTGGGCGACGTAACCGCCGTAGGTGCTCTGCAGCGGCTGCATGGTGTCGTACGACATCACGGCGATCTGGTCGACGCGTCGGGCGACCTGGCCGAAGAACCTCTGCGACCACCACTTGGGGTGCCCGGTGGTCGTGCCCCAGAAGGAGTGGAATCCGGGCACCGGGTCGATCTGGTGGGCGGCGACGGAGAGCTGGGCGTGGTGCGCCCGGGTGACGGCGCGCAGGGAGTCGAGCAGGGTGAGGTAGTCGGCGTCGTCGGAGTGGAGGGGTTCGAGGTCGAAGTGGGCGCCCTCGAAACCGGCCGCGAGGATCTCACGGGTCGACCGCACGACGGCGGCACGGGTCTCCGGCCGCTCCAGCCGCATGCCGTCCGGGGTCTCCGTGGCGAGCACGTCGCCGAGCCAGGCCTGGACGCGCAGCTTCGGCGCCTCCCGGTGCACCGCGGCTATGAACCACCGCGCGTTCGCGTAGGCGGACTTCGGCAGCGTGCCGTCGTGCTCCAGGGGCCCCGCGTGCACATAGAGGTCCCGCATGCCGGTGTCGGCGAGGCGGCGGGTCAGGGTCTGGACGTCGGCCTCGGTCTTGCGGCCGTCCACCCATGCGTGGCCCAGCCAGATGGCGTCCTTGCCTCGGGTGTACGTGCCGTCGCCCGGATCGCCCAGGTAGTTCACGCGCAGTGCGGCCTCGGCGACGAGGATCGGCGCCAGGAGCAGCAGGACGAGGACGAGGGCGGCGCGGCGGACCGTGCGCAGCCGGCGTCGGCCCGGCCCGCGGCCGTCGGCGCCGCCCTCCGCGTCGGACGCGGGCGGCTCGGGCGGGGCGTCAGCAGGCTCGGGCTGGGCGTCACCGGGCTCGGCGGCGGTCGCGGGGGGCGCGGGGGGCGCGGGTGCGAGAGCCTGATCGGCGGTCTCCGCGGCGGGGGACGCGGGTTCGACGGCAGCAGCGTCCGTTTCCGTGTCCGTATCTGTTTCTGTGTCCTTGTCGGCGGTGGGGGCAGGACCGGGCCGTTGCCTGGGCGTCGGTTCGGCCCGCAGGGCCCTGTCCTCCGTCGGCTCAGGGCTCGGCTCCGACTCCGGCTCCGTCTTCAGCGGCTCTTGCGGTTGCGGCTCCGTGCGTTCCGGCGATCGGTCCATCCCGGTCGTCCCTCCCGTGTCGTTGCGCCCCACCGCACCCGCCCCGGGTGCATCCCGCTCGCGTGACCGGATACACGGCCATACGCTCCCAAATGTGACCTCTTCCCTGCCTCGAGGCCGGCCGCGGCGTCCCGGGCCGCACATATCCGTGCGGGTGGCGCACGCCCTGCTGGGCTGTGCGATCGGGCTCGTGTGGCTGGTGTTGCCAGGGATGACGTCCGGCGACGACGCTCCGGTTGCGATCAAGGAGCCGGCGTCCGCACCGAGCTCCGTCGCGGCCGCCGTGGAGGAAGAGGACGAGACGTCCGCCGCCGACCTGGTGCTGCCGCTCGTGGCCGTCGCCGCGGTCGGCGCGCTCGCCGGATACGGGTATGTGCGCCGGGTCCGGCGGGCCCGCAGCCGGACCACCCCCGGCGGATCGGCCGCCGGTCCCCCGCCGCCGCGATCGGCGCAGGCCCTCGCGGCCCTCGACGAGCGGGCCTGCGCCGCGCTGGTCGAGGCCGACGACCGCATCCGCGCGACCCGCACCGAACTCGACTACGCCGAAGCCCTGTTCGGCGGGGGGTCCGTGGCGCCCCTCCGCCGGGCCGTCCAGGAGGCCGGTGCCGAACTCGCCGCGGCGTTCCGGATGCGCCGGCGGTACGACGAGGGCACGCCGGCCGAGGAAGCGGCACGGGCGCACGCGCTCGCGGGGATCGTCGGACGGTGCGAGGAGACGACACGGCGGCTGGACTCGGTGGCCGCCGCCCTGGAGCGGCTGCGGGGCCCCGGCCGCGGGACGGACGCGGCGCTGCTCCTCGCCGAGGGCCGGTTCCGGGAGCTGACCGGGCTCGTGGCGGCCTCGGAGACCGTCCTCGCGGGCCTGCGGACACGGTACGCGCCCACCGCCACCGCCTCCGTCATCGGGAACGTCGAACAGGCCAAGGACCGGCTGCTGTTCGCCACCGTACGGCTGAACGAGGCCCGTCAGGCCTCCGATTCGGGACAATCCGGGACGGCGGCGGCGCATCTGCGGGCCGCCGAGGCCGCGGTCGCCCAGGCCGCGGTCCTGCTCGGCGGGGTCGACCGGCTCGCCGCGCTGCTGAAGGCGGCCGAGCAGACGGTGCCGGCCGCCCTGACCGGTGCGGAGGCGGAGCTGTCCGCGGCCCGGGCGGATCCGGCGGCGGCCACGGCCCCCGGCGCGTCGCAGGCGCAGCTGCGGCACGCGGACGCCGTGCTCGCCTCCGTGCGGATGGAGCTGACGGCGGGCCGGCCCGGGGACCCGGCCGACATGCTGCGCCGGATCGTGCGGGCCACGGAGCCGTTCGCCCCCGTACGGGGCGGGGTGCTGCCGGCCGCCGCCCTGATCACCGCCCGCGCCGCCACGGGCATGGCGGCGGACTTCGTCGAGACGCATCGCGGCGCGGTGGGCGCCGCCGCGCGCACCCGGCTGGCCGAGGCGGAACGTCTCCTCGCCGCGGACGATCCCGCCGACCGCCGGGCCGCCGACGACCTCGCCCTGGAGTCCTGGGAGCTGGCCGGGCAGGACGTGCGCACGCACGGCAATCCCGGCCCCGCACCGGAGGAGGCGACCGGTGAGACCGGCGCCGCCGGCGCCGTGCTGGGCGGCATCGTCCCACCCGGACCCGCCGCCGACGCCACGCACTCGGGCCCCGCCGCCCCACCGCCCGACGGCACCGACCCCCCGCCCGACCCCGCCGCCCCGCCCGGCGGCGCATGACCACACGGGCGGCGACGAAGCCCGCCGGAACGCAGGCGACGCGGACCACGCCGGCCACGCACGGGTGGGCGCGGGCCGCACGGGCGCGACGGTGCGACCGGCGGCCGTCCTGCCCGCTCCCCTCGTGTCCGAGCGGGAGTCAGAACAGGCTCAGCAGTGCCTCCGCCGGGTCCGTCAGACCCGTCTCGCCGTCCGGCAGCGGCAGTTCGAACCACACCGTCTTCCCGCGCGGCGTCCGGCGGGATCCCCAGGCCGCCGCCAGCAGACCGACGAGCTGGAGGCCACGGCCCCCCTCGTCGGTGTCCCGGGCGCGGCGCCTGCGCGGCTGGACCAGGCCGGCGTCCCAGACCTCGCACACCAGGGTGCGGTCCAGCAGCAGCCGTAGCCTGATCTCTCCCTCGCCGTACCGCAGCGCGTTGGTGACGAGTTCGCTGACCAGCAGCTCCGTCGTGTCGACGAGGGGTTCGAGGCCCCAGGCCAGCAGTCGGCCGCGGGCGTACTCGCGGGCCCGGCCCACACTGCGCGGCTCGCGGGGCAGGGTCCAGTCGCCGACCGAGTCGGCGGGCAGGCCCTGCACCCGGGCCATGAGCAGCGCGATGTCGTCCTCGCCGTGGTGCGAGTCGAGGGTGCTCAGGACGTGGTCGCAGACGTCCTCGAGGGGAGCGGAGGGATCGGTGAGAGCTCCCACGAACGCGTTGAGGCCCTCGTCCAGCGGATGGTCGCGGGATTCGACCAGGCCGTCCGTGTAGAGCGCCAGCAGCGCGCCCTCGGGCAGTTCGACCTCGACCTCCTCGAAGGGCTCGCCGCCCACGCCGAGCGGCATGCCGGGCGGCACGTCGAGCATCAGCGCCGGCTCACCGGGCTCGACGAGGACCGGAGGCAGATGGCCCGCGTTGGCGAACGTGCAACGGCGGGTCACCGAGTCGTAGACCGCGTAGACGCAGGTCGCGAGGTACACCTCCGACAGGTCGGCCTCGCGGGGGCGGCGGGCGGCCCGGGTCGCCTGCTGGACGCCTCCGGGGGTGCCGAGACCGCGCGCGATCTCGTCCAGCGCGGAGAGCACCTCCGCCGGTTCGAGGTCCAGCAGGGCCAGCGTGCGGACGGCCGTGCGCAGTTCGCCCATCGCGACCGCCGCCCGCAGGCCGCGGCCCATCACGTCCCCCACCACCAACGCGGTGCGGTGACCGGGCAGTTCGATGACGTCGAACCAGTCGCCGCCGACCTCGCTGGGACGGCCGGTGGAGACGTTGCCGGGCAGGTAGCGGCAGGCGATGTCCAGGCCGGACGCCACCGGGTCGCCGGGCGGGAGCAGCGACCGCTGCAGTATCAGCGCCCGTTCGTGCTCGCGCCGGTACAGCCGGGCGTTGTCGATGCAGACCGCCGCCCGCGCCGCGAGCTCCACCGCCAGATCGCGGTCCCGGTCCCCGAACGGCTCGCTGCCCTTGGTCCGCGAGAACTGCGCCAGGCCGACGACGGTGTCGTGGGCGACCATCGGGACGGCGAGCGTGCCCTGCACGAGGCCGCCCTCGTCGCCGGGGATGGTCCGTGGACGGGCGGTGCGCAGGGCGTCGGCGCAGGGCGAGTTGAACGGGAAGTGGTGGACCGCGCCGACCGCGACGGGCGCGCCCGCCCCGGGGAAGGGCGCGTCGGAGACGGCGGACGAGAAGGCGACCCTGCGCAGTTCCGCGCTGCCGTCGGCGAGGCCGGGCGGGGTCTCGTCGCCGGCCAGGAGTCCTTGGTAGAGGTCGACGGTAGCGAGGTCGCAGAAGCCGGGCACGACGACGTCGAGCAGTTCGCGCGCGGTCGTCTCCAGCTCGAGGGAGTTCCCGATGCGGGCTCCCGCGTCGTTCAGCAGGGCGAGATTGCGCCGCGCGGCGGCGGCCTCGCGGGCGGCGGCGCGACGGGCGGTGATGTCGGTGCCCAGCCAGGCGACGCCGATCGGGCGGCCGCTGCCGCTGTGCACGCGGTAGAGGTTGATCGACCAGTGCCGGCGCTCGTCGGAGCCCGGCACGAAGCCGGTGACGTGCATGTCCGTGATGGAGTCGCCGGTCTGCAGCACCCGGCGCAGGGTCGCGCTGACCCGGTCGGCCTCGGACCGGGGCAGATAGTCGTGCACGCCCTTGCCGCGGTGGTCGTCGGGGGTGCCGCCGAAGACGGAGGCGAAGCGCTCGTTGGCGCGGCGGACCCGCAGGTCGGGGTCGATCAGCAGGAAGCCGAAGGGGGATTGGCCGAAAATGGCCTGCGAGGCGGCGAGGTCCGTCTCGATGCTGCGGAGCGTGCGGACGTCGACGACGATGCACACGGCGGCCTTCTCGCCGTCCAGGCTGCGCGTCGGCATGACGTACACCTCGGCCAGGCCCTGCTCGCCGCGCCCTCCGCCGCGCACCGGGTCCGGCATCCGGAACGGGACCACACCGGTCCACTCGCGCCCGTCCAGGATCTCGGCCATCTTGCGCTGGCCGCGCTCGCGCAGGTCCGGGTCGATGAACGCGTCGATGGGGTCCATGCCCACGGCCCGGTCGGCGGGAATGCCGAAGATCTGCTCGGCGCGCAGGCTCCACTGGTCGACGAGACCGTCGGGGCCGATGGAGAACGAGGCGACCTTGATGTAGTCGTAGATCGAGCCGGGCGGGCTGCTCTGCCATATGGCGTCGCCGGGCGCCTCGCCGTCCGGGAGATCGCCGGGCACGGCGGCCTCGGCCCTCGCGCCGCCCGACGGGTCCTCGAACTCCGTGGACTTCGCTGGTATCTCGCTCACGCGAACCGTCCCCTCCAGCTCACCGCGCCCGGCACCGGTCACCGGCGGCGGCTGCCCGCAGTATCCAGCACTACGGGGCCGCACGACACGGTGTTCACGATCACAGCACGGTCCAGGCTTTTTCCGGCCCGTCCTGCGACGACACTTCCCGTCTTCTAACCAGCGGACACGTCGTCGAACCACACGTTCCGGCCCCGGTCGGCGACCGGATCCCGACGGCGACAGCGTCGCCCCCGCTGTACACCGGCTCATCCCCGCACCGGGGCGGGTCAATCCGGCACGACGAGTTCGAACCACACCGTCTTGCCGGTGTCCCCCGGACGGGTACCCCAGCGGCGCGAGGAGGAGGCCACCAGTTGCAGTCCGCGTCCGCTCTCGTCGTCGGGCCGGGCGATCCGCTCGCGGGGCGGATCCGGCAGCGGGTCGGAGACCTCGACCAGGAGCACGCCCTTCAGCCCGGCGGGGCGGACCAGGCGGACGCCGATGGGACCGGTGGCGTGCCGCAGGGCGTTGGTGACGAGTTCGCTGACCAACAGGGCGGCGAGGTCGCCCACACTGTCGACGCCCCAGTCGCGCAGCTGCTCGCGCACGGCGCGGCGGGCGGTGCGCACCGCGCCGGGGTCCGCGGGGAACGTCCACTCGGCGCGGTCGCCTTCGGTGTCGATCACGCCGATCACTTCCCGGGCCAGCGAGTACACCCCTGTCCGATTTCATGGGGTTAATGGGCACATACCCGATATCGGGGAGGCAGTACCGCCGCACGGGGCGTGCTGTGGCGCGAACGGCGTACGACGGCGGCCCCGCCGCCGGTCAGCCGGTCCCCGGAACCCCCGGAGCCCTCAAAGTCCCCGGCACCCTCGAGAGGGTCTCGCGGACCGCGGGCACGTCCTGGTCGAGCCAGTCGACCTGCCAGACCTCGTCCGGGGCGAGCCAGCGCAGCGCGTCGTGGTCCTGGAGGGGCCGGGGGGCGGCGGAGCCGGGGTGCAGCCGGGCGCTCCACACCTGCAGCACATAGGGCGGTCTCAGTGGCCACTCGCCGGGGACGCGCTCGACGACGTCCGCGGCGACGCCGAGTTCCTCGCGCAGTTCACGCGTGAGGGCCGCCTCCGGCGTCTCGCCCCGCTCGACCTTGCCGCCGGGCAGCTCCCAGCGTCCGGCGAGCTCCGGCGGCGCGCTGCGGCGGGCGGCGAGCAGACGACCGCCGTCGAACAGGGCGGCTCCCACCACCACGATCCGTTCCGTCATGCGGCGGAGCCTACGGGAGCCGGGCAACTCGGCCGGAGGGCGGTTCGTTTCCGCGGGGCGGTCCGGGCGCCGGAGGCGGTTCAGTTCCGGGTGCCCTCGCCGTTGTGCGCCTGAACCTGCGGCTGCGCGTGGCCCGACGCCGGGGACTGCGCCGGGACCTGGCCCTGGCTGTGCCCGTGGCCCTGCCCCTGACCGACGCGCTCGACCCAGTACAGCTGCTTGTGGCCGCGACCGTCGAGGCTGTCCGCGATCTTCTGGGCCTCGGCCCTGGTCGCGTACCGGCCCACGCGATAGCGGTTGCCGTTGTCGTCCTGCCGTATCACGTGCCAAGGCAGAGAGATGGTGCTGTCGTTCATCGCGCCGCACGCCCCCTTCCCGCCCCCGACCGCCGCCCGGATCCCGTCCGCGGCACGCCGTGCGCCCCGCCTTCCAAGGAATCCGCAATCCGCATATGCCCGAGCGTACGCCTTACCTTTACTCAGCGAACACGGATTTACACAAAGAGGTACGCAACCAGCCAGGACGCAGGGGGCGCACGAGGCCGGACGCGCCGTGCGCGCACCACGATGTGTCCGGTCGGCGGGGGTCTGGGCACCTAGGGGGCGACCTGCGGGAACGCCCGGAAACGACCGGATTCCGACGGCGCGCGGGCAGGCCCGGGCCGTGGGGTTCCCGGAGGCAACTGCCGGAAGGGTGTGCGCCGTCGATGCGCATGCGCTACCGCCCCGAAGTCGACGCGCATGCGCCACCGCCCCGTCGGCCCGGCGACTACTTCACCGGCAGGTGGTACGCGACCCGGTACCGGTCGGCCGGGATCACCACGTCGGCCGTCTCGACGGGGCGGCCCGAGGCGTAGTACGTGCGCTGCACGACCAGGACGACATGCCCGGGGACGCCGCCGAGGGCGAGCAGCTCCTCCGCGAGACCGGGGCGCGCGCCGACCTCCTCCGTGACGTTGTCGACGATGACGTCGATCGCGCGCATCCGCTCCACGACGCCCATGCCGCCGAGCGGCCCCTCCTCGGGCAGCATGACGGGCGTGCGCCCGGTGAGCGCGAGGGGCTCCCACGAGGTGGAGAGCATCATCGCCTCGCCCGCCTCGCGGAAGACGTAGCGGGTGCGCATCACGCGGTCGCCGGCCTGGATGCCGAGCCGCTCCGCGACGGCGGCCCCCGCCTCGGTCTGCTCGCTGCTGGACTCCCACGTGCCGCGCGTGTGCGCCTCGGCCTGCTCCTGCCGGAAGGGCGTCGCACCGCTGACCGGGCGGTAGCCGGAGCGGGCGATCCGCCGGGGCACGGGCCGCTCGCGCACATACGTGCCCGAGCCGGAACGGCCCTCGACCAGCCCCTCGGCCATCAGCACCTTGCGCGCCTCGAGGGCGACGGTGTCGGAGACGCCGTACTCCTCGCGGATTCTCGCCTGGGAGGGGAGCCGGGTGTGCGGCGGCAGCGACCCGTCGGTGATCTTCTTCCGAAGATCACCCGCGACGCGCAGATACGCCGGCTGCTCACCGAATGTCACTGGCCACTCCCATCAGGTTGTACAGACAGCTACAGCCTGGCAACCGTGGGTTGAGCCGTGCAAGTAAAGGCCAGAGAATCACTCGATGTGATGACATCTGTCGGCGAAACGCTTCACCCAGGCACTTTCTCCCCGCTGACGACGCGATCACACATTGAGGCCGCTGTCGCCGTCGTCCCCGCCCGTGCCGTCGACCGAGCCGCCTGAGTCGTCTTCGTAGTCGGGCGGGGTGGTGGCCAGGCCCAGAGCCTCGCGGGCGGTGACGGTCGTGTCGCCGTCCACCACGCCGTAGGCGATCTCGTAGTGCCGGTAGTAGGCGTCCGCGTCGGAGGCCTTCTCCGCCGCCGCCCACTCCTTGCCGGACCGCCGCATGTCCCTCACCAGGGCGGCCATCGGCGCCCTCGCCGTCACGGACCAGGTGTGGCCGCCCAGCACGGCAGCCTGCGCGACGGTGACGTCGCCGGCGTCGCCGGCCCAGGCCCGGTTGCCCGCCAGATCCTCCTCGGGGAGGTCGTCCGGCTCCTCGAAGAGCGTCTCGTCGACGGCGGCCATGGCCTTGAGGAAGGTCAGTTGGTCGGCGTCGAGGGTGGTCTCGTCGGCGCGCAGCGAGCCGGTGAGGGTGCCCTTCTCGTCCACGTTGCCGAAGACGCACGTGATCTCATGGTCACCCCAGCTCCAGCTCTCGGAGGTGGGCGTGAGGTAGTAGACGTCGACCTCCTCGGTCAGCGCCCAGGGATCCATCGCGTAGGCGTGCTGGAGCGTGAAGCACTTGTCGTCGGCCACCTCCACGACCTCGTCCTCGCCCGGGTAGTCGCGGCCGGACAGCGGGATCGTGGCGAACACCTCGGCGTCGTGCTCGCCGGAGCAGGGCACTTCGTCGACGTCGTGGACGTCGCTGCCGAAGGAGTCGCCGGGCACGTCGAAGCAGTCGCCCTTGGCGAGCGAGAAACTGGAGCCCGGGCCCGCGCCCGCCCTGAACCCCTCCCAGAAGTCGGCGGCTCCGCCGGTGGCCAGCATCAGGACCCACAGCGCCAGCCCGACGGAGGACAGGACGGCGCCCGCGACCGCCATTCCCCTGCCGCGCTCCCCCCGCTTCCTGATCTGCGCCAGCGCGACGATCCCGAGCACCAGACCCACGCCCGGCAGGAAGCAGAGGATGCCGAGCACGAGGGCGGCGATGGCCACGCCGTTGATGACCGAGGGCCGCCCGTAGGGGCTGTACCCCTGCCCCCACGCCGGGTACGACGACGCCCCGTAGGGGGCCTGCGGGTACGGCCCCTGAGCGTACGGGTACGGCTGCCCGCCGTACGGGGAGGGCTGCTGGGGCGGGGCGAACGGGTCCTGGGGAGACGGGCCTTGGAGAGACGGGCCTTGGGGGTGGGGACCCTGCGGGTGGGAACCCTGGGCGTACGGGCCCGGCGGGGGCGGAGGCTGGTACGGGTCCTGGGGCTGGTGGGGCCCCGGGGGCGGAGGTATGGACACGAGTACCGTGCTCCTGCTTCAGACGGGTCGGGCTGTCGGGCTGTCGGGCTGGGTTGTCGGGCGGCGGGTCTGTCGGACGTCGGGGCGGTCGTGCGGTGCGGCGTGCACCCGGGGCGCCGTCGCGGTCGCCGGGGGACGGCCGCCGAGCACGGAACCGACGTGCGACCGGCGCGGTCGCCATACGGCTGGGCGCATCGTAAGCCCGGGACGAGTCCGCGCTACCGGGCGTCCCGCGGCTCACCGGCGAGCCTGCGCTGTTCGTCCTCCACGATCCGGCGGGCGAGGCCGTCGTCGGAGACGTCGACCGCGTCCGGCGTCGCCTCCGCCGTGTCGCTGCGGCGGGCGTAGGCGTCGAAGAGCCGGGTCTTGCTCTCGAGGATGCGCAGCAGCCGGTCGTCCACGCTGTCCGTGACGAGCAGGCGGTGCACCTGGACCGCCCGCACCTGGCCCATGCGGTGCGCCCGCGCCACGGCCTGGTGCTCCAGGGTCGGCTTGGTCTGCGGCTCGCACAGGACGACCACCGACGCGGCCTGGAGGTTGAGCCCGACGCCGCCCGACTCGATCTGGCAGAGCAGCACCGCGGGCCCCTCGGCGGCCGTGAAGTCGTCCACGAGCCGTTGCCGTCGGACGGCCGGGACGTCGCCGGCGATCGGCCCGAACACGGCGTCGCCCAGCGCGTCCCGGACCGTGGTGAGGACGTCGCGGAAGTACGAGAACACGACGGTCTTCAGGCCGTTCTCCGTGGCCTCCCCGACCAGTTCGCGCAGCCGCTGGAGCTTGGCGGACTTCGCCGGATCGGCATAGGCGGCACGGCGCATCGCCATGAAGTTCCCCGCCGCGACCGCCGTCCGGTACGCGTCCTCGTCGGCGGCGCTGAACTCCTCCCACTCGTCGACGTGGATCAGCGCGGGCAGTTCGGTGAGCACGTCCTTCTGGTTGCGGCGCAGATAGGCGGGGGCGACCGCCTTGCGGAAGACCTGCGGGCCGGCGACCGCATAGCTGTCGTAAACCCCTGGGACGAGTTCGGGCTGGAGGAAGCGCACCAGGGCGCGGAACTCCTCGACACGGTTCTCCATCGGCGTGCCGGTGAGGAACAGGACGCGATCGCACAGCCCGGTCCACACCGCGACCGAGCGGGCGCGCCGGGTCGCCGGGTTCTTGACGTAGTGCGCCTCGTCGACGACGAGCAGTCCGGGCGGCGGTCCGCCGTCCGGTTCGGGCAGGGTGTGCAGCACGTCGAAGGTGGTGACCGCGACCCCGCCGCGCTCGCGCCACTCGGCGTACGCGTCCCGCCGGTCCGGTCCGTGCACGGGCACCGCCCTGAGCGTGCTGCGCGCGCGGATCTCCCGGGTCCAGTTGATGAGCACGCCGGCCGGGCACACCACCAGGAAGTGGGCGTGGCCCTCGGCCGCCAGGTGGGCGAGCACGGCGATCGCCTGGACCGTCTTGCCGAGACCCATCTCGTCCCCGAGGACGACCCTCCGCCGGGCCAGCGCGAACCGTGCCCCGAAGGCCTGGTAGCCGCGCAGGGAGACCCGGCGGTGGGTGTCGTCGAGCCGCTGGGCGTGCACCTGCTCGGCCACCTCCGACGGCACGAAGCCCTCGGCGGCCGCGGTGTCCGACGGGTGGGCGCAGATCTCCGCCAGCAGGCTGTAGTACTCGGCCGAGCGCACCTCGAAGTCGACCCACGGCTCGATGTCGGAGGCCGGTTCGCGCAGCAGGTCGGCGGTGGCCTGCGCGAGGTGCAGCGCCACACCGGCCTCGGCGGCCTCCGCCGTCAGCGCGGTCAGTTCGGTGACGGCGGTGCGCGCGGCCTCCCGGCGGGGCCGTCCGGCGAGGGCCAGCCGCAGCCGGCCGGTGGCCGGGCGGACCGCGGGCAGCAGCTCGCCGAGCCGCTTCTCGTACCGCTCGGCGGCGGCCACCGCACGGGGCAGTTCGGGACCCGCCTCGACGAGCCGGTACAGCGCGCCGACCAGGGCCGCGGTACCGGGCTCGGGACGGTCGACGTCGATCCGCACGGAGACGGTCTCCCCGACCGCGCGGGCGATCTGCCGTGCGGCGGCGAGGACTTGGTCGGCGGTCTGCGCACCGACTCCGGGGATCAGCCGGAGCTGGTGGCGGCCGGCCTCGTACACCTCCCGGACGGAGCCGAAGCCGGCCCCTTCGACGGCCGCGAGCCGCAGCCGTCCCTCGGTGACGTCCTTCAGCCGGGTGAGCGCGATGGACCCGAGCTCCGCTGCGACGAGCGCGTCCCTGAGCGGCGCGTGAGCGGCTCGGACGGCGTCCACTGCACGGGCGTGGTCGGTGCGCAGCGCGACAGCGGCGTCGTACAGCCGCGTACCTTGCGCGTACAGCTCCCCCACCCGTGTCACGCCGCCCCCTCACCCACGCACTCGAACACCTCCCATGCTCGCACCGAACGGGAGGTCCCGGACGCGGCGAGGGTCCGGCAGCGGACGACACACGCCCGGCATATCCGCATGTTCGCGCCGACGGCCGCCGGAAGAGGCCGGTCCGCATCCGGTGACGATCTCGTGGCCCGCGCCGCACCGAGTCGCTACCGTTGAGCCATGACCGCACTGCCCGACTGGATGCGCCCACCGCGTGCGGAAGGCTGGTTCGCGGAGGACTTGGACCGCCTCCCCGAGGCGCCACGCCACACCGAGCTCATCGACGGAGCCCTCGTCTTCATGATGTCGCCGCAGCGAGCCTGGCACAGCCGCCTCGTCACCGCTCTCACCACCACGCTCATGGCGCAGGCGCCGGCCGGCATCGAGGTCGAGCGGGAGATGACGATCCGCCTCGATGACCGGAACCGCCCCGAGCCGGACCTCCTGCTGACGAACGTGCCCTACGACCCCGACCGCACCTGGTACGCCCCGGAGGACGTGAAACTCCTCATCGAGGTCGTCTCGCCCGAGTCCGCGCACCGGGATCGCACGGTCAAGCTCCGCAAGTACGCGGAGGCGGGCATCCCGCACTACTGGCGCATCGAGGACGAGGACGGGGATCCCGTCGTACACGTCTACGAACTCGACGAGCCGACCGGTGCCTACGCGCCCGCGGGCATCTTCCGAGGGGCACTCCGGCGGCCGGTGCCCTTCGAGATCAGCCTGGACCTGGACAAGCTCACCCCGCCCCGGCGCGCCTGACTAGAGCGTGTTTCGGGCCGCGGCGGCACGCAGGCGGAACAGGACGGTCCCGATGAGCTTGTCCTCGGGGCAGTAGCCCAGCTGCTTGGAGTCCCTCGAGCCCGGCTGCTCGCCCAGCAGGACGAGCATCCCCGGCGGCACGTGCGTGCCGGGGCACCGGCCTGCCCAGCGCGGCACGGGCTCACCGGCGACGGCGGCGACGCGTTTGACGTACCACCCGTCCCACGCGTCGCTCGACTCGGGCGCGGTGCCTGTCGGGGTGCGCCAACCGTGTTCGGGGTGGGGCGCGACGACGACGGCCACCCGGCCCGTCGCGACCCGGCGTCTGCCGCGGAGCAGGAGGATCCGGTCGCCGGGCATGAGGGTCGGCGACATGCTGTACCCGCGGACGGTCACGGCCACCAGCCGCCCGCGCGCCAGCGTCAGGGCCGCGGCGAGGAGCGCGGCGAGGGTGAGGAGCGCCGACGCCGCGACCGTCACCGGACGGTCTCCTCGTAGCCCTGCGCCTGCGTGGTGAAGAGCTCGGCGTAGGCGCCCTGGGCGGCCATGAGCTGACCGTGGGTGCCCGCCTCCCGCACGGTTCCGTCGGCGATGACGACGATGGCGTCCGCGGCGCGGACGGTGTTGAGACGGTGGGAGACGAGGATGCTCGTCGCGCCCTTCCGGAGCGAGGTGAGCCGGTCGTGGACATGTCGTTCGGCGACCGCGTCGAGGCCGGTGCCGGGTTCGTCCAGGATCATGAGATCGCGTTCGGAACGCATCAGGGCGCGGGCGAGCGCGAGGCGCTGCCACTGGCCGCCCGACAACTGGACGCCGGGGCTGGTGTCCTCCGTGTCGTCGGGGAAGAACATGCGGCTGAGCATGGTGTCGTACCCCTGGGGGAGGCGGGTGAGGGCCGTGTGGATGTCCGCGTCGTCGGCGGCAGCACGGATGCGCCCGTGGTCGTGGAGGGACGCGAGGTCGCCGAGGCCGATGTTCTCCCCGGCGGTGAGGTCGTACTCCATCGGGTCCTGGAAGACGACGCTGACCCGCTCGCGCAGCTGGTCCGCGGCGAACTCCCTGATGTCGACGCCGTCCCAGTGGATGCTGCCCCGCTGCGGGTCGTAGAGCCGGCACAGCAGTTTGACGAGGGTGCTCTTGCCGGCCCCGTTGAGTCCGACGACGGCCAGGCTGGTGCCGTGCGGGACGAACAGGCTGATGCCGCGGAGGATCCACGGTCCGTCGTCGCTGTAGCGGAACCAGACGTCCCGCAGTTCGAGGCCCCGGCTCAGGGGCGGTGGGGCGAGGGGGGCGGCCGGGGCGGGGAGGTCGTCGCGGACCTGGACGACATGCAGGTAGTGGCTGAACAGCAGCGCCGTCTGGTGGCTCTGCGCGATGCACCCCACCAGGCCGACGAGCGCCGTCTGCATGCCCGCGAGGGCCGCCACCAGGAGGGACACGTCACCGGCGGTGAGGACGTGGGCGGCTGCCCGGTGCACCCCCCAGACGAGCGCGGCGGTGGAGACGGCCGCTCCGAGGACCGCGAGGGCCGTCTCGTAGGCGACGAGGCGGCGGTCGAGGCGTTCCTCCTGCCGGTTGATGCTGTCGAGGTCGGTGCGCAGCCGCTGCGCGAAGTAGTCGCCGAGGCCGTAGAGACGGATCTCCTTCGCCGCCTGGGAGTCCGTGAGCAGCCCTCGGTAGAAGATCTGGCGGCGGGCGAGGCTGCTGGTGCGCCAGAACATGTCCGCGCGATGCCGGCTGTTGGCGAGATGGGCGAAGAGGGCCGGAACGGCCGCGACGACGAGCACGGCGGCCAGGGTGGGGCTGACGAGCAGCAGACTCGTCAGGAAACCCGCCAGGGTGAGGAGGCTCTGGGCGCCCTGAAGGGCGGCGCCGACCAGTCGCTCGGCCCCCTGCGCACTCTGGACGGCCAGTTGGACGCGGTCGTGGAAGGCGGGCTGTTCGAGCTTGGACAGACCACTGAGCCGGTTGACGGCCGTGAGCAGCTCGCTCTGCGCCCGGGTGGAGGTGGCGCGGCGGATACGGCCGTCGGCGTAGGAGGAGAGCGCCGACGAAGCGGCGAGGAGGACCGTGAACAGGCCGATGCCGGCCGCCGCCCAGTTGAGGTCCGAGGCGCGCAACCCCTGCGCGGTGAGGCTGTCGACCACGTACCTGAGCAGCCAGGACGCCGCCACGGGGGCCGTGCCCGCGATGACGACGGTGGCGACGCGGGCGGCGAGCGCCCCTGGGCAGGACCGCACCGTGAGGGCGAGGACGGCGCCGAGGCCCCGCAGGACGTCGGCGGGGCGGGAGGCGGACCGCCCGCTCATGCGGACAGAAGGTCGAGCGCGGGCAGGGAGCCTTGGCCGATGCCCGTCCCGGTGACGGTGCCGTCGGCGTCGAGGAGGACGAACGACGGGTGGTGGCGGACGCCGAAGGCTCCGGCGACGGGCCCGTCCAGGGGGTCGGTGGCGGTGAGTGCGGTGAGCGGGCCGACCGCTTCGAGCAAGGGGCCCGCATCGGCGGGCGAGCCGCTGACGACGGCGACCAGCCGCGCGCCTGACGGGGTGTTCGCCTCGGCCCAGCGCCGGATCCCGGGAAGGCTGTCCCGGGTGGGGCCGCAGTCGGGGCGGAGGAAGCAGATGAGGGCGGGCTGCCCGGCCAGGGCGGACGCGCCGACGTCGCCCGCCGGGGTGCGCAGAGTGAACGCGGGGGCGCGGTCGCCCTCCTGGACGGCGAGCGCCGGCGGCCCCGGGGCGGCGGCGGGCGGGGCCGGGGCCATCGTGGTCCGCCACCGTTTGCTGACCGCGACGGTGAGGAGGGCGTTGACGAGGGTGACCGCGGCGAGAAGGGCGAGGCCGGCGATGGCGTAGCTCACTGTGTGATCGTCCTTTCAGCGTTGGCCGGTGCGGGCGGAGAAGAAGAACGCGAGGTCGTCGGTGAAGACGGCGAGCGTGGTGAGGTAGCCGGCCACCGCGACGGCGAGCACGAGTGCCGGGGCGTCGTAGGAGGCGGTGGCGCCCTGGTCGAGGGCGATGACACCGCCGAGGAGCGCGAGCCCGGTGAGGACGGCGTTGCGTGCGACATGCCAGGGGCCCATGGGCACGGTGGTCCTGCTGCCGAAGCAGGGGCAGCCGGCCGAGCTGCGACGACGCATGGCGGTGACGGCGACGACGCTGAATCCCGCGCACAGCGCGGCGGCGACGGCCAGTCCCGCGGTGAGGGTCCGGGGCACGGCGAGGAGCACGGCGGCGAGGAGCTCGGCCGCGGGCACCAGGACGGCGAGCGCCGGCCGGGCGGCGGCGGGCAGCCGGGTGAGGTCGCCCAGCGCCGCGGCGAACCGGCGGCGGTCGCGCAGCTTGGCGACGCCGGCCACGGCCAGCACGCAGATCAGGGTCAGGCGGCAGACGAGCAGCAGGTCGGACAAGGGGGACTCCGGGTGAAGGGGTGCTGGGCCGGCGGGCACGGGGCGGGCCGCACGCGGCCCGCCCCGCGGTGGTTCAGCAGTAGTCCCAGCTTCCGCAGCTGACCTTGCACGCGCCGGTGTAGCAGCAGCGACGGCAGCGCTGGGCGCTGGTGCTCCACTCGGTCCAGCAGTCCGGCGGGCAGCCCGCGTCGGCGACGGCCTTGGGCAGGATCCGCTCGATCAGACGGCCCGCACCGGCCTTGAGTGTGCGCATGGTTCTCCTCTTCCTGTGGGGATGGGATGTGCGTACTCCGCGGTGCGACCGCGATCCGCGGTCGCACCGGGGCTCAGGAGGCCGCCGGTACCGGTTCGCGGTCGGCGGCGGAGGGGGCGACGACGCCGTCCCGGTATCCGAGAATCGTGGGGAAGGCGGGGACCCGCAGGGCGCGGAACAGCGGTGACGCCTCGGGCTCCGGCACCACCTCGTCCGCCGGCCCGACGAGTCGGGCGGTCAGACTGCTCTCGCCTGCTTCGGCGCCGATCACCAGGGCCAGCACCCGGCCGCCCGCTGCCCGGGTCCGGTCGGCCCGTTCGGCGAAGTCGGGGAGGGCGTCGGTGCAGGACGGGCAGTCGTGGGAGAAGACGCCCAGCAGCAGTTCCCCGGAGCGGAATTCGTCCTGGGTCAGCGTCCGCCCGCTGAGCGCGGTGGCGGTGAAGTCCGGGAGTCCGTCCCCGGGTTGGGGCCCCTGGGCCGCGAAGTCACCGCGTCGGCGGACGGCTTCGAGCTCCTGCCAGCGGCGCAGGATGACCAGGAGCAGGACGAGGTTGAGCAGGGCGACGGCTCCGACGAGCACCAGACCGGCTATGACGTATGGCACGTTTCGACCCCCTGGGCGCGGTTGCACTTGGGAGCAGTGTGAGAGGTGGGGCCTGCCAGGAGGATGCCAACACCTTGCCAGGACCATGACGGGCTGAGCACCATGACCGCATGCATGCCACGGGGTCATATTTTCGAGTGCTCGGCAGAGTTGAATGGACCGTCGACGGACACCCCAGAGCCATCGGGCGCCGCCGCGAGCGTCTGCTGCTGGGCTTACTTCTGCTGGAGATCGGCCGCCCGCTCCCGATGGACCGCCTGTCCGATCTGCTCTCCGACGAGGACGAACGACCGAGGTCCCGGGCCGACCTGTACGTGAACGTCTGCCGGCTGCGGGCGAGCCTGCGCCGGGGCGGGGCCGACGGGGCGGTACGGCTGGCGCGGAGCGGTTCGACGTACATGCTGACCGGTGATCCGCAGCTGGTGGACCTGCACCGCTTCACCCAGCTGGTCGACCGGGCCCAGCGGGGCACCGAGCCCCGGGAGGTGTCACGACTCGCCTCGGCCGCGCTGGCCGAGTGGCGGGGGGCGGTGCTGGAGGACGTCGCATCCGAGCGGACCCGGCGAGGCGTCGCCACCGCTTTCGACGAGCTGCTGATCTCGGCGCAACTGCTGCGCGTCGCGGCGGAGTTCAAGCTGGGCAACTACTCGTCGCTCGCCGCGGAGCTCGCGCGGCTCACCGTCGAGCACCCCGAGCACGAGATGCTCCTGGCCTTCCAGGCCGCCACGCTCTACGAATGCGGCCGCCGCGCGGACGCGCTGCGCGTGCTGTCGTCGGCACGAGCCCGTATGACCGCCCGGCTGGGGCTGGACCTGAGCCGGGAGCTGCAGGACCTGCGCGGGGCGATCCTGCGGGACGACCCCGTGGACCGCCACATCTTCCGCTGCGGCGCCCTGGGCGCCGCCTGACACCCGGCCGCACCTCCCGCCGCGGCGCCGTGTGCGCGGTGTGCGCGGTGTGCGCGGTGTGCGCCGTCGATCCGGACGGTCCTGTTGCCCCGCCCCGTCGATCTCGTGGTCGGCGGGGCGGGCGGGGCGCTGCTGGTGGCTCCCCACCTTCTGGCGCCGGGACCGCCCGTGACCGCCCGCGCCGAAGCCGAAGGCCTCCGCAAGGACCCGACCCCGAAGGGCCGGACCCTCTACGACCTGTACATCCGCTACTACACGTTGAAGCGGGAACGTTCATAGAACTCCCTCCTGCCCAGTGTTCCCAAGGGTTTCCGCCCCTCGAAGGGGCACAGGGTCAGCACCAAGTCAGCACCGTGTCGCCGAGTCAGCACGTCATACCGCCACGGCAACGGCGCGTACCGGCGGCGGTCGAAGCGCCTGCTGTATCACGTCCCGGCACCGGTCCCACGCCTCCGGCACCAGGTGCCCGTACGTGTCGACGGTGTTCTTGATGTTCCGGTGACCGAGCCAGCGGCTCACTTCGTGGATCGGAACGCCGTTCGCGAGGGCCGTCGAGGCGAAGAACGACGATTGGAAGCCGCGTACTCATCCGCAATGGTGAAGACGCCGGCACAGCGCGGGCATTCTGCATGGCCGAAGAGATGGGCGATACCGTCGGCGAGCACGGCTTCGCCATCGCGGACGGCAGTCTCGTGCATCCATCGACCGATGCCGGAGAGGCCCTCGGGGGACGCCGGCCGCAGTCCCCGTCGGTCCACGTCGCCCAGGTTTCAGTCCCGGATCGCTGAGTAGCGCCCGTAGCCGCCTATAGCAATCGTCACCTCGACAGCGCAGTGAGGGCAGGCGACCTCATAGAAGTCATCCGAGAAGTCCCCCAGGGCCGCACTCCAGTGGTACCGCTCTTCGGCCGCGAGCGAGTCGAGGAAGGTCGCGAAGTAGTCGTCCGGCCGCGACCGCAGGTGCCGATCCAGCAGCTCACGGAACGCCGCGATCGCATCGGCACAGCCCGCCAGCAGTTCGTCGCCCCCGTGGCCCCCTGCGGCGCACCGCACGCGCCTCTACGATCCGCGCATGATCAAGCTGACCTGGGGCCCTAGATTTGGGGAGCGGTCGCGGAGTGTCACCGGAGTAACAGCATGTGTTGGGGCGGACCACAGGACGGTTTGCCGAGGCAGTCCGAATCGCAAGGCTGTCTCGCGAGCCGCGCTGGCATCGTATGAACCATGGCAGCGATAGACGAGACATTCGAGCCTGACAGCCCTGTCCACGGCACTTGTCCGCCCCTGGTGGAGGCAGCGTGGCTGTATCAGGCGGATCAGTTGTGTCTGGAAGACCTACCGATGACCGCTGCCCAGTCACTCGCAGGGGGAATGGACACGCCGACCCTGTGCGAGCTCGCCGGCCTGCCGCGTCACGCGGACCCCCGGGACATCCGCGACACGTTCGAGCAGGCTCTTGAAGAATTGGGGATCAATCTGCCCGATCGCCACCTTGCCCGTCGGTACGCGCTGCGCAGGCTGGCCGCTCGATTCACTGCCGGGGAGGTGGATCTCGCCGAGTTGGCATCGGACGATTGGTCGGAGATGGAGGTCGAGACCACTGAGGAGCAAGCATTCCTGGCGCTACTCCCGCCATGCGCGTGCTGCATCGAGTACACATCGGGGCTCGACGAGGCGGCGTGGGAAGCGCAACTGCAGATCGCTGCCTGCGCGTTGGTCTCGCATCCCACTGTCGGGCCGCGCTTCTGACGGGTGAGGTCCGAAGATTGGACGGCAGATGTCGACCACTTCGGGAGGCACGAGCGTCTGGAGCTGTTCGATTGCCAGACGGCTAGAGGAGGTGGGCCGAGGTGCGCTGCGTGAGGTTCTCGACGATCGTGTGCAGCCACGGGCTGCGCACGGCTGGCAGCCGGACCAAGGTGTGCAGGAACGTTTCCCGGTCGGCCCGGAACAGATAGTTGGGGAGCAGCGGGAGAGGGTCGTCGCGGAGTACGTCTTGGGGTATGCGACCTGACGCAGGCACCGGCAAGTAGGGCTGGGGAGAGACCAGCCACAGCCACACCCCCAGCGGCAGGGGCACCAGGTATGCCGACGCAGTGGGGCCGGCGGGCGTCCAGGTCTGACCTGTCTGGGGATGGACCGGTACGAGAAGGATGTCGACGGCCGCGTCCGGGGAGGGCTGTCCCGGTCCAGCCAGGACGGCGCGCCGCTTCGGAGGGCCTGCGGGCAGCAGGGCGTCGAGCGCGCGTTGGAACACGTCCGCGGTCAGACCGCCCGGAACCTTCACCGGCTGCCCTTGGGAGGCAACCAGCAGGTGGGCGAGCGCCTGGCCCGCCGCCGCCTCCCACTGCGGGCTCCACGACCAGTAATGGTTCGACCCCATCCGTCCTCCCCACGTGGCAATCGGCTCGAACGGGGGCGTCTTGTCCCCCTTCTCTGCGAGCTCCGACCAAGAGCGGGGCGCAACGTGGATGCCGTCAACGGGGACGCGGTGCACGGCGTCCGGGCTGAGACGCACTGCCTGCCAGAGCGAGCAGTCGTCGACCCTGGTCGCCACGGGGAGGTCGCATGTCTCACAGGCCGTGTTGGGCCCGTCGGCTCCGTCGAGACCGCAGCAGGCACCGCCGCGTTTCTCGGGGATCAGCCGGGTTCCACGGATATCACCCGGCGCGATGACACTCGCCCCGGGCGGGCTGTCGGACAGGGCGTAGACCGGCGCGTAGACGCCTCGTGCCTCCGCCTCGCCCGGATCGATCTCGTCCCACATCCGCCACGGCCCTCCCCAGGGGTCCGGGTCCACGGCAAACGTCAAGGACTCCATGAGCACCGGAAGCTGGGCCCCGTTCCCGTACTTCTGACGTGCGTGGACTGGCAGTGAGACCTGGGACAGCAGGGTGGTCAACTCGGCGCCGCATCCCGCACACACGAAAAAGAACAATGTCCTCCGCCTGGGAAACAGACACATTGTCGCAACTCGCCGACAGCCCTCCAACATGCTTTCTCATCCGTTGCGGGAACGGCACCACAGGGTCAGCGATGCATGCCCGCGGCAGCATGTCGGCGACGCTCCTACTGAGGCTTGCGCTCCGCCCGCGGCCTACGGAACTCGCCAAGAGGCGGAAGAGCGGCAACATAGCGGCGGATCGCCGGTTACCGAAACCGGTGATCGGCCCGATACTTGCAGCTCCACCGCCACTCACTGACCAACCGCCGAAAAGCAGAAAGCGAACCAGGGGAAATCACACCGCCACAAGCCGGACCCGCTCGCCGCAGAGCTTGGCCATGTCGTCGATATCAGAAGTCAGCATGACCACGGGTCGGTGCTGTCGCAGCGCGGCCTCGGCGACCGCCGCATCGATCGCGTATTCATGCCCGTGCAACCCGGCATTCATCAGCAACTTCGAGGCCGCCCTCGCCTCCTCGTCGCCCACCGGGACGACCCGCAGCCCGGACAGCACCCAGTTCAGGCGGGACTTGTTCGTACGGGCATGGACGGCCTCGATAATGGTGAGCGCACTGATCGCGACCTCCATGCCGCGCGAGCGCGCCTCAGCGATCAGAGCCACCACCTGCTCGTCGTCGCCGAGCAGCTTCGAGAGTCCCTCGCTGTCGAGGACCAGCGTCCCCTCGTGACTCAGCCTGCGGCGGGCCACTCGGCCTCCTCGGCGAACACCTCGTCGAAGACCTGCCGCGCCCGCTGACGGGCCGGCTCGGAGACAGGCCCCCTGCGGCTCTCGTAGTCCGCAAGGTACTCGTCCAGAACCTGCCCCCGTAGCTCACGCTCGACCGCCTCGGCGATGAACGCGGAGAACTCCCGCTTGCCCACCCGCGCCCGGATTGCCTCTGCGGTCCCCTCCGGCAGCGACAGGCTCACCCGCGTCGCCGGGCCTTCCCCGATGCTGTACGTCGTCTCACCCATACCCCGAGTGTGTCAAACGAGTAGGAAAAGTGCCACGCCCGAATCCTCGTGGCATCCCAGGCTCGCGAAGAAGGCGTGTGGATGAAACCTCTCCCGCCCACCCTGCGCACCCAGCTCACCGAGCAGATCTGCCCAAGACTCAGCACGGGCTTTTCATCCCATCCCAGCACGATCCCAGCACGGTACGGATGACCAGGGATGACGACAGGTGACGAGGGGTCAGCTATCCCAGCACCATCCCAGCACGGGAAAAAACCAAGGGCCCGACCCCGAAGAGTCGGACCCTCCCTGACCTGCATGTTTGCCAGATCAGCGACGTGGTGATGGATCAGCCGCTACACGTTGAAGCGGAACTCCACCACGTCGCCGTCCTGCATCACGTACTCCTTGCCCTCCATGCGGGCCTTGCCCTTCGCGCGGGCCTCGGCGACCGAGCCGGTCTCCACCAGGTCGGCGAAGGAGATGACCTCCGCCTTGATGAAGCCCTTCTGGAAGTCGGTGTGGATCACGCCGGCCGCCTCGGGGGCGGTGGCGCCCTTCTTGATGGTCCAGGCGCGGGATTCCTTCGGGCCGGCCGTGAGGTACGTCTGCAGGCCGAGGGTGTCGAATCCGACGCGGGCGAGGGTGGCGAGGCCGGGCTCCTCGGCGCCGACGGACTCCAGGAGCTCCATCGCGTCGTCCTCGTCGAGCTCGGCGAGGTCCTGCTCCAGCTTGGCGTTGAGGAAGATCGCCTCGGCGGGGGCGACGAGGGCGCGCTGCTCGTCCTTGAAGGCGTCGTCGGTCAGCTCGTCCTCGTCCACGTTGAAGACGTAGAGGAAGGGCTTGGTGGTGAGCAGGTGCAGGTCGTGCAGGAGCTCGGCCCGCTCGCTGCCCTGGAGGACGCCCTGCGAGAAGAGCGTGTCGCCCTTCTCCAGGATCTCCTTCGCCTCCTCGACGGCCTTCACCTTCGGGGCGACGTCCTTCTTGATCCGCGACTCCTTCTGCAGCCGCGGCAGGACCTTCTCGATGGTCTGCAGGTCCGCGAGGATCAGCTCGGTGTTGATGGTCTCGATGTCGTCCTTCGGCGAGACCTTGCCGTCGACGTGGACCACGTTCTCGTCCTTGAAGGCACGGATGACCTGGCAGATCGCGTCGGACTCGCGGATGTTCGCGAGGAACTTGTTGCCCAGGCCCTCGCCTTCGCTCGCGCCGCGGACGATGCCCGCGATGTCGACGAAGTCGACCGTCGCCGGGAGGACGCGCTGGGAGGAGAAGATCTCCGCCAGCTTCGTGAGCCGGGCGTCGGGGACGCCGACCACGCCGACGTTGGGCTCGATCGTGGCGAACGGGTAGTTGGCCGCCAGCACGTCGTTCTTGGTCAGGGCGTTGAACAGGGTCGACTTGCCGACATTCGGCAGACCGACGATTCCGATCGTGAGCGACACGTTGCGACTTCCCGTGGTGAGAGGGCCGAGGGGCCAGCCCCGGAGTGAGAGGGCCAGGGGCCAGAGAGCTGACCGGTCCACCAGTTTACGGCGTGTCCCGGTGCGGCCCCGCTGGCCGGTCGAACGCTTGGCCAGGCCGCGCCGCACGGCGTGTCCGACACCTGATTCGGCACATAAACAGACCAAAGTTGGTCCGGTGGAGCAACACAGGACACGGGCACCGGACCGGGACGCCCGTCGGGACGCACGGAACGCCCGACGGGACACGGCTCCCCTGCCGCCCCAGCCGGGCCCGGAGCGCAGCCGCCGCGAACCCCGCCCGGCCCCGGCCGGACACGGACCCGCACCGCTGCCGCGGCGGAGAGTGCCGAACCCCCGGCTGACCGGGCTGGGCGCGGGGCTGTTCGGCTCGGTGCTGATGTGCGTGCTCGGCGGCCTGGACGGCCTGCTGTTCGGCGCCTCGCTCACGGTGTACGGCGTGCTGTTCCTGCCGGTGTGCGTGCTGACCGCGCTCTGGGTGCGCGACGCCGACCTGCTGTCCGCGCCGGTGGTCGCGCCGATCGCCTTCTTCGTCGGGCTGCTGGCGGTGGCCGACGGCGGCAACGGCGTCGGAGCGCGTCTGATGGGGCTGGTCACGGCACTGGCCACCCAGGTCGGCTGGCTGTACGGCGGGACGCTGCTGGCGACGCTGACCGTCCTGACCCGCGGTCTGCGCCGGGCGGCGGCCCGCCGCAGGAACCCGGCCCGCCGTCCACCGGCCCGCCGGGACCCGTCGTAGTCGTGTCACGGTCGCGGCCCTCTCGGTGGTCGGGGCCGCGAGCGCCGCGCCTCAGTCGGTCTTCGCCGCGTGCATCGCCGCGCCCACGATTCCCGCGTTGTTCTGGAGCTGGGCCGGCACGATCTCCGCCTTGACGCCCTCGATGAAGTGCAGGAACTTGTCTGCCTTGCGGCTGACCCCGCCGCCGATGATGAACAGCTCCGGCGAGAAGAGCATCTCGACGTGGGCGAGGTACTTCTGGACCCGGTGCGCCCAGTGCTCCCACGTCAGCTCGTGGTCCTCCCTGGCCTTGCTGCTGGCGCGCTTCTCGGCGTCGTGGCCGTGCAGCTCCAGATGGCCGAGCTCGGTGTTGGGGACGAGGGCGCCGTCCACGAACAGGGCGCTGCCGATGCCCGTGCCGAAGGTCAGCAGGATCACCGTGCCCCCGCGGCCGCGGCCCGCGCCGAAGGACATCTCGGCGACGCCCGCCGCGTCCGCGTCGTTGACGACGGTGACCGGCAGGCCGCCCAGCCGCTCGCTGAACAGGGCGCGCGCGTCGGTGTCGATCCAGCCCTTGTCTACGTTGGCCGCGGTACGGATCGTGGCGCCGCCGGTGACCACGCCCGGGAAGGTCAGTCCCACGGGCCCCGTCCACCCGAAGTGCTCCACGACCTGCTGCACGCCGTCGGCGACGCCTTCGGGCGTCGCCGGCTGCGGGGTGAGCACTTTGAGTCGTTCCTGAGCCAGGTCGCCCCTGTCGAGGTCCACCGGGGCGCCCTTGATCCCGGATCCGCCGATGTCCACGCCGAAGATCTGCATGGCTCCACGTTACGACGGCCGACGGACCGTCACTCGGCCGAGGTACCCGTCGTACCGGACGTCGCGCCGCTCCTGCCCCGCCCGGCCGCCAGCGCCGCCGCCTCCTCGCGCAGGTCGCGGCGGAGTTCCTTGGGCAGCGAGAAGGTGATGTGCTCCTCCGCGGCCTTGACGAGCTCGACGTCCCCGTAACCGCGCTCGGTGAGCCAGGCCAGCACCTCCTCGACGAGGATCTCCGGGACGGAGGCGCCGGAGGTGACGCCCACCGTCGTCACGCCGTCCAGCCAGGCCTGGTCGATCTCGCTCGCGAAGTCCACCAGGTAGGCCTCGCGGGCGCCGGCGAGCTTGGCGACCTCGACCAGCCGCTTGGAGTTGGAGGAGTTGCGGGAACCGACCACGATGACGAGTTCCGCCTCCGCGCCCATCTGCTTCACCGCGAGCTGACGGTTCTGCGTGGCGTAGCAGATGTCGTCGCTGGGCGGGGAGACGAGCAGCGGGAACTTCTCCTTCAGCGCGTCGACCGTCTCCATCGTCTCGTCGACGGAGAGGGTGGTCTGGGAGAGCCATACGATCTTCGACGGGTCGCGGACCTCGACCTTGGCGACGTCCGCGGGGCCGTCGACCAGCTGGATGTGGTCCGGGGCCTCGCCGGAGGTGCCGATGACCTCCTCGTGGCCCTCGTGCCCGATCAGGAGGATGTCGTAGTCCTCCTGGGCGAAGCGGACCGCTTCCTTGTGGACCTTGGTGACCAGCGGGCAGGTCGCGTCGATGGTGGCGAGGCGCCCGCGCGCGGCCTCCTCGTGGACGACGGGGGCGACGCCGTGCGCCGAGAACATCACGATGTTGCCCGGCGGCACCTCCTCCGTCCGCTCGACGAAGATCGCGCCCTTCTTCTCCAGGGTCTGCACGACGTACTTGTTGTGGACGATCTCGTGCCGGACGTAGACCGGGGCCCCGTACTGCTCCAGGGCCTTCTCCACGGCGATCACGGCGCGGTCGACGCCCGCGCAGTAGCCCCGGGGAGCGGCGAGCAGGACACGGCGGCGGCCAGGCGAAGCAGTCATGCGTCCCATCGTAAGGCCGCGTCCCGGCCCCGCCGGCGCTCCCGGGGGCCCCGCCGGCGCTCCCCGGTCCCCGGCCCGCGCTCCCGGGGCCGGTGACCGGCGGCGGCACGTCCCTGCGTCCGGTCCCGGTCCGGTCCCGGTCCCGGTCCCGGTTCCGCCCGGCGGCGTGTGCGCGGAGCGGGGTTGTCAGTCGTGGCCGATACTCTCGTCGGCATGGCTGTGAACACGTCCGCGGACGCCCCGCTGCCCGTCGGTCAGGTGTCGCGGCTCATCGGGGGCTGGATCGACCGGCTCGGCGCGGTGTGGGTCGAGGGGCAGATCACCCAGTTGTCGCGGCGACCGGGCGCGGGCGTCGTCTTCCTGACGCTGCGCGACCCCTCGCACGACATCTCGGTGGGCGTGACCTGCTACCGGCAGGTCTTCGACGCGGTCGCGGACGTCGTGGGCGAGGGCGCGCGGGTCGTCGTCCACGCGAAGCCGGAGTGGTACGCGCCGCGCGGGCAGTTGTCGCTGCGGGCCGTGGAGATCAAGCCGGTGGGCGTCGGGGAGTTGCTGGCGCGACTGGAGATGCTGAAGAAGTCCCTGGCGGCGGAGGGGCTGTTCGCCCCCGAGCGGAAGAGACCGCTGCCGTTCCTGCCGCAGCTGGTCGGCCTCGTGTGCGGGCGGGCCTCCGCCGCCGAGCGGGACGTCCTGGAGAACGCCCGGCACCGCTGGCCCGCGGTCCGTTTCGAGGTCCGCAACGTCGCCGTCCAGGGTGTGCACGCGGTGACGCAGGTCGTCCAGGCCGTGAAGGAGCTGGACGCGCTGGACGAGGTGGACGTGATCGTCGTCGCGCGGGGCGGCGGCAGCGTGGAGGACCTGCTGCCGTTCTCCGACGAGCAGCTGGTCCGGGCGGTCGCCGCCTGCCGTACGCCGGTCGTCTCGGCGATCGGGCACGAGCCGGACAACCCGCTGCTGGACCACGTGGCCGACCTGCGCGCCTCGACGCCGACCGACGCCGCCAAGAAGGTCGTGCCGGACGTCGGCGAGGAGCTGGAGCGGGTGCGGATGCTGCGCGGGCGCGCGCGGCGCTGCGTGCAGGCGTATGTGGAGCGGGAGGAGCGCGGGTTGGCCCACGCGCTGGCGCGGCCCGCGATACAGGATCCGCACAGGATGATCGACGAGCGGGCCGATCACGTGGCCTCGCTCACCGACCGTGCCCGGCGCACGCTCGGCCATCTCCTCGACCGCGCGGACTCCGAGTTGGGTCACACGCACGCGCGCGTGGTGGCCCTCTCGCCGGCCGCGACGCTGCAGCGCGGGTACGCGGTGCTGCAGAAGGCCGACGGGCACGTGGTGCGGGACCCCGGCGAGGCGGCCGCGGGCGAGGCGTTGCGCGCACGGGTGGCCGGGGGCGAGTTCACCGTTCGAGTCGACGAGCAGACGAGTAGGAACACAGGGACATGACGAGCAGGACGGACGAGGCGCTCGGGTACGAGCAGGCCCGCGACGAGCTGATCGAGGTCGTACGGCGTCTGGAGGCGGGGGGCACGACGCTGGAGGAGTCCCTCGCCCTCTGGGAACGCGGGGAGGAGCTGGCCAAGGTGTGCCGGCGCTGGCTGGAGGGCGCCCGGGAGCGGCTGGACGCGGCGCTGGCCGAGGAGGAGGGGACCCCGGACGAGGAGTGACCCCGGCCGGGGGGGGCGGCTCGGCGTCGGACGGCCCGGCGTCGGACGGCCCTGCGCGGGGCGGGCCCGGGCCGGGCGGGAGCGGCCCGCAGCCGGGCGGGAGCGGATCCGGTGGATGTGAAGAGGATCACCCCCGCCCCATCTTTGTTGAAGGTTGAACTTCCCTCGCGTACTGTCGGTCCCGTCAGCCGATCCGGACCACGGTCCGGTACCGGACCCGGACGCCACCCGAAGGAGAAGTCCACGCATGTCTCTCGTTCTTGACGCCGCCGCCCAGGACCTGCTGTTCCGCGAGGCTCGCACCGCGAACACCTTCACCGACGAGCCGGTGACCGACGAGCAGGTCCAGGCGATCTACGACCTCGTCAAGTACGGCCCGACGGCGTTCAACCAGACCCCGCTGCGCGTCACCCTGGTCCGCTCCCCCGAGGCCCGCGAGCGCCTGGTGCAGCACATGGCCGAGGGCAACCAGGCCAAGACCGCCACAGCCCCGCTGGTCGCGATCCTCTCCGCGGACAACGAGTTCCACGAGGAGCTGCCCACCCTCTTCCCGGCGTTCCCGCAGGCCAAGGAGCTGTTCTTCAGCGAGCGTCCGGCCCGTGAGGGCGCCGCCGCCCTGAACGCCGCGCTTCAGGCCGCCTACTTCATCATCGGCGTCCGCGCCGCCGGCCTCGCCGCCGGCCCGATGACCGGCGTGAACCTCGAGGGCGTCCGCAAGGAGTTCCTCGACGACGACCACACCCCGCTGATGGTCGTCAACATCGGCAAGCCGGGCGAGGACGCCTGGTACCCGCGCTCCCCGCGCCTCGCCTACGACGAGGTCGTCACCACCGTCTGAGACCGCTGACACACGAGGAGGGCCCCCGGCGACGCCGGGGGCCCTCCTCGCATGCGCCGGGCGCTCACGCCAGCTTCAGCGCACCGGCCATCGTCGAGAGCTGGGCGAAGCCGGCCGTGCCCGCGACCACCGTGGTGGAGCCGCCGGTGTCCTTCAGCACGAGCGCGTCGTAACGGCCGCCGGTGTAGCGGGTCCAGGTGCGACCGCCGATCTGCTCGGTGACCTTGGTCTCGGTCGCCCCTTGGCTGGCCTGCTCGATGAACTGCGAGCGCCGCTGAGTGGACTGCTCGATGGTCACGTACTCCCCGTCGGGGGTGTGGAAACCGAGGTGCCAGGCGTCGAACTCGTCGCCCCGGAAACGCACCGAGGTGGCCTTCCAGGAGCTCGGCAGGCCCTCGGGCGCGGCCACCGGGTACGACGCCGCGCGGCGCGCCGTGAGGAGTTCGACGCGGTAGTCGACCCGCTTGACGTCGGGAGCGCGATCGTCGTGGGGGATGAAGAGATAGATCACCCACGCCGCGATCATGATGAGCCCCAGGGAGAGGATCATGTCCCGGGCCGTCTTCTGCCTGCCGTTCGCACCTGCCACGCCCCTATCGTCGCAGGTGCCCGGTGCGCTCATCCGTGGGGTCCCCTGCTCATTTTGTCGGACTGACGATAGAGTCGATGACCGAACCCTCATCCGGCCGTCGTCGTATCAGTCAGAAAGGTGCGCTCCGATGACCGAGCACCATCACTTGCCGTCCGAACTCGATGTCCCCTCCGAGGCCCCGGACCGCAACCTCGCCCTGGAGCTCGTCCGGGTGACCGAGGCGGCCGCGATGGCCGCCGGCCGCTGGGTGGGACGCGGCGACAAGAACGGCGCCGACGGGGCCGCGGTGCGCGCGATGCGGACGCTCGTCTCCACCGTGTCGATGAACGGCGTGGTCGTCATCGGCGAGGGCGAGAAGGACGAAGCCCCGATGCTCTTCAACGGCGAGCGCGTCGGCGACCAGACCGGTCCCGAGGTCGACATCGCCGTCGACCCCATCGACGGCACCACGCTGACCGCCAAGGGCATGCCCAACGCGATCGCCGTCCTCGCGGCCACCGAGCGGGGCGCGATGTTCGACCCGTCCGCCGTGTTCTACATGGACAAGCTGGTCACCGGCCCCGAGGCCGCCGAGTTCGTCGACATCGACGCACCCGTCGAGGTCAACATCCGCCGGGTCGCCAAGGCCAAGCGGGCCACCCCGGAGGACGTCACCGTCGTCATCCTGGACCGGCCGCGGCACGCGGGCATCATCGAGGAGATCCGGGCCACCGGGGCGCGCATCAAGCTGATCTCCGACGGCGACGTGGCCGGCTCGATCCTCGCGCTGCGCGAGGGCACCGGCGTCGACCTGCTGCTCGGCATCGGCGGCACCCCCGAGGGCATCATCTCGGCGTGCGCCGTGAAGTGCCTGGGCGGCGTCATCCAGGGCAAGCTGTGGCCCAAGGACGACGAGGAGCGTCAGCGGGCGATCGACGCGGGGCACGACCTGGACCGGGTGCTGACCACCGAGGACCTGGTGACGGGCGAGAACGTGTTCTTCGTCGCCACCGGCATCACCGACGGCGAACTGCTGCGGGGCGTCCGGTACCGGTCGGAGACGGCGACCACCGACTCGATCGTGATGCGGTCGAAGTCCGGCACGGTCCGGCGGATCGACTCCGAGCACCGGCTGAGCAAGCTGCGGGCCTACAGCGCGATCGACTTCGACCGGGCCAAGTAGCCGCCGGCCCGGCAGGGCCGGAAAGCGGCAGAGGAGGGCGCCCCCGGTGCGGAGGGGGCGCCCTGCGTTCAGCCCGCCTGGGCTATGCGGTCCGCGGCGCGCACCGTCTTCTGCAGCTCCACGTCACGGCGGCGGCGCCGGGCGAGGACCACCCGGCGCTCGGCGGCGGTCAGACCGCCCCAGACGCCGTAGGGCTCGGGCTGCAGCAGCGCGTGCTCGCGGCACTCGACCATGACGGGACAGCGCGCGCAGACGCGCTTCGCCGCCTCCTCCCGGGAGAGCCGGGCGGCCGTGGGCTCCTTGGAAGGCGCGAAGAACAGGCCCGCCTCGTCGCGCCGGCACACCGCGTCGGTGTGCCAGGGGTCGTCCTGGTCCCTGTCGCGCCCTGGCGCCTGCCGGGCCGGGACGGCGGCGACCTGCAGGGGCGAATGCGGCGGTTGCAGCACGGGTCTTCTCCTGACGACGGCTTCGCGAGCGAGAGACGATGCAGCAGGCCTACCCGCTGTGCGCGTGCCTATGCACTGAGTTCCGGACCGTCGCCGCCGGGACCGCTCGCGCCGCCGGACGACCGTCAGCGGTCCAGGTGTCTGCGCAGACTCCGGTCGACCTTGTCCTGAACCCGATCGAGAATGTCCGCCACGATCTTGCCCCGCTTGGGCCTGCCCTCCACGTTGCCCAGCACCGCCCAGCCGTCCACGTAGACCACCGGGGCGTCGGACTGCGGGGAGTCGAGCGAGTCCACCTCGAAGTTGCCGAGCACCGCGCCTCCGGTGCCGCGCAGCGACACGTTCTCCGGGACGCGGACCTCCACGTTGCCGAAGACCGAGAACGCCTTGATCACCACCTGCTGGTACTCGAAGAGCGCCTCGGTGAGGTCGATCTCGACGGTGCCGAAGACCGCGTACGCGTGGATGCGGCGGCCGGCGCGCCAGCGGCCCCGGCGGACGGCGCTGCTGAAGACCGCCACCACGTTGTCGTCGGGGTCGGCGGGGATCGCGCCCGCCGGCGGCCGGCCGGGGGCGGCGGCCGGGGCGGCCCGCCGCTCGTGCGCGGCGGGCAGGTCCCGGACGAACGCCTGCAGCTCGCCGACCGTCTTGGCGGCCAGCACGCCCTCGACGCGTTCGGCGTGCTCGTCGGCGGTCAGCCGCCCTTCCGCGAGGGCCTCGCGGAGCATGTCGGCGATACGGTCCCGGTCGGCGTCCGAGGCGCGCAGCTCGGCGGCCGGCGCAGGTGCGGCGGTCTGCTTCTGAAGGTCCACGACAGCAGCGTACCGAAACACGATAGATCGCGATACCCCGCCCGGCCGCCGGACCCCGACCACTGAGCCTTACCTCACAGGCTCGCCGCCGGGGGCAGGTTCTACGCTGGTGGGCGCCCGCCAATGGAGGCGGTCGCCGTCTGTCGAGTGAGGAATGGGCGAGATGCCTGAGTTCGCGTACACCGATCTGCTCCCCCAGGGAGAGGACACCACCCCCTACCGGCTGGTGACCTCCGAGGGTGTCTCCACCTTCGAGGCCGACGGACGGACGTTCCTCAAGGTCGAGCCGGAGGCGCTGCGCAAGCTCGCCGCCGAGGCGATCCACGACATCCAGCACTACCTGCGCCCCGCCCACCTCGCGCAGCTGCGCCGGATCATCGACGACCCGGAGGCCTCCGCCAACGACAAGTTCGTCGCGCTGGACCTGCTGAAGAACGCGAACATCGCGGCCGCCGGGGTGCTCCCGATGTGCCAGGACACCGGCACGGCGATCGTCATGGGCAAGCGCGGACAGAACGTGCTCACCGAGGGCGGCGACGAGGCGGCGCTGAGCCGCGGCATCTACGACGCCTACCTGAACCTCAACCTGCGCTACTCGCAGATGGCCCCGCTGACCATGTGGGAGGAGAAGAACACCGGCTCCAACCTCCCCGCCCAGATCGAGCTGTACGCCACCGACGGCGGCGCGTACAAGTTCCTGTTCATGGCCAAGGGCGGCGGCTCCGCCAACAAGAGCTTCCTCTACCAGGAGACCAAGGCCGTCCTGAACGAGGCCTCCATGATGAAGTTCCTGGAGGAGAAGATCCGTTCGCTGGGCACGGCCGCCTGCCCGCCGTACCACCTGGCGATCGTCGTCGGCGGTACGTCCGCCGAGTACGCGCTGAAGACCGCCAAGTACGCCTCCGCGCACTACCTGGACGAGATCCCGGCCGAGGGCTCCCCGCTCGGGCACGGCTTCCGGGACAAGGACCTGGAAGAGAAGGTCTTCGAGCTGACGCAGCGGATCGGGATCGGCGCGCAGTTCGGCGGCAAGTACTTCTGCCACGACGTGCGGGTGGTCCGTCTGCCGCGGCACGGCGCGTCCTGCCCCGTCGCGATCGCCGTGTCCTGCTCGGCCGACCGCCAGGCCGTGGCGAAGATCACCGCCGAGGGCGTCTTCCTCGAGCAGCTCGAGACCGACCCGGCGCGGTTCCTGCCCGACACCACGGACGAGCACCTGGACGAGTCCGGCGACGTCGTGCGGATCGACCTGAACCAGCCGATGGACGCCATCCTCGCCGAGCTGACGAAGTATCCGGTCAAGACCCGCCTGTCGCTGTCCGGTCCGCTGGTGGTGGCCCGCGACATCGCGCACGCCAAGATCAAGGAGCGGCTGGACGCGGGCGAGGAGATGCCCCAGTACCTCAAGGACCACCCGGTGTACTACGCCGGCCCCGCGAAGACCCCCGAGGGGTACGCGTCCGGCTCGTTCGGCCCGACCACGGCCGGCCGTATGGACTCCTACGTCGAGCAGTTCCAGGCGGCGGGCGGCTCCAAGGTGATGCTGGCCAAGGGCAACCGCTCCCAGCAGGTCACCGACGCCTGCGGCAGCCACGGCGGCTTCTACCTCGGCTCGATCGGCGGCCCGGCCGCGCGCCTCGCGCAGGACTGCATCAAGAAGGTCGAGGTCGTCGAGTACGAGGAGCTCGGCATGGAGGCCGTCTGGAAGATCGAGGTCGAGGACTTCCCGGCGTTCGTCGTCGTCGACGACAAGGGCAACGACTTCTTCAAAAACCCGGCCCCCGCGCCGACGTTCACCTCGATCCCGGTGCGGGGACCGGGACTGGGCTGACGCCCCGGCGCGCCGCCGCCCGGCGCAGTGGCCCGAACGGCCCTGCGCCAGGAACAAGCGGGGCGGCCCGCACGCTGTACCGGTCATGAGCGACTACCGCATCGAGCACGACTCCATGGGCGAGGTCCGGGTGCCCGCCGAGGCCAAGTGGCGGGCGCAGACCCAGCGTGCCGTCGAGAACTTCCCCGTCTCCGGGCAGCGCCTCGAGCGGGCGCACATCGAGGCGCTCGCCCGGATCAAGGGGGCCGCGGCCAAGGTCAACGCGGGGCTCGGGGTGCTCGACAAGGACATCGCCGAGGCGATCCAGGAGGCGGCCCGCGAGGTGGCGGACGGGAAGTGGGACGAGCACTTCCCCGTGGACGTGTTCCAGACCGGCTCCGGCACCTCGTCCAACATGAACGCCAACGAGGTGCTCGCCACCCTGGCCGGCGAGCGGCTCGGCCGGCAGGTGCACCCCAACGACCACGTGAACGCCTCGCAGTCCTCCAACGACGTCTTCCCCTCCTCGATCCACATCGCCGCCACCGCCGCCGTCACGCGTGACCTGATCCCCGCCCTGGAGCACCTGGCCGACGCCCTCGGCCGCAAGGCGCAGGAGTTCGCCGACGTCGTGAAGTCGGGGCGGACCCACCTCATGGACGCCACGCCCGTCACCCTCGGCCAGGAGTTCGGCGGTTACGCGGCCCAGGTGCGGTACGGCGTCGAGCGGCTCACCGCCTCCCTCCCCCGGCTCGCCGAGCTCCCGCTGGGCGGCACGGCCGTCGGCACCGGCATCAACACGCCGCCCGGTTTCTCCGCCGCGGTCATCGAGGAGGTCGCCCGCAGCACCGGGCTGCCACTGACCGAGGCGCGCGACCACTTCGAGGCCCAGGGCGCGCGGGACGGGATCGTCGAGACCAGCGGGCAGCTGCGGACCGTCGCCGTCGGCCTGACGAAGATCGCCAACGATCTGCGGTGGATGGCCTCCGGGCCGCGCACCGGACTGGCCGAGATCAGCCTCCCCGACCTCCAGCCCGGGTCCTCGATCATGCCCGGCAAGGTCAACCCGGTGATCCCGGAGGCCGTCCTCATGGTGGCCGCACAGGTCGTCGGCAACGACGCGACGGTCGCCACGGCGGGCGCCGCGGGCAACTTCGAGCTGAACGTCATGCTGCCGGTCATCGCGAAGAACGTGCTGGAGTCGATCCGGCTGCTCGCCAACGTGTCGCGGCTGCTCGCCGACCGGACCGTCGACGGGATCGTCGCCCACCGTGAACGGGCCCGCGAGTACGCCGAGTCCTCGCCCTCCGTCGTCACCCCGCTGAACAAGTACATCGGGTACGAGGAGGCCGCGAAGGTGGCCAAGAAGGCGCTGGCGGAGCGCAGGACGATCCGTGAGACGGTCCTCGCGGGCGGATACGTGGAGCGCGGCGACCTGACGGTCCAGCAGCTCGACGAGGCCCTGGATGTCCTGCGGATGACGCGCCCGTGACCTTTCGCGCCCCGGCGTGAGAACCGTGTCACGCGCCGCAGCGTCATATGGCCATGGCACCTAATATCTCTCCATGGCAGACGGTGAAGCGGTGAGACGCGTGGGATCGGGCGATGCGGCGGCCTTCTGGGAGCCCGGGGACCGGATCCTGTGGCGCTACCGGGAGAACGGCGGCGCGGGCTTCCACATCGCCCGCCCGGTCACCGTGGTGCGCGACGACGCGGAGGTGCTGGCGGTCTGGCTCGCTCCGGGCACGGAGTGCGTCAAGCCGGTGCTCGCGGACGGCACGCCGCCGCACCGGGAGCCGCTGCGCACCCGTTACACCAAGCCGCGCACGGTGCAGCGCGACCGCTGGTTCGGCACGGGCGTGCTGAAGCTGGCCCGGCCGGGCGAGCCCTGGTCGGTGTGGCTCTTCTGGGAGCCGGGCTGGAAGTTCAAGAACTGGTACGTCAACCTGGAGCAGCCGCTTGCCCGTTGGGGCGGCGGAGTGGACTCCGAGGACCACTTTCTGGACATCTGCGTCTACCCCGATCACAGTTGGGGCTGGCGCGACGAGGACGAGTTCGCGCAGGCCCAGCAGGACGGACTGATGGATCGGACGGTCGCCGAACAGGTGCTGCTGGCGGGCCGCAGGGCGCTGGAAACCATCCGCGCCTGGGGGCCGCCGTTCGACGAGGGGTGGCAGCACTGGCGCCCGGATCCGTCCTGGGCCGTACCGTTGCTGCCGGAGGACTGGGACCGTACGCCCGCGCACATGTCCACATGAGACCCTTGATGCGCCCCCGGGCAACAAACGTAGGATCGTCCTCCGCAAGGCACGCTGGCAGTAACTCCCGGAGCAGTCGCCGGGTCTGATCGAACGTCACCGAGGGGCGGCAGGACGTGAGCGAGGGGTACGAGGGCAACACCGGCGGCACGCGCGGCGTCGGCCACCCGGGCCGCGAGCGGTCCCCGGGCGACACAGGAACAACCTCTGACCACGCGGGAATTCCGTTCCAGGGACACGCATTCCGGGTATCGGGTTTCCTGCGGGACCAACTGCGCGCGCGGCGCGCAGCCCCGGACGGACGGATTCGACACGCGTGACGGAGCAGCCCACCTCCTACGAACGCCCCCAGGGCGTCGACCCCACGGACCCCCGTGGGGCACTCCTGCATACTCCGGCGTCCGCGCCGGGCCCGTCCGCCTTACCGCCCGACGCCTCGGGTACGACGACGTGCGGCAAGGGCGGAAAGGGCGACATGGGCGGCCAGGGAGCCACGGGCAAGGACGCGGCCGGCGCGGAGGCGGGTGCGGGCGCCGAGCACTCCCAGCCTTCGGCGACCGCGGAGTCGGACACGCACCGGCCACGCCCGGCGCCCGAGTCCATCCCGGCCCAGCCGGGCGGTGACGGACACCAGGAACGCGGTCCCGGCGGCCAGGAGCGGCGCGCCGGCGCAGGGCTGACGCCCGGCCGGCCCACGCCCATGCGGCGGGAGGGCGACCGCCTGCGGTTCGTGGGCGCCGCCACCCGGCGGATCGCCCGCGGGCTGGACCTCGACGAGATCGTGATGGGGCTGTGCCGGGCCACCGTGCCGACCTTCTCCGACGCGATCCTCGTCTATCTGCGCGACCCGCTGCCGGTCGGCGACGAGCGGCCCGCGGCGGACCGCATCATGCTGCGGCTGCGCCGCACCGACCGGATCCCGGAGGAGCGGGACACCGAGACCGGCTTCGCGGCGCTGGCCCTGCCGCCCCCGGAGCCGGCGGAGCTGACCGCGGAGCTGTCCGCCTCGGTGGGCGACATGTGCGAGGTGCGGCCCGGCGGGGCGCTCGCGGAGGTGCTGCGCGGGGTGCGTCCGGTGTTCGCCGACCATCCGGCCGCACGCGCCGCGCTGCCCGAACTCCTGGGGTCGGACAGCACCTTGGCCGTCCCGGGCGGTCAGCGGGCGATCCTGGCCCCGTTGCGGGGTCGTCGCCGGGTGATCGGCGCCGCGGTGTTCCTGCGCCGTCCGGAGCGCATCCCGTTCGAGAACGACGACCTGCTGGTGGCCGCCCAGCTCGCCACCCACAGCGCCCTGGGCATCGACAAGGCGGTGCTGTACGACCGTGAGGCGTACATCGCCGACGAGTTGCAGCGCACGATGCTGCCGGAGACCCTGCCGCGTCCCACGGGTGTGCGGCTGGCCTCGCGGTATCTGCCCGCGGCGGAGACCGCGCGGGTCGGCGGCGACTGGTACGACGCCATCCCGCTGCCCGGCAGCCGGGTGGCGCTGGTGGTGGGCGACGTGATGGGGCACTCCATGACGTCGGCGGCCATCATGGGTCAGCTGCGCACCACGGCGCAGACCCTCGCCGGTCTCGACCTGCCGCCGCAGGAGGTCCTGCACCACCTCGACGAGCAGGCCCAGCGGCTGGGCACCGACCGTATGGCGACCTGTCTGTACGCCGTGTACGACCCGGTCGCGCACCGCATCACCATCGCCAACGCCGGCCACCCGCCGCCCATCCTGTTGCATCTGGGCGGCCGTGCGGAAGTGCTGCGGGTTCCGCCGGGCGCGCCGATCGGCGTGGGCGGGGTCGACTTCGAGGCGGTGGAGCTCGACGCGCCGGCCGGGGCGACGCTGCTGTTGTACACCGACGGCCTGGTGGAGTCCCGGCTGAGGGACGTGGCGACCGGCATAGAGCAGCTGCGGGAGAAGCTCGCGGCCACCGCGCAGCTCACCGGGCCGGATCACCCGCCGCCGCTGGAGGCGCTGTGCGACGAGGTGCTCGACATGCTCGGCCCGGGCGACCGGGACGACGACATCGCGCTGCTCGCCGCCCGCTTCGACGGGATCGCGCCGAGTGACGTGGCGTACTGGCTCCTGGAACCGGAGGACGCGGCGCCGGGCCGGGCCCGTCGGCTGGCCCGGCGGGCGCTGTCCCGGTGGGGTCTCGAGGACATGTCCGACTCGGTGGAGCTGCTGGTCAGCGAGGTCGTCACCAATGCGGTGCGGTACGCGTCGCGGCCGGTGACGCTGCGGCTGCTGCGCACCGACGTGCTGCGCTGCGAGGTCGGGGACGACGTGCCGCAGCTGCCCCGGCTGCGGCAGGCCCGGGCGACCGACGAGGGCGGTCGCGGCCTGTACCTGGTCAACCGGCTGGCCCGGCGCTGGGGTGCCACGCGGCTCAGCACCGGCAAGGTGGTCTGGTTCGAGCTGAACAGGGGTTAGGGCGTCCCTCTCGCCGCATCGAGAGGACCCCGCCCAGGAACGCCGCAGAGGGGCGTCCGGAGATCTCCGGACGCCCCTCTGCGGTGTTCTCGCGCCGTCCCGCTACTGGCCCAGGAGCGGGTTGTCGGGATCCCCCGGCCCGGGCGGATCGTCCGGCTTCGGCGACGGGGACGGCGACGACGACGGCGACGAGGACGGCTTCGGCGACGACGACGGGGACGAGGACGGCGACGAGGACGGCTTCGGCGACGACGACGGCGACGTGCTCGGCTTGGACGAGGACGACGGCGAGGCACTCGGCGACGGCGAAGCGGACGGGGACGGCGACGTCGTGCGGACGGCCGCGCCCTGGTCGGTCTCCAGGTCGAACTTGCTGACCTTGGTCGAGACGCCGAAGGTGTACGTCGCCCAGATCTGCGCCGGGAAGCCACCGCCGTTGATGCGGCCCTTGACCGACATCACGCCGGTCGTCGCGCCGGTCAGCGGCACCTGGGCGTGGGTCTTGGCGTCCTCGCCGAACAGGCCGACCGACGTCACCAGGTCGGGGGTGTACCCGGTGAACCAGGCGGACCTGTTGTAGTCGGAGGTGCCCGTCTTGCCGGCCACCTTCTGGCCCTTGCGCAGCGGGTTGTCGCGCACGGACTTCTTGGCGGTTCCGTCGTCGACCACTCCGGTGAGGACCGAGGTGACGGAGTCGGCGGCCTCCCGGTCGATCACCTGGCCGCCGATGGCCTTGGCGAGCTTGAACGACGGGTGGGCGCTGTTCTCCGCCGACTTGATGAGCGCCGGCGTGACCTTCTTGCCGTGGTTGTCGAGGGTGGCGTAGACACCGGCCATCTGCAGGGGGCTCGCGCCCATGGTGCCCAGGGTCTGGGCGGGCACGGCCTTCAGGCCCTTGATGTCCATGCCGAGGTTGCCCGCGACCTTCAGCACCTCGGGCATGCCGACGTCGACGCCCATCTGCGCGAAGACGGAGTTGATCGACTGGTTCAGCGCCGTCTGGACGGTGACGTCGCCGTAGTCCTGCTCGTCCTCGTTCTCCGGCGCGAAGCCGATGTCGCTGCCGACGACGGGGCGCTTGCTGGTGCCGTCGTAGACGGTGTCGGCGGTGATCTGCTCGCCCTTCTGCGTCTTGGCGTTCTCGTCGAAGGCCGCGGCGAGGATCACGGGCTTGAAGGTGGAGGCCGGCTGGTAGTCGGTGCGGGTGGCGTTGTTGACGAAGTGCTCGGTGTAGCCGACGCCGCCGTACATGGCCACCACCGCGCCGGTCTTCGGGTCCACGGACACCGCGCCGGCCTGGACGTTCCCGTCGACCTTGCGCTTGTCCTTGTCGAGCTTGCTGGTCAGCTGTTCCTTGACCGTCTCTTCGAGCTTCTTCTGCTTGGCCTTGTCGATGTTCAGCTCGATGTTCCAGCCGCCCTTCCTGACCAGGGCGTTGGCGGACTCGAGATCGTCGGCGGCGCCCTGGGCGACGAGCTGGCGGGCGAGCTCGGCGTTGGCCGCGTCCACCAGGTAGCCGACCTGGCCCTCCTTGCCGGGGGCGGCCTTGGGCTCCTTGGGCTTCGGGAACGTCATGGCGTCGCGTTCCGACTTCTTCAGCCAGTCCTGCCCGACCATGTTGTCCAGGACGTAGTTCCAGCGGGCGGTGACCAGGCGCTTGCCGGTGTCGGAGGCGGCGGCCCAGTCGTACTGGCTGGGGGCCTGCAGGAGGGCTGCGAGGTAGGCGCCCTGCGCGACGCTCAGCTTGTCGGCGTCGACGCCGTAGTAGGCCTGGGCGGCGGCCTGGATGCCGTAGGCGCCGCGGCCGTAGTAGCTGGTGTTGATGTAGCCGGCCAGGATGTAGTCCTTGGACTCCTCCCGGTCCAGCTTGAGGGAGATGACCAGTTCCTTCAGCTTGCGCGTGACGGTCTGTTCCTGGCTCAGGTAGTAGTTCTTGACGTACTGCTGGGTGATCGTCGAACCGCCTTGCGCGCCCTTGCCCATGAGCGTGTTGAGGACACCGCGGGCGGTGCCCTTCAGGTCGACGCCGGCGTCGCCGTAGAAGGTCTTGTTCTCGGCGGCGACGAAGGTGTGCTGGACGGCCTTGGGCACCTGGGCGAGGTCGACGTTCTCGCGGTTGAGTTCGCCGTCGCGGGCGAGGATGGCGCCGTTGCCGTACTTGTAGACGTTGCTCTGCAGGTCGGCGTCGGGGTTGCCCTTAGGGATCGGCGTGCTCACGTACAGCCAGACGAAGGCGCCGATCACGGCGACGGTCAGACCGAGGAACGTGCCCAGTATCTTCTTCCAGGTGAAGATCCGGCGTATGAGGCTCTTGTCCTTCTTGCCGGCCTTCCCCCTGCCGCCCCTGGCGTTCTTCTTCGCGCCTCTGCGGGCGGCCGCGCGACCGCCGGTCGCGGCGCCGGTCCCGCCGGTTGCCGAGGGGGCGGGGGGCGCCACCGGCTCCGTCTCCGTCGAGCGGTTCCTGGGCGCCGCGCGGCGGCCACCGCGCTGTCGCGCTCGTCTCTCTTCCGCTCGTCCCATGAGTCCGCTCGCTCCGCTTCCTACTCGGCAGTCACACCAGTGCCCGGGGCAGGGCCAGGTCAGCTCAGAAAGCTAACACCGCTCTCTATGACGAAGCGCTCCCGTTCCGGCCTTCGCAGGGCGTGAGAATGCGCACCCCCTACGGCGGAACCGGTAGAGCGTCCCCACCGATTCGACGTTCGAGAGGGACTCAGGGTTGCCATCCCGGGGTAAAGTGATATCACTTAGCTAGACAGCCGATCGCTGAATCAGCTGCTGACGAGAGACGGGGGACCCCACCATGTCCGCACACGACCCTTCGGCCACCGCCGAGCCCGCCCACGCCGTCGACATCGCCGACGCGCCCGACATGCCCGCCCCGCGCGTGCACGAGTTCCCCGCGCACAGCGTGGGGGGCGGGGTCGCGCTGCTGCTCGGACTGCTCGGACTGCTGGCCGGCGGCGGGCTGATCGCCGCGGGCGCCGTGATGACCGCGGCCGGCCCCAAGGCGGCGCTCATCGTCGTCGGCATACTGGTCGCCGTGGCCGCGTTCCTCGCCATGTGCGGGCTGAACACGGTCGCGCCGGGCGAGGCCCGCGTGGTGCAGCTCTTCGGCCGCTACCGCGGCACCATCCGCGAGGACGGACTGCGCTGGGTGAACCCGTTCACCTCCCGGGAGAAGATCTCCACCCGGGTCCGCAACCACGAGACGGCCGTGCTCAAGGTCAACGACGCGTACGGCAACCCGATCGAGCTCGCCGCGGTCGTGGTGTGGAAGGTGAAGGACACGGCGCAGGCCTCCTTCGAGGTCGACGACTTCCTGGAGTTCGTCTCCACCCAGACCGAGGCGGCCGTGCGGCACATCGCCATCGAGTACCCCTACGACTCGCACGACGAGAACGGGCTCTCGTTGCGCGGCAACGCCGAGGAGATCACCGAGAAGCTGGCCGTGGAGCTCCACGCGCGCGTGGAGGCGGCAGGCGTGCAGATCATCGAGTCCCGCTTCACCCACCTCGCGTACGCTCCCGAGATCGCCTCGGCGATGCTCCAGCGCCAGCAGGCGGGCGCGGTGGTCGCGGCCCGGCGGGAGATCGTGGACGGTGCGGTGGGGATGGTCGAGGCCGCGCTCGGCCGGATCGCCGAGCAGGGCATCGTGGAACTGGACGAGGAGCGGAAGGCTGCGATGGTGTCCAACCTGATGGTGGTGCTGTGCGGGGACCGGGCCCCCCAGCCGGTGCTGAACACCGGAACCCTCTACCAGTGACGGTCCCCTCCGGGGGGACGGCCCCTCAGGGCCGGCCGCAGCGCAAGCAGGTGCTGCTGCGGCTGGACCCCGCGGTGTACGAGGCGCTCGCCAGGTGGGCCGGGGAGGACCTGCGGTCCGCCAACGCCCAGATCGAGTTCCTGCTGCGGCGGGCGCTGCGGGAGGCGGGGCGTCTGCCCGGCGACGCCGGCCCCATGCCCCGCCGTGGCCGTCCCCCCGGGGGAAGCCCGCCCGGGGGAGGCCCCGCGGGCGGCCCCCCGGCCGGGCCGCCGTCGGCCTGAGCGTCACGCCCGGCCGCCCGAGCGGATGCGCGGCTGTTGCGAAACGGTGACAACCGTCCCTCACCTGCGCACTCCCACCCCCCGCTGCCACCTGCGCACTCCGCGTATACACGCCGGGTATACACCGCATGTACAGTCCTTGGCATGTCCATCGGTCACACCCTTCTGGGACTCCTGGAGTCCGGACCCCGCCACGGTTACGACCTCAAGCGGGCCTTCGACGAGAAGTTCGGTCATGACCGGCCGCTCCACTATGGCCAGGTCTATTCGACGATGTCGCGCCTGCTGAAGAACGGGCTCGTCGAGGTCGACGGCATGGAGGCAGGCGGCGGGCCCGAGCGCAAGCGGTACGCGATCACCGACGCCGGGATCACCGACGTCGAGCGATGGCTCGCCACGCCCGAGAAGCCCGAGCCGTACCTGCAGTCCACGCTCTACACGAAGATCGTCCTCGCGCTGCTCACCGGTCGCGACGCCGCCGACATCCTCGACGAGCAGCGTGCGGAGCACCTGCGGAGCATGCGCATCCTGACCGACCGCAAGCGCAGGGGCGACCTGGCCGACCAGCTGATCTGCGACCACGCCCTGTTCCACCTCGAGGCCGACCTGCGCTGGCTGGAACTGACCGCCGCGCGCCTCGACAAACTGAAGGCCACGGTGACCGCATGAACGCCCCCGGGGGATCCCTCCTCGTCGCGGAAGGCCTGCGCAAGGCCTACGGCCCGACGATGGCGCTGGACGGCGCCGAGTTCTCCATCCACCCCGGCGAGGTCGTCGCGGTGATGGGCCCGTCCGGCTCCGGCAAGTCGACCCTGCTGCACTGCCTCGCCGGCATCGTGACGCCCGACTCCGGATCGATCATGTACGACGGCCACGACCTCGCCACGATGAACGACGCGCAGCGCAGCCGGCTGCGGCGCACGGAGTTCGGGTTCGTGTTCCAGTTCGGCCAGCTCGTGCCCGAGCTGACCTGCGTGGAGAACGTGGCCCTGCCCCTGCGGCTGAACGGCACCCCGCGCAAGCAGGCCGAGCGCACCGCCCTGACCTGGATGGAACGGCTCGAGGTCGACGACCTAGGCCGGAAGCGGCCCGGCGAGGTCTCCGGCGGACAGGGGCAGCGGGTCGCCGTGGCGCGCTCGCTCGTCACCGGCCCCCGCGTGCTGTTCGCCGACGAGCCGACCGGCGCGCTGGACTCGCTCAACGGCGAGCGCGTGATGGAGCTGCTCACCGAGGCCGCCCGGACGGCCAACGCTGCCGTCGTCCTCGTCACGCACGAGGCCCGGGTCGCCGCCTACTCGGACCGCGAGATCGTCGTCCGGGACGGCAAGTCGCGCGACATGGAGCGCGTCGTATGAGTCCTGGTCAGTGGTCCAGGGATCTGGGCCTGGGGATCCGGTTCGCCTTCTCCGGCGGACGGGAGGGCTGGATCCGGGCCGTTCTGACGGCCGTCGGCGTCGGGCTCGGCGTCGCCGTGCTGCTGCTGACGACAGCGGTGCCGAACGTGATCTCCGTGCGGCACGAACGCGAAGAGGCCCGGCTGGACTGGGCGTTCGTCGACCCGCCGCCGGCCAAGGGCGACGACACCCTGGTCATCGCGCAGGTCGACACGACGTTCCGCGACAAGGACGTCCGCGGCCGGCTGGTGGAGCCGGAGGGGCCGCGCGCGCCGCTGCCGCCCGGCGTGAGCCGGTTCCCGGCCAAGGGCGACATGGTGGTCTCGCCCGCCCTGAAGAAGCTGCTCGCCGCGGACGGCTCGGCGCTGCTGCGGGAACGGCTGCCGTACCGCGTCGTCGGGACCATCGGCGAGAGCGGGCTGGTCGGTTCGCAGGAACTCGCCTACTACGCGGGGGGCTCCGGGCTCGCCGCGCACGTCGACGGCTACGGGGCGAGCCGGCTCAAGACGTTCGGCAACCCGCAGCGGACCTCCGAGAAGGCCGACCCGGTGCTGCTCCTGCTGATCCTCGTGGTCATCGTGGTGCTGCTGATGCCCGTCGCCGTGTTCATCGCCGCCGCGGTGCGGTTCGGCGGCGAACGACGCGACCGCAGGCTCGCCGCGCTCCGGCTGATCGGCTCGGACGGCGGGATGACCCGGCGCATCGCCGCCGGCGAGGCCATGGCGGGCGCGCTGCTCGGACTGGTCCTCGGCACGGTGTTCTTCCTGATCGGCCGCCAGGTGGCCGGCACCGTCGAGGTGATGGGCGTGAGCGTGTGGCCCAGCTACCTCAACCCCTCCCCCGCGCTGGCCGCGCTGGTCGCGCTGGCGGTGCCCTCGGCCGCGGTGCTGGTCACCCTGTTCGCGCTGCGCGGCGTGGTCATCGAACCGCTCGGCGTGGTCCGCTCGGCGAAGCCGGCGCGGCGCCGGCTGTGGTGGCGGCTGCTGCTGCCGGTGGCCGGCCTCGCGCTGCTCTACCCCATGATCGGACAGGGCCGCGGCAACGGCGAGTTCAACGAGTACCTGGTGGTCGGCGGCGTGCTGCTGCTGCTCGTCGGGATCACCGCCCTGCTGCCGTGGCTCGTCGAGAAGGTCGTCGCCCGGCTCGGCGCGGGCGGAGTCGCCTGGCAACTGGCCGTACGGCGCCTTCAGTTGAGCAGCGGTACGGCGGCCCGCATGGTCAACGGCATCGCGGTCGCGGTGGCCGGGGCCATCGCCCTGCAGATGCTGTTCGCCGGAGTGGAGAGCGACTACACCAAGTCCACGGGCAAGGACGTGCACCTCGCCCAGATGCAGGTGACGGTGCCGCGCGGCCCGTCGCTGGCCCACACCCGGCAGGAGTTCGCCGAGACCGAGGGCGTCGGCAAGGTCACCGCCCTGTGGGAGGAGTACCTGGGCGACAGGTCCTGGCAGTCGAAGGACGGCCCGAACCTCTCCACCGAGCTGACCGTCGGCGACTGCACGGCCCTGCGCGAGCTGGCTCAGCTGCCGTCGTGCAAGGACGGCGACCTGTTCGTCCTCGACGGCAGCGAGTACTCCACCGACGGCCCGAAGCTGAACCAGCCCGGCAGGAAGCTGTACATGGAGACGGGCGGCTCCTTCCCGGGGAAGACCACGGAGACCGTCTGGACCGTGCCCGCGGGCGTGCGGCACGCGCAGGCGATCGCGGACATGACCGGTCAGCGGCGCGGCGGCTTCCTGCTGACGCCCGGCGCGCTGCCCAAGGAGGCCACGACGCTGCTCCGCGGCCAGCTGTACCTCTCGTTCGACGAGTCGGTGCCGGACGCCTACGACCGCGCCCGCAACACGGCGGCGCGGCTGGACCCGCTGTCCCAGCCGATGAACTGGTCGGCCACCCGGCAGGACACGAAGTACTCCTCCATCCGCAACGGGCTGTTCGTCGGGTCCGCGTGTGTGCTGCTGCTGATCGGGGCGAGTCTGCTGGTCTCGCAGCTGGAACAGCTGCGCGAGCGCAAGAAGCTCCTGTCGGCGCTGGTCGCCTTCGGCACCCGGCGGCGCACGCTGGGCCTGTCGGTGCTGTGGCAGACGGCCGTCCCGATCGCGCTGGGACTGCTGCTGGCCCTGGCGGTGGGTCTCACGCTGGGCGCGATCCTGCTGAAGATGACGAGCACGACCGTCCGCGTCGACTGGGGCAGCGTGCTGGCGATGACCGGCTTCGGCGCGGTGATCGTGCTGCTGGTGACGCTGCTGAGCCTGCCGCCGCTGCTGCGGCTGATGCGGCCGGAGGGTCTGCGCACGGAATGACGTACGGCCCGCGCACGGAATGAGCCGGGCAGACGACGGTCCCTCCCCGCCCGGGGAGGGACCGTCCGCGTTCACGGCCGCCACGCCGCGTTCACAGCTGGTACTCCCGCACCACCCTTCGCACCTGCGCGAACAGCATGCCGACGTTCACGGACTTACGGCAGACGACCACCGCGACGACGTCCTGCTGCTCGGTCATCCTCACGAACAGGTGGGTGAGGTTCTCGCTGTTGACGAGGATCTCCTGGAAGAAGTGGTTGTCGCTCTGCATGCCGCGACGCTCCTTGAAGACGTCCTCGATCATCACGACCGTGCGTCCCTGGAACAGGTCGAGCGTCGCTCCCGCCAGCAGGTCCAGCACCTCCGGCGGGTGGTTGTCGACGGTCTCGTAGGACAGCAGCATGCCGGTGGCCATGTCGACGACGCCCGAGGCGACGCAGTCGGGGGCATCCGTACGCAGTGACTTGACCAGGCCCATCACCTGGTCGGAGAAACCCGGGGTCATACGCTTCGTCGCCATCCCTTCAGACTCCTTCGGCGGTCTTCACGGTCGTCCCGTCCGCCGCGGTCCGCGCGGTCGTCCGGTCGGTGAGGATCAGGTCGATCCGGCGCAGGGCCGGCTGGGTCGCCCGGTGCAGGCGCTCCACGTCCATGCCCTCGTCGCCGAGGACGACCATCAGCGCGGTGTCTCCGACCGCGTAGAACGCGGCGCAGCCGTGGCTGCCGTAGGCCACCGTGCGGTGCAGTGCGCCGCGGGCGGTCGCCTCGGCGGTGCGGCGGGCCAGGCCGAGGCCGGCCGCGGCGAGGGCGGCCAGGCCCTCGGGGTCGATCGAGTCGGCCGTGTCGGCGGCGATGAGCAGTCCGTCGGCCGCCGCGACCGCCGTGTCGGTGATCCCGGCCACCTGCTCGCGCAGGCCGCGCATCTCCCGCGCGAGGGCTTTGTGGTCCATGAGTGCAACTCCCCTGATTCTGATGGCATGTGACCGTCTGTTCTCTGTGGGGGTGTCCGCGTGCCGTGGGCCCCGGCGTGGGCGTGGGGTGGTGGCGGGGCCGTCATTTCGCCGTCGGGTTGCGCAGGCGGAAGAACTCCTTCCAGCCGGGGCCGTTCCGTTCCGGCGTGAGGGCGTCGTGGATGCCGCTGGCGCCGGGCCTGCGGCGGGGCAGGGCCGTCGCCTCCGGGGCCGGCGGCGGCTGCGGCGGGGGCGGCGCCGGCTCGCGGGGGCGCACTCCGTGTCCGTCGGGCGGCAGCCGGACGGGGATCGGATGGGGCGACTCCGCGCACTCCAGAAGCCCCTCGCCCAGCATCCGGGCCACCTCGACGGTGACGGTGTACACCCCGCGACCGGTGCGGAAGGCGAGGTCGCGGGCGGTGCGCCGGCCGTCCGCGTGGGCGAGCAGCTCGCGCTGCAGGGCGCCCAGGCGAGCCGCCGCCAGGGAGAGCGGCGCGGGCACGGGACGCTCCCGGTCCGGGCGCACGGGGCACGGCATCGCCAGCAGCGCGGCCAGCTTGCGGGAGGCGACCTGGAGCAGCCGGGTGGGCGGTTCGCCGACGGGGACGGAGGCCGGCGAGGGGCCCGTCGCCGGACCGCGTTCGCAGCCGTCGACGCTGCCCGCGACGACCGCGAACGCGGCGTCCTGGAGGGCCATCGCGCACACCACCCGAAGCTGGGCGGCGCCCGTGTAGCCGTGGGCGACCAGCCCGGCGGCCGGCCAGCGCGCGCCGCCCGACTCGCGCACCAGCGCGGTCCACTCCTCGCCGCCGATCCTGCCGGAGCGCAACAGCAGCGCCTCGGGGGCGGGTGCGCCCGGCGACTCGACGGCGACGACCAGGCCGCCGTCCAGATGGAAGACGCCGCCGGGCGAGCCGGTCGCGCACAGTTCTCCGGTGAAGCCTTCCCGGCCGCACGCGGCCAGGTCGCGTGCCAGCAGCTCGTAACCCGACATCAGCCCGACATCACTCCCCTGCGGCCTCTCGCACACACGCCTGACGCGTAGCGCTGAGGAGGGAAGGTGTATCAGTCGGGGCGCACCGCCCAGCGGGGGATTTCCGACCTGCCCCCAGCTGACGGAAGTTGCTCCGCCGATGGACCCAAATCGCTTTGTTCGGAGCTCATTTGACCGATTGGCAGACCTCGGTCGTCGTCGCCGAGCACCCGGACCGGCAGGGGGCGCAGCGCGCCGCGCAGCGCGCCCGCCAGCTCCTCGTACTCCGCCCCGCGCGCCGCGCCGACGCGCATCGCGAAGGCGATCCGGCGGGCGGGCGCGGGGTCGGCGAAGGAGCCGGTGAGCAGCCGGGTGCTGCGGCTGGTCTCGACGGTGACGGCGGTGCGCGGCAGCAGGGTGCAGCCCAGGCCGCCGGCGACCAGCTGGACGAGGGTCGACAGGCCGGCGGCCGTGGTGGTCACGGGCGCGTCGCCGCGGCCCGCCTCCCGGCAGATGTCGAGGGCCTGGTCGCGCAGGCAGTGGCCCTCGTCCAGGAGCAGCAGGTTGAGCTCCCTGAGCGCCTCGCGCGCGATGCCCTGCCGTCCGCCGAGCTCGTGGCCGAGCGGCGTCACGAGGACGAAGTCCTCGTCGAACAGCGGCAGTTCGCGTACCCCGGGGACGCCGAGGGGCACGGCCAGCAGCAGGAGTTCCAGACGGCCGGTGTGCAGGCCGTCGAGGAGGCCCGCGGTCTGCTCCTCGTGGACCTGGAGGTCGAGGTGCGGATAGCGCTCGTGGACCAGGTGCAGCACGGTCGGCAGCAGGTAGGGCGCGACGGTCGGGATGACGCCGAGCCGCAGCGTCCCGGTGAAGGGTGCCCGCACCGCGTCGGCCTCCTCGATCAGCGCCTCCATCTCGTCCAGCACCGCCCTGGCCCGGACGACGAGCCGTTCGCCGGCGGGCGAGAGCAGGACCTTGCGGGTCGTACGCTCCAGGAGGGTGACCCCGAGGGAGTCCTCAAGGGCCGAGACGGCGCCGGACAGCGCGGGCTGGCTCATGCCGATGGCGGCGGCCGCGTCCCGGAAGTGCAGGTGCTCCGCGACGGCCACGAAGGCCCGCAGCTGGGCCGGGCTGGGGGACCGTCGCTTGGCGGGCGCACCCCTGCCGGCCACCGCTCGATCGGCCGGCGCCCGGCCGACGAACACTCCACCGGCCCGCGTTCCGTCGCCGGCCGGTCCACCGCGCCCGATCCTGCCGCCCACACCCTTGGCGTTCACATTACCCTCTGTAACTGATAAAGATCTTCGATCAACCCAATCGAGTGTAGCCATTTCCCGAATCAATGCACCCTGTGCCACGATCTGAGCCGTCCAACCCACGAGGAGTGTCCGCAATCCGGACATCCCTTCGCTGCAAGGAGAGCGTGTGCTCACTGTCGGTGACAAGTTCCCCGAGTTCGAACTGACCGCCTGCGTCTCGCTGGAGAAGGGTGCGGAGTTCGAGCAGATCCACCACAAGTCCTACGAGGGCAAGTGGCTCGTGGTCTTCGCGTGGCCCAAGGACTTCACCTTCGTCTGCCCCACCGAGATCGCCGCGTTCGGCAGGCTGAACGAGGAGTTCGCCGACCGTGACGCGCAGATCCTCGGCTTCTCCGGCGACTCCGAGTTCGTCCACCACGCCTGGCGCAAGGACCACCCGGACCTGACCGACCTGCCGTTCCCGATGATGGCCGACTCGCGGCACGAGCTGATGCGCGACCTCGGCATCGAGGGCGAGGACGGCTTCGCCCAGCGCGCCGTGTTCGTCGTCGACCCGAACCGCGAGATCCAGTTCACGATGGTCACCGCGGGCTCCGTCGGCCGCAACCCCAAGGAGGTCCTGCGGGTCCTGGACGCCCTGCAGACCGACGAACTGTGCCCCTGCAACTGGACCAAGGGCGAGAGCACCCTCGACCCGGTCGCGCTGCTGGCCGGGGAGTGAGCTGAGATGTCCCTCGACGCCCTGAAGTCCGCGATACCGGACTACGCCAAGGACCTCAAGCTCAACCTGGGCTCGGTCATCGGCAACTCCGACCTTCCCGCACAGCAGTTGTGGGGCACGGTCCTGGCGACCGCGATCGCCTCCCGCTCCCCGATCGTGCTGCGCGAGCTCGCGCCGGAGGCGAAGGCGAACCTGTCGCCGGAGGCCTACAAGGCGGCGCGCTCGGCCGCGGCCGTCATGGCCATGAACAACGTGTTCTACCGCACCCGCCACCTGCTGTCGGACCACGAGTACGGCAACCTCCGGGCCGGTCTGCGGATGAACGTCATCGGCAACCCCGGCGTCGACAAGGTCGACTTCGAGCTGTGGTCGTTCGCCGTCTCCGCGATCAACGGCTGCGGACTGTGCCTCGACTCCCACGAGCAGGTGCTGCGCAAGGCGGGCGTCGAGCGCGAGGTCGTCCAGGAGGCCTTCAAGATCGCCTCGGTGATCCAGGCGGTCGGAGTGACGCTGGACGCGGAAGCGGTCCTGGCCGACGTCTGATCGGCCCGCGCCGCCCCTGCCTCCCGCCTCTTCTCCCACCTCACCGCAACGCGGCAGGGCCCGTCGGTCGCCGACGGGCCCTGCCGCGTTCGTGCACGCCCTGGGTGACGACTATCCGGGCGGCGGCGCGACCGGCGCCTCGTCGGCCGGAGGTTCGGGCTCCCGGCTCTGCTGCGCAGCCGTCACGGGCGCCACGCGCGAGGCCGTCGCTCCTCTCGGCCGGGGCGCGTGCCGCAGGGCCTGCTCCCTGGAGAAGGCGTGCAGATAGCCCACCACCGTGTTGGTGACGGCCACCAGCGGCACGGCCACGATCGCGCCGCCGATGCCCGCGATCATGCCGCCCGCCGCGACCGACAGGACCACCGCCAGCGGATGGACGCGCACCGCGCGCCCCAGGATGAACGGCTGGAGGATGTGCCCCTCGATCTGCTGGACCGCGAGCACGACGGCCAGGGTCATCACCGCCGTGAACACGCCCTGGGTGACCAGCGCGACCACGACCGCCAGCGCGCCGGACGCGACCGCGCCGACGAGCGGGATGAACGAGAACAGGAAGATGAAGACGGCGAGCGGGACGGCCATCGGCACATCGAGGAAGTAGATGCCCAGGCCGATGAAGATGGCGTCGATCAACGCGACGACCACCGTGCCGCGCACATACGCCGTGAGCGTGGCCCAGGCCCTCGGGCCGGCGCCCGCCACGCCCGGCCGGGCCGCGGCCGGGACCAGCTTGAGGGTCCACTCCCAGATGCGCTTGCCGTCGTAGAGCAGGAAGAGCGTCGAGAAGAACGCCAGCAGGATGCCGGTCAGCGCCTCGACGACGACGGTGACGCCCTCCAGCCCCGCCGAGGTGATCGCGTCCGTGTTGTCGCCGATCGCGTCCCGCAGGTTCTTCGCGATGCCGTTGATCTGCTTGTCGGTGACGTGGAAGGGGCTGTTGAGCAGCCAGCGGCGCAGATCGTCGATCCCGTCCTGGACCTGGTCGGAGAGGTTGTCGATGTTCGCCATGACCTGCCAGGTCACGAACCAGCCCATCAGGCCGATGACGACGAACCCGAGGATCGCGGTCAGCGCGGTGGCGGCGCCGCCGGGCACCCCGGCCCGCTTCAACCGGGCCACGGTGGGCTGCAGCAGCGCCGTGAGGAGCAGCGAGACCACGAAGGCCATCACGACCAGCTGGATCGCGGTGATGACCTTCATCAGCACCCAGACGGTCCCCGCGAGCACCAGCAGTCGCCAGCCCGCCTCGGCGGCCACCCGGACCCCCCACGGCACGGCCTGTGCGGGATCAGGACGCGGGGCGGGCTCGAGCGGCTCGGGGTACTCCTCCGGGGACGGCGCCGCGAGGGGCGCCGGGTCGCGTTCGGCCGCCCCCTCCCGCTCGACCTCGGCGCGCCGCTCGTCGAGCCGCTCGCTCATCTCGCTGAGACCGGCGCCGAGCCGGCCCAGCCACCGTGGCACTCTCGACATGATCCGTCCTCTTCCCCCGTCTCTCCCCACCACTCCCCCTGGAGTCGTCGGTCCCGGTCGTACGACCGTACAGGGCGACAGCCCCTCCCCCTGTGCACGGGGAGGGGCTGGGCGGAGTCGGGAGCGGCCGGATCGTCACCCCGGACCGAACGGGCCGGAACCGGCGGTCAGTACGAGCCGTTGGCCTGCCAGAAGGCCCAGGCGTCGCAGGGGCTGCCGTAGCGCTCGTTCATGTAGTTCAGGCCCCACTTGATCTGGGTGGCCGGGTTGGTCCGCCAGTCGGAGCCCGCGGACGACATCTTCGACCCGGGGTAGGCCTGGACGAGGCCGTACGCGCCGGAAGAGGGGTTGACGGCCCGGTAGTTCCACGTGGACTCGTGGTTCACGATGTTGCTGAAGCACTGGAACTGCCCGCTGGGCACCATCTGCTGGGCGATCGCCTTGACCTCGCCGACCGTGTACGAGGCCTGCTGCGGGAAGTCGCCGGCGTCGCCGGCGGGGCCGGCCGACGCGCTCTGGGTCCGCACGGCCGCGCGTTCCTTGGCCTCCTGTGCGGCCTTCTTCCGGTCCGCGGCCTTCTCGGCGGCTTCCTCGGCGGCCTTCTGCTTGGCCACCGCGTCCTTGGCGGCCTGCCTGCGGGCCGTCTCCTCGGCCGCCTTGCGCGCGGTGGTGTCCGCCGCGATGGCCTGGACGCTCGCCTGGTGCGTCACCGTGTCGGTCTGCACCTGGGCGAGCTGTCCGGCCGGCAGATCGGCGAGCAGCGTGGAGTCGCCCACCGCCTGGGCGTCGTCGGCGGGCTGCGCGACGCTGCCCTGGGCGACTCCCACGACGGCTCCGACGGTGGTGACGGCGGTCGCCGATGCCACGGCGAAGCCCCTGACCGATATCCGGCTCACACGAATTCCTTCTGCAGTGTCATCGGGTGAAGGGACGACGAACGGCCGAGGGCCGCGTGGGCCCTCGGCTCAGTCGTGCGGTACCGGTCGCCGGCCCGGGTGGTGGACGCCGAGTGGCGTCGGCTGCCCACAGGGCTGCCTAGTACCAGTGGTTGGCCTGCCAGAACGACCATGCCTCGCAGGGACTGCCGTAGCGGCTGTCCATGTAGTTGAGGCCCCACTTGATCTGGGTGGCCGGGTTGGTCTGCCAGTCGGAGCCGGCGGAGGCGTACTTGCCGGCGGGCAGTGCCTGGAAGAGGCCGTAGGCGCCGGAGGAGGCGTTGACCGCGTGGTAGTTCCAGCTGGACTCGTGGTCCACGATGTTGCTGAAGCACTGGAACTGACCGCTCGGCACCATCTGCGCCGCCATGGCCTGGATCTGCCCGATGCTGTACGAGCTCTGGATCGGGAAGTCGCCCGCGCTGCGGCTGGCCTTGGCCTTGGCCTCCGCGCGGTCCTTGGCGGCCTTCTCGGCGGCCTTCTTCTTCGCGACAGCCGTCTCGGCCGCGGCCTTGCGGGCGGCTTCCTCGGCATCCTTCTTCGCACCCTCGTCAGCGGCGATGGCCTGGTAGCTGGCCTGCTGCGTGAGGGACGCCGTCTGCACCTGGGCCTGATGGCCCACAGGGATGTCGGCGAGGAGCGTCGCGTCGCTTGCCGTCGCATCTGCGTCGTTGGCCTGCGCGACGCTGCCCGAGGCAACGCCGACGACGCTTCCGACAGCGGTGACCGCCGTGGCCGAGGCCACTGCGAGTCCCCGGACCGAGATCCGGCTCACACGGTTTTCCTTCCAGCGTCGCCCGCTTCGGTGACCCTGGCGGACGCAATCGTGCCCTTGTCGCTGGTCTCCGAACTGCGGGGTCACAGGAGACACGGGCCCGGTGGGCAACTCCCGGTGCGGGAGCGCCGCGTGGTGCGCGGGCGGCATGCGACGGTCGATATGGAGTTGACGGTGATGCTCAAGCGGTGCCGTATTGCTGGGGGCACAGTTGTGTCGCATGCGGGGCCTGACAGGACTGAGACTTTGCCGTAACCAGACTGCGTGAGGCAATTCCGGGTTACGTGTGAAAGCTCACACCCTTCGGGACCCTGGGGATTTCCCGAAACCCACACACACGACGGCGCCGCCCGGCTAGGCTCCCTGCCTTTGCCGAACGGCGCCGACTACCGCGTCACCCCGCTATCTCGGGGCATCTCCTTCAGATCTGCCCATCCTCCAGCATTTCGGTCACCAGTGCCGCGATCTGGGACCTCTCGGACCGGTTCAGCGTGACGTGGGCGAAGAGAGGATGCCCCTTCAGTTTCTCGACGACGGCGACCACGCCGTCATAACGGCCGACACGCAGATTGTCCCTTTGCGCCACATCGTGGGTCAGAACCACCCGTGAATTCGCGCCGATCCGGGACAGAACGGTGAGCAGCACATTCCGTTCGAGCGACTGGGCCTCGTCGACGATCACGAAGGCGTCGTGGAGGGAGCGTCCCCGGATGTGGGTCAGGGGCAGGACCTCCAGCATCCCGCGCGCGGTGACCTCCTCGATGACCTCGCGGCTGGTGACCGCGGACAGCGTGTCGAAGACGGCCTGCGCCCAGGGGCCCATCTTGTCGGCCTCGGACCCGGGCAGATAGCCCAGCTCCTGCCCGCCCACCGCGTACAGCGGCCGGAAGACCATCACCTTCTGGTGCTGACGGCGTTCCAGGACCGCCTCGAGACCCGCGCAGAGCGCGAGCGCGGACTTGCCGGTGCCGGCCCGGCCGCCCATGGACAGGATCCCGACGTCCGGGTCGAGCAGCAGGTCGAGCGCGATGCGCTGCTCGGCGCTGCGGCCCTTGATGCCGAAGGCCTCGCGGTCGCCGCGCACGAGCCGGACGTCTCCGTCGGCGGTGACCCGGCCGAGGGCCTTGCCCCGCTCGGACTGGATGGTCAGCCCGGTGTGCACCGGCAGGTCCGCGACCTCGGGCGCGTGGATGTGCCCTTCCTCGAAGAGGATGTCCACCTGCTCCCCGGACAGGGTCAGTTCGGACATTCCGGTCCAGCCGGAGGAACCCGTGATGGCGAGCTCGGCGCGGTACTCCTCGGCGAGGAGACCGACCGAGGACGCCTTGATCCTGAGCGGCAGGTCCTTCGACACGACGGTGACGTCGAATCCCTCGGCCTGCAGATTGCGCGCGACCGCGAGGATGCGGGAGTCGTTGTCCCCCAGGCGGTAGCCGGTCGGCAGCACACTGGGGTCCGAGTGGTTGAGCTCGACACGGACGGTGCCGCCGAGTTCCCCGATCGGGATGGGGGCGTCGAGGCGACCGAACTTCACCCGGTAGTCGTCCAGCAGGCGCAGCGCCTGCCGGGCGAAGTAGCCGAGTTCCGGATGGTGCCGCTTGGCCTCCAGCTCCGTGACCACGACGATGGGGAGCACGACCTCGTGCTCGTCGAAGCGGGTCAGGGCGTTCGGGTCGGCCAGCAGGACGCTGGTGTCGAGAACATAGGTGCGCCGGTCTGGCATACGGCGCTTTGTGCTGGTCACCACGGAAGGACGTACCCCCTCGGATGAGGTCGGGGAGCGACGGAGTGGAAGCAGGGCCGGGAGGGCGGGAACGACCAGGCCGGTCGTCGGCCGCTGTGCACGGGCCGAGTACCGGCCCCCCGCTGCTTCTTCCGTGCCGTGACCGCACGGTCGGGCTGGTGCAAAAGGGCCTCCCGGGCGGACGGCCCCGTGCCGTCCGCTGAGATCCGACACCCGTGGTTCGGGTGACGACCTGCTTGGCTTATGCCCTCGAAAACACGCCGTCATGCCAGGGCGCATGACGGCGCGACGGTGAACTCCTCGTTACTTCCGCCCCGGGAAGGGGTAGACGGGCCGCCCCGGAAGGACGCATGCGGGCGGCCGCACGTGCGGTGGATCAGCCGCCGTAGCGGCGGTGACGGGCCGCGTAGTCGCGCAGGGCGCGCAGGAAGTCCACCTTGCGGAAGGCCGGCCAGAAGACCTCGCAGAAGTAGTACTCCGCATGGGCCGTCTGCCACAGCATGAATCCGGACAGCCGCTGCTCCCCGCTGGTGCGGATCACGAGGTCGGGGTCGGGCTGGGCGCCGGTGTAGAGGTGGCGGCCGATCAGATCGACGCTGACGGAGTCGGCGAGGTCCTCCATCGAGGTGCCCCGGTCCGCCGCGTCCACGATCATCGAGCGGACGGCGTCGGCGATCTCCTGGCGACCGCCGTAGCCGATGGCGACGTTGACCAGTATCCCGTCGACGTGGGCGGTGGACTCCTCGGCCTCCTTCAGCGCGGTCTGCACATGGGAGGGGAGGATGTCGGGCGTGCCGACGTGGTGGACGCGCCAGCGGCCGTCGGCGGCGAGCGTGCGCACGACGTCCTCGATGATGCCGAGGAGCGGGACGAGTTCCTCCTGCGGGCGGTCGAGGTTGTCCGTCGACAGCAGCCAGAGGGTGACGACCTCGACGTCCGTCTCGGTGCACCAGCCGAGGAACTCCTCGATCTTGTCCGCGCCGGCCCGGTGGCCGTGCTCGGTCGTGGAACCCGCGGCCTTCGCCCAGCGTCGGTTGCCGTCCATGATGACGCCGATGTGCTTGGGCACCTGAGCGTGGTCCAGGTGGCCTTCCACCCGGCGTGCGTACAGCCTGACCAGAAGGCCGCGCAGCTTGTCGCGCAGGTTCACGTGATTGTCAGCCCCTCCGAACGGTGCGGTCCCCGCGGGGCGCAGCCTACCCCTGTGCGGACTTGGGCAAAAAAACGGGCCGGTCCGTGGGGGGGAGACGGACCGGCCCGAGGGGGGGTTTCCACCATAACCCTTCGTGAGTGCTGATGCGCGCATCGGCGCGCCACAACTACTCTCCGCAGTCGATCGACGACGCGCCGGTGACCGTTTCGATCGTCGATCATGGGTGATTCATGGCCGGAACACGGCGGATTCACAGGGAAAGTCACCCGTTCGCCGACGGAAGTCGGGGTTCCGGGCCGCATTCGACACCGTTCGGACATCCGCCCGCACATCCCCCCGACGGGCTAACCCGACGAGAACCCCACCTTGACGCGGGCGTCACCGCGCAGCCCCCTCCGCTGCGCGGTGACGTCCACGCAGCTTTGCTCACGCGAATTGCCCTCAGTAGAACTTACGCGAGGGCGACGAGTGCCAGGAACCGATCGCGATAACGATGTGGAAACTCCGTGAAGAGGCCGCCGGATGGCGGGTCCACGGCCTCGGGGCGGCTACGGCCGGCGGGCTTCCACGAGGTGGCGGGTGCTGTGCGCCACGAAGGGGCCTTCGGCCTCGATCTGCTCGTGCATGGCGCGGAGCCGGGGCAGATAGGCCGCCACCGTGAAGCCGGGGACCATCCACACGACCTTGCGCAGGAAGTGCACGACGGCGGCGATGTCGTGGAACTCGACGCGCAGCCGTTCCGCCCGCAGGTCGACGATCTCCAGGCCCGCCGCCTCCGCGCCGGCGCGCTCCCGGTCGGGGTGGCGGTCGCCGCTCACCGCCTCCGGCTGCGGCCCGAGGAAGTACTCGACAAGCTCGAAGACGCTTCGGGGGCCGACGTGTTGCGCGAAGTAGGTCCCGCCGGGCTGCAGCACGCGGGCGATCTCGTGCCAGAGGGGCCGTACCGGATGCCTGCTGCTGACGAGGTCGAAGGCGGCGTCCGCGAACGGCAGCGGGGCGTCCTCCGGGGCCGCGACGACCGCGATGCCGCGCGGCCGCAGCAGCGTGGTGGCCTTGGCGACGTTCGCCGGCCACCCCTCGGTCGCGACGGTGAGGACGGGAGCCTTGGGCGCGACCCGTTCGAGAGCGAAGTCCAGCACCTCCCCTCCCCCCGTCTGCACGTCGAGCGCGGCGTGCGCGCCCGCCAACCGCTCGGCCAGCGACAGCGCGTACCCCCAGGAAGGGCGCGCCTCGGTCGCCCGGCCCTCGAACCAGGAGAAGTCCCAGCCCTCGGTGGGGACGGCGGCGCCTTCGGCCACCAGGTCCTCGAAGGCGGCACGTCCGTCGCGGCCGTCGCCGCCGTCGCGTTCGTCGCGCACGTCGTCCTTCATGAGGGGATCGTCGCAGAGGGTCGGGGGCCGGCGCGGGTGAATTTCCCCCACGCCCCGGAGCGCGGACCGGGGCGACGAAGGACCTGCGCCCTCATCCCGCGGCGGCGCCGCCCGCCTCGTCCACCTCGACCGTGACCCGCACGCCCGGTTCGACGCCCCACCCCGCCATGGCCCCCGCCGCCGCCTCCAGCACATGCCGGGCGCGCGGCCGCGGCAGGCCCAGGCGGCCGGGGCGCATGGTGCGGACGGCGAGGACGGTGAGGTCGCCGCCCAGGTAGGCCACGTCGATGGGGATGCGCATACGGAACGTGTGGATGCCGGACGCCGGGGAGAGCAGCAGCGCGCCGTCCACGGCGTCCCGCCCCAGCAGGCCCCTGGTGCGCGCCCGGTAGGAGGCGGCGACCTCCAGCGGCACGACCGCGACGGCCCCGCCGTCCCCGTGCACCGTCAACCGGCCCCGTCCGTCACGCCAGCGCCCCATGTCCCACCTTTCGCGTCTTCCAGGCCCTACCCTTCCGAGCGTCCGCCGAGTCCGTCCGTGGTCCAGCGAGGTGCGTGATGCGCAAGGTCGTCCTGATGATGTCGGTGTCGCTCGACGGGTACATCGAGGGACCCGACCGCGACATCTCCTGGCATCGTGTCGACGAGGAGCTGCACCGGCACATGAACGACGTCGTCCGCGGGCTGGGCGGCCTGCTCTCGGGGCGGGTCACCCACGAGCTCATGGCCGGCTTCTGGCCCACGTTCGACTCCGGCCCCGACGTCGATCCCGACGGGGCCATGGCCGAGTTCGCCGGCATCTGGCGGGCCATCCCGAAGTACGTGTACTCCCGGACCCTGCAGCACGCCGACTGGAACACGGTGATCGTCCGGGAGGTCGTGCCCGACGAGGTGCGCGCCCTCACCCGGCAGCCCGGCGGGGACCTGGGGCTCGGCGGCGCCGACCTCGCCGCGGCGTTCCTGCACCACGACCTCGTCGACGAGATCCGCCTGTACGTCCACCCCGTCCTCGTCGGTCGCGGCAAACCCCTGTTCCCCCACCCCGACACCCTGACGCCCCTCACCCTGCTCGAGTCCCACACGTTCGGCAACGGAGTCGTCCTGCTGCACTACCAGCGGGCGCGCGAAGAGGGCGTGCGGACCGACGGGGAATCCGCGAACGGGTAAAAGCGGAACGCCGCGACCCGGTAATTCGACTGCCATCCGAAACCCATCGGCCCGCGGAAGGGAAAAACGGCCGTCAGCTGTTCCGTCTTTCAGCGCCTTCGCGTTCCGGCTCGGTATTCGGACGCCGCCGGCAGGCGGGACGCCGTGGCCGGGGCACCGGGCCGGGGCACTTCCGGCGGAGCCTGCCACGGGTGCCAACAAGTCACGAAACCAAGGGACTTGTCTTCCCTGCGCCGGCCCTCCCGGCCCGCGCGGGGATGCGTCCGCCAAGCGGCATTTGTCCTCTCGATCACGCGGCCGCCCCTCGAATACGCGCTTGATCGACACAGTTGCCATGGTTAGCCTTGCAAACTCGCCAACGCGTTGTTGGAACACCACTCACAAAAGGAATCGCGTGCTCAAGAACCGCCGAAGCAAGCGAATAGGCACCGTCGTAGGCACCCTCGCGGCCGGCTTCCTCCTCACCGTCACCCAGGCGCACGCCGCAGGCGAAGTCGAGCGCGCGACCGCCACCGACTACGCCAATGAGGTCGAGTGGGTGAAGTGCGCCGTCAAGAAGGAGGACGGCGGCATCATCTACCGGGCCTGCTTCTCTCCCCCCGGCGACTGGTTCTCCGTGTACGACGGCAAGGCGGACGGCTCCTCCGCCGTCGTGGACTGGGAAGTGGGGAACCGGTTCGGCTCCATCTTCAACGCCGACGGGGTCAGCACGGACCGATACAAGAACAAGGACTTCGCCGAGAGCGTCACCATCCGCTTCCGCGTCTGCCTGGGCCACTGGAGCACCAAGCTGATCACCGCGGGCTCCTGTTCCGGCTGGGTGAGCAACCTCACCTGACGAGCACCGTTCCCCCGCAGGTCAGCTCGCCGTGCGGGGGAACGTGACCTCCACTCGGCGGTTCTTCTTGCGGCCGGCCTCGGTCGAGTTGTCGGAGATGGGGTACTGCTCGCCGTAGCCGCGCACCTCGAAGGTGATCTTCGGGTCGTTCAACTCGCCCGCGAGCTCCGCCTGGACGGCGTCCGCCCGCTGCTTCGACAGGACGTCGCCGTGCGCGGAGGAACCCAGGTTGTCGGTGAACCCGAAGACGCGGACCAGGGTGGTGTTCTGCTTCTTGATCTCCGCGGCGATCGTCGTGATGCGCGCCTTCGCCTCCGCGCCGAGCTTCGCGCTGTCCTTGCCGAAGAGGACCTCCGCCTGAAGTGCGAACGTCACGTCGGCGTTGGTGTCCTCCCGGCGTTCGTCGCCCGTCTCGTCCTCGACGACCTGCTTGATGTCGAGCACCTTGGGCTCGGCGAGCGTGCCGCCCTCGGGGAGTTTCAGATCGGGGTCGTTGGCGTCGACGTCCACGGGCGCGGACGCGGTGGGCTCGGTGCCCGGCGGGACGCTGGGCGTGTCGGCCTCGGCGGGCACGGGGGCGACGAGCACGGCGGCGACGGCGAGGACGGCGAGAGTGAGACGGGCCGGGCGGGTGCGGGTGCGGGGCATGGGGGGCCTCACCCGGAGATGGTGATGTCAGCAGGGGCGAACATCGGCATCTGGAACGTCACCTGGGCGGTATCGGCGGGGGGCGCCGGAAACTGCATGAAAACCGGTACGGAGTCACCGGACTTGATGCTCGAGACGCCAGTGGTGGTGAGCGGCCGGCCGTCCGTGTCGCGGAGCACGTAGTAGCGCTTCTTTCCCTTGGCGTCCACCAGGGTCGCGCCGCCGAAGGACTTGCCGTTCCTGATGATCTCCGTCTCGTTGCCGCTCAGCTGGGCAGGGATCGTCAGCAACTTCGCGCTGTCGTTCTTCAGGTCCGCGGACACGGTGACGAAACCACCGGAGTCGCGCGAAGCCGAAGTGATCTCCAGCAGCAGGCCGCTCGGCCCCTTCAGTTCGGCAAGAGGCTCACCGGACTGCCCTTCCTGGGCGCTCGGAGCCGAGCCCTTCCCCTTCGACGCGGAAGCCGGCGCCGATGCCGGCGGCTTCTTGTCGTCGCCGCCTCCGCCGCAACCGGCCACGCCAAGGACCAACCCGGCCGCCGCTGTCAGGGCGGCCACCCTCCTGACGGCCATCGCCGTGAACCGAATGCTCATCACGCTGCTTCCTTCTCGTCGTTCGCTGCTCAGTCGGCCAAATGGACGTGAAAGAGGTCTTCGGGCCGGGGGAGTTCCGTGAGGTGCTCCGGATCCAGAGTCCACTCGTCGCCGTCCCCGCAGGTGAGCGTCGGCAGCAGGGCCGGGTCGGCGTCCTCGGGCAGCTCGAAGGTGCAGGCCGGCTCGATCACCGCGGTGGCGGTCGCCTTCGCGTGCAGGTTCTCGGTGCCGGGCACGATGGAGTCGCCGACAGACTTGGTCGTCTGGACGTCCACCGTGTAGCCGGGCGGCAGCCCGTCCGACCGTCCGCACTCCACGGTCGCGTGGTTCTCCGCAGCCAGCTGCGTCGCACGTCCACACCCGTCGAAGACGGCCTGGGTGGCGTCGAAGATGGCCTGCCACTTGGTCGGGTCGAGCACGTTCTCCGCCCACTCGTCGGCGAGTTCGTCCCTCGTGTCCAGAGCCGCGGCGAGCGCCGCCGCGTCGGCCGCCGTCTGCGCGCCGTTGCGGTTCGCCGCGGCCTGGCCGACGGCGAGGTAGGCGAACGCGAGAAAGAGCAGACCCGCCACCACCATGATGTAGATGGGGAAGGCCTGCCCTGCATCGCCGAAACGAGGTGACTTCGTCAGCCGGAGATGACCTCGTTGATCTTGTCCGTGATCGCGTTGTAAATCGTCTGCCCGATGTCCGTGCCCGTGATCGCCAGGACGATCGCCACGACCACGGCGATGATGCCCAGGTACTCCACCGCGGTCTGGCCGCTGTCGTTGCGGGGTGATCGGGACTGGACACGGGCGACGACCGTGCTGATCCACTGGGTCATGCTGTTCCCCTCCGGGTGTCGCGTGACCGGCTCGCTGGACGCCGGTGCCGCTGTCTGCACCCTGAGCGTAGGCCTCGCCGCCGATTCCGGTAGAGGGTCTCCGGGCCCAATCCCGGGCCCATTTCCGGACCGCGCGGCCGTGCACTCGCTCCCTCGTCACCCGTCACCCCACCCCTCGGTGTGCGGCGCCGGGGGCCGTGCCCAGCCAGGTGGCCGTGGCTTCGGCGCGGCTGGCGCTGTGGAGCTTCGCGAAGATGCGGTTGATGTGGTTCTTGACCGTCTTCTCGCTGATGAAACAAGTGGCGGCGATCTGCTGGTTGTTCAGGCCCGACGCGATGAGGTCCATGATCTCCGCCTCCCTCGCGCTGAGTCGGCTTCTCGTGCCGGCTTGCCGTTCCCGTCCCTGTTCCCATCCCTGGACCGACTGTCCCACAGGGGATTGCATCTGCGAAAGCGGATTGCCAGAAGTCTCTGAAAATGGGGAAAGTGGGTCCGTTTTTGCGTGTGCAGTCGCATCGGTGTAGAGATGTGCCATCACCGCCGTGGCCGCCGTCGGAGTGAGGTGGGCGCGGCCCCGGGTGACGTCCCGCACCGCCGACGCCAGCTCCTCGGCGGTGAACTCCCCGTGGACCAGGTATCCGCCGGCTCCGCCCCGCAGGGCCGCCTGGACGATCTCGGCCTCGTGGCTGTACGTCAGCATCACGACCTGTGCGATCCGCGCCAGGTGCGGGAGAGCGGCGAGACCGTCGACGCCGGGCATGCGGACGTCCAGGAGGACGACGTCGGGGCGGTGCCGTACGGCGGCCTCGTAGGCCTCGCGGCCGTCCGCAGCCTCCGCGACGACCGTGATGTCGTCCCGGCCGGAGAGAAGAGCGGTCAGGCCCGCGCGGACCACCGGGTTGTCGTCGGCCACGACGACGCGCACGGGGGCGGGGCGGCGAGGCGGCGGGAAGAGCGGCTGCACCGCGGCGGGGGGTACGGGTGGGTCCGGCATGACGTGGTTGTCCTTCGGGTGCGGGAAGTCGTTCATGGGCGGGACGCCGTCAGGGGGAGTTCGAGGCGGACCTCGGTGCCCCCGGGGTGGGCGCCGCGGCCGATGTCGATGCGGGCGCCGATGGCGGCGGCCCGCTCCACCATGCCGACCAGCCCGAAGTGACCGGAGCGGCGCAGTTCTTCGAGCGTGGTGCCGTCGGGCAGGCCGCGGCCGTCGTCGTAGACGCTGATGCACAGGCGGTCGCCGTGGACGCCCGCGTGCACGGCGACGCGGGTCGGGTCGGCGTGGCGCCGGACGTTGTCCATGGCTTCCGAGGTGATCGTGAGGAGGTGGCGGGCCACGGCGGGCGGCACGGGCAGCGTCGCCCGGTCGCCGGTGGCGTGGTAGCTGGCCGCCAGGCCGGTGCGGGCGGCGAAGTCCCTTGTGCGGGCTGCCAGTTCGGGCAGGACGTCGACGCCGCGAGCGGTGCCCTCCGGCTCCTCACGGCGTAGGTCGGTGAGGAGCTCGCGGGACTCCGCGGCGGCGTGGCGTGCGGCGCGCGCGATCAGTTCGGCGTGCCGGCGCACCCGGGCCGGGTCCATGTCGGGCGAGCCCGCCGAACGGGCCAGGGCGTCCGCGGCGAGAGCCACGCCGTGCAGCGTCTTGGCCACCGAGTCGTGCATCTCCCGGGCCAGTCGGGCACGTTCCGCGGCGACCGCCTCGGTGACGGCGAGGCGGGCCTTGACGTCGGTGAGGGCCTGCGTCGCCGCGCCGAAGCGGAGCATCAGTCCGCGCAGGGTGGAGCCCATTGCACCCGTGATGACGCAGAGACCGGGCAGCAGCAGCCGTTCCGCCACACTCACGTCGGGCCCCTGCCGCAGCGCCGCGTGGACGAGCAGCAGGATCAGCGACTGGAGCGAGGCGAAGCAGGCGGCGCCCCGCCAGCCGTAGACGATGCCTGCCAGCAGGGGGGTGCAGACGCTGACGTAGGCGAGGGTCGTGCCCGGGCCCGCGGAGACCAGCAGCAGGGCGCCGAGAAGGGTGTCCGCGACGAGCAGCGAGGGGTGTTTCAGCAGGAGGGGGCCGAAACGTTCCCAGTCGCGGAAGAGGACGTACGAGCCCATGAAGGTGACGACCACCGCCGCCCCCACCAGTCGGACGCCCGTTCCGGGAGCCGCGTTGAGGAGGGCTGCCGGGGACGCGACGGCGATCATGGCCAGCCGGAAGCCGAAGATCTGGCGTGACAACGCCTGCAGTGCGTTGACCTGGATCGGGATGCTCGTGGGCGGATCCGTCGCCGGCGGCTTCACCCGTCTCCTCGGCAGCCGGCCTCGCGCCTTGGTGAACGCCTTCGTGAACGCCCTCGTCGCTGCCGGGGACTTCGCCGCCGCCGTGTTCGCCGCCGTCGCCGCCGCCGTGTTCGCCGCCGGTGCCGTGGCTGTCGCCGGGGTCGTCGCTGCGCGGGCCGTCGCCGGGGTCGTCGCCGCCTCGGTCGTCATCGCCGTCACCCACCCGCCTAGTCGCCCGTGAGCGGGCTGAAGTCCGTGCCGGAGCCGAGGAGGAGGCCGGCGCCGAGCAGGAGCATCGTCGCCGGGACCATGAACGTGGTGATCGTCAACGTGGCCCTCGGCACCGCCCGGGCGGCCTTGCGGCGGGCGTTCTGGGCGTCGGTGCGGCGCATGTCCTTGGCGATGGACACGAGCGTGTCCACGATCGGCGCGCCCAGTTCCTCGCCCTGCTGGAGCGCGGTGACGAACATGGCCACCTGCTCGGAGTCGTTGCGGAGGCGCAGTTCGGCGAAAGCCTGCCGGCGGCTCACCCCGAGGTCCATCTGCCGCAGGGTGATGCGGATCTCGTCCGCCCAGGGCCCCTCGTACTTCGACGCGACGCGGTCGAGTGCCTGCCGGAAGCCCAGCCCGGCGCTCACGACGACGGCGAGGACGTCCAGGAAGTCGGGCAGCGTCCGCTCGATCACGTCCTTGCGGATCCGGATCGCCGCCCAGATGCCGACCTCGGTCCAGAACGCGGCGAACGCGAAGAGCAGCAGGGCCACGACGATCCTGCCCTGCAGCAGGAACACGAGCCCGCCGAAGCCGCCGAGAGCGCCGTACACCGCGCGGCGCGCCGCGTAGCGGTCGATGGTCAGACCGCCCGGGTTGCCCGCCAGGTCGATCTTGCGACGGTATCTGGCGACCTGCTTGGGGCCCATCAGGCGCAGCACGGCGGGCGCATACCGCATGCCGAGCCGGTCCACGACGGAGTCGACCGCGCCGGTGCGGGTCGCCCCGACCTCCAGGGCCAGGGCCAGGTCCGGCGGGAGCTTGGCGTCCGCCCGGTACATGCGGATGCCGGCGAAGGCGCCCCAGACGGCGAGGCCCATGACGAGTGCGAGCAGCAGTTCCATGTCGCGCGCTCCTTCCGGCCGCTCAGACGTCGATACGGGACATGCGACGGATGAGGACGAAGCCGACCGCGTACAGCGCGAACGCGATGATGACGGCGCCCTGGCCGACCGGGGAGCCGGTCATGCGCTCCAGGGCCCCGTCCTTGACGCCGTTCATGAGGAAGAGGGAGCCGACCCCCAGCACCGGCACCGCGTACGACGTCATGTTCACCTGGGACAGTTGGGTGCGCACCTCGCGTCGGGTCTCCTTGCGTTCCTCCAGCGTCTCCGTCAGGTTGCGCAGCGCCCCGACGACCTGGCCGCCGGCCCGGTTGGACAGGACCAGGGTGGTGACGAGGACAACCAGCTCGCGGGATGGGAGGCGCTCGGCGAGTTCGCCGAGGGCGTCGTCCATGGAGTGGCCGACGGCCAACTGGTTGGCCACCTTGGCGAGTTCCTCACCGGCCGGCGCTTCCAGCTCCTCCGCCGCCATGCCGATCGCGGTGCGCAGCGCCAGCCCGGCATGGGTGGCGTTGGCCAGGATCCGGGCCAGTTCGGGGAGTTGGTTGATGAACTTCTCGATGCGTTTCTGGCGTTGCCAGGTCAGGAACTGCCAGGCGGCCCACACGCCCAGCAGGCCGGCGATCGGCCCGAAGAAGGGGGCGAGGGTGGCCTGGCCGACGAGCCACAGACCGGCCACCGCGGCCAGCAGGTAGACGAAGAACTCGCCCGGCGTCACGTCCAGACCCGTCGCCGCGAGTTTCAGCTCCAGCCTGCGGCCGGTCGCCGTGCGGCGCAGCCGCCGGTCCAGGGTGTGGAAGCGCCGTCGGCGGCCGTCGCCCGACGTCTGCCCCGCCGAGGCCAGGCGTTCCACCAGTTCGGCGCGCTGGGCCCGGCCCCGCGCATGGGCGTGCAGGCCTGCGACGGCAAGCACGCAGGTCAGCAGGGCCGCACCGGTGGTGAGGTCGATGAGGGTGTCGAGGTCCATCAGCGTTACCGGGCTTCCCTTGTGGTCAGTTCGAGTGCGTCACGAGCGACCCCGAACGCCTGCGGGATCGGCTGGCTCGCCATGTAGAGCCGGTCCGCGGTGCGGCGCGGGAGGGGGAAGTACTCGAAGGCGCCGTCGATCCGGCCGTCGGCGGTCATCGGCCGGGCGTTGAAACGGGCGATCGTCGCCAGCCGGTACGGCTCGCCGCCGTGGCTGTCCAGCAGGGCGATCTCGGTGACGCGGCGGGCGCCGTCGGCGAAGCGGGTGAGCTGGACGACGACGTCCACCGCGCTGTTGATCTGGTCGTGCAGCGCGACGAAGGGAATCTCGACGTCCGACATCGAGGCGAGGGTCTGCAGTCGCATCAGCGCGTCCTCCGCGCTGTTGGCATGGACCGTGGCGAGGGAGCCGTCGTGGCCCGTCGACATCGCCTGGAGCATGTCGAGCGACTCACCGCCGCGGACCTCGCCGACGACGATCCGGTCGGGGCGCATCCGCAGGGAGTTGCGGACCAGGTCGCGGATGGTGATGCGGCCGTTGCCCTCCACGTTCGGCGGGCGGGACTCCAGGCGGATGACGTGGGACTGCTGGAGCTGCAGTTCCGCCGAGTCCTCGATGGTGATGATGCGCTCGCCGTCCGGGATCAGACCGGAGAGCGCGTTCAGCAACGTCGTCTTGCCGGTGCCGGTCGCGCCCGAGACGATCACGTTGAACTTGGCCTGCACCAGTGCGGCGAGCAGGTACAGCATCTGCTCGTCCAGCGACCCGAAGCCGACCAGTTCGTGCAGGGTGAAGGAGCGCGGGAAGCGGCGGATGGTGAGGATGGCGCCGGTGAGCGACAGCGGCGGAATGATCACGTTGACGCGTTCGCCGGACGGGAGGCGGGCGTCGACCATCGGGTTCGTCTCGTCCACTCGCCGGTTGACCGTGGAGACGATGCGCTCGATCGTCTGCATCAGCTGGTCGTTCGACGCGAAGCGCAGGGGAAGCTGTTCCACCCGGCCGCTGCGCTCGACGAAGATCGCGTCCGGGCCGTTGACCATGATCTCGGTGATCGACGCGTCCTCGAGCAGGGGTTCCAGGATGCCGAGGCCGAGGGCTTCGTCGACGACCCGGCGGATCAGCTGCGCGCGTTCCCCCGTGGACAGCACCGGCCCCTCGCGGCTGATGATGTGCCCGAGCACGCGCTCCAGCCGCGCCCGGCGTTCGGCCGCCGCCAGCGCGCTCATCTCGGCGAGGTCGATCTCCTCCAGCAGCTTGGCCCGGTAGGACGTGACCAGGTGGCCGTCCTCACCGCGCCCGCCGTGCTCGTCGGGGGCGGTGATGCGCGCCCGCAGGCTCATCTCCGGTTCCTCCTCGTGGACTTCGTCGGTCTCGTGGACTGCCTGAGTGGCGGGGACTGTGTGGGTGGCAGGGTCTGCGTGGGTGACTGGGCCTGCGTGGGTGGCAGGGCCTGCGTGGGTGGCGGGGTCCGCATGGGCGTCAGTGGTCGAGTGGCATGGTGGCCGTCCTGTGAGCCTCTCCGAATCCGATGCCGGGGATGACGGACGGGATGACGACGGTGGAGGTGACCTGGACCTCCTTGTCGGAGTACGAGGGCGCGCAACTGGCGTCCAGCCAGCTGCTGACCGCCCGTGCGCAGTCCCCGGCGTAGTCCTCCCGCAGGGACGCGCTGCGCGCCCCGGTGCGCGCCGCGGTCCCGGCCTGCTGCGCCGCGTACGCGATCAGCCCGAGCTGGACGGCGGCCAGGGCGACGGCGAGGAGGACGGGCAGGAAGCCCAGGTATTCGATGGCCACCTGTCCCCGGTCCCGCCCGTTCCCGTGCCGGAGTCCGCGCCCGTTCCGGTGCCCGTGCCCCTTCCCGTGCCCGCGTTCCCACTCCCCCGCGTTCTCCCGCTCCCGCTCCCGCTGTCCGCGTGGCTCCCGCAAGGGGTCGCGCTCCCGCCCGCGCCTTCCGTACGCCATCTCAGTCGCCGTCCTCTTCCTCGACCGCGCCCGCGTGGGCGCGCACCGGGAACGGGAAGTCGATCAGGCCCGGGACCAGGACGGGGACGTGCAGCGTGACCTCGGCCGTCACGAAGCCGCTGCCCCCGCAGCTCACCTCGGCGCCGCTCTCCCACGCGTCCCCCAGCTTGTCCCTGCCCGCCTGCGCGCAGGCCGCCGACCGCGCCCCCGGATGCGCCGCCGTGCCCGCCCGCACCGCCTCGTCCGCAGCATTCCCCGCGAGCGTGTACGTGTATCCCAGGAGGACGAACTGCCACACCACCACCAGGGTCACGATGATCGTCGGGAGCATGCCGAGGAACTCGACGGTGACCTGGCCCCGGTCGCCCGCGAGGAACACCCTCGTCCGCCGTGCGGTCATCTCACTCCCTCCGCCGCCGGAACCCGGCCGGCCCGCGGTCCGCGCCGCGCGCGCGTCCGCCGCCCCGGCGCACCAGGGCCGTCTCCGCCGCCTTGACCAGCCCGAGCTCGCCCGCGAGCGCCCAAAGCGCCTGCCGGACGGCCCCCTTGGCGTCGAGGGCGTCCACCCGGCCGGCGTCGACCGCGCCCTGGAGTTCACGGAAGTTGGCGGGCACCGTGGTCGCGGCGACGGCCGTGCCGGTGATCTTCTGGATGAGCGGCGGCTGGATCTCCGTCCCACGGGTGTGCCGGTTGACGACGACGGTCGTCTCCTCGGCCTTGCGGATCTGCAGCCGGTCCCACATGCGCACGGTGCGCTTGGCGCCGCGCACGGCGACCACGTCCGGGGTGGTGACGAGCAGCGCGCGGTCGGCGAGTTCGACGGCGGCGGCGCCGGCGCCGGCCAGCTGGGCGCCGCAGTCGACGACGACGACCTCGTAGCGGGAGCGCAGCGCGCCGAGGATCTGGCGGGCGGCGCGGTCGGTGACCTCCTCGCCGCGTTCGCCCTCGCCGGGGGCGAGCAGGAGCGCCACGCCGCTGTCGTGGCGGAAGACGGCCTCGGCGAGGATGCGGGGCGAGATGTCGGCGATGGCGGCGAGGTCGACGACCGAACGGCGGAACTGCACGTCCAGGTAGGAGGCGACGTCGCCGGCCTGGAGGTCGAGGTCGACCAGGGCGGTGGGACGGCCGGACGCCTGGGCGGCGAGGGCGAGCTGGACGGCCGTGAGGGTCGCGCCGACCCCTCCCTTCGCGCCGCTCACGGTGACGACGGTGCCGCCCACGCCGGTGAACACGTCGCCGCCGTGGCCGAGATGGCGTCGTACCCCGACCGACCAGGTGGCGACGGCCTGCACGCGGTTCGCGAGGTCCTCGTAGTTCAGCGGCAGGGTGACCAGGCCGCGCGCGCCGGCGTCCATGGCGGCGGCGAAGAGGCCGGGACCCACGTCGGTGGTGACGAGGATGACGCCGACAGCCGGGAAGCGCAGGGCGACCTCGCGGACGAGTTCCAGCGCCGGCACCGGTCCGATGCGCTCGTGGACGACGACGACCTCGGGGAGCTCGTCGACCGACTCGGCGGCGAGCCGGGCGAGGGTGTCCACCAGCTGGGTGGAGTCGGCGACCGGGGCGACCGGCTCGGCGTCGGGGAGCTGGCTGAGCAGGGTCGTGAGGGAACGGACCGCGTCCGCGTCGCCGACGGCCGGGAGGATCCTCGTGGGCATGGGCGGCGGCCTCTCACTTGTCCGTGGTGAGTTCGTACGTACGGTCCTTGTCGGGGACCGTGGCGCTGCCGCCTGGCGCGACGAGGGCGAGGCGGACGCGCTTGGCGAACGACTCCGCGTACGTGATGCGCTGGGCGTCGAGGGTCGACAGCGCGAAGGTGATGGGCACCGCGTCCTTGGGCGACTGGCTGCGGTTCTTCTCGTCCGGCTCGAGGGCGGTCAGCTCGCCGACGTCGAGGACGCGGGCGTTGGTGACGATGATCTTCGACTGGTCGGGGTCGCTGTCGCGGGCGCCCTCGAAGGTGGCGTAGACGTTGACGGACGCGCCCGGGGTGATCTTGCCGGCCACGCCGGTCGCCGCGTCGATCATGATGGCTACCTCCTGCTGACCCGGCTGGAGTGCGGGCTGGTCGACGATCATGTCGCTCTGCAGCAGGGAGCCCTTCCGCAGCGTGGTCACGGCGATCTTGCCGCGGATCGCGGCCAGGTCGGTGACGGCGTTCTCGGACAGCCAGCGCTCCGGCATCTCTATCTTCTTGAACTGGCCCGCGCTCAGGGCCGTGTAGGGCGCGACGTCGGAGCGCAGCTCGTACGCGGTGACCTCGGGGCCGACCTTGGACTTCACGTCGTCGATGACGGAGAGGACGCCGGCGAAGGCGCCGAGGGCGCACACGATCGACAGGATGAGCAGGATCACGCCGCGGCGCTGACGGGAGTTCATGGGCCGTACAACCTCGTCGGGAGTCGGGTCGGGCGGACGGAACGAAGGGACCGAACGGGCGGAGCGGGCGGAGCGAGGGGAGCCGGGGGCGGGCGGGGGCCGTCTCAGCCGCCCGCGGTGAGCTCGCGGGCGGATCGGACGGCGAGTTCGGAGGCGGACGGCGGGGTGGCGGAGCAGAAGACGCAGCGGTCGCCGATGACGTCGATGCCGCACCAGTGGCACACGCCCTGGCGGACCGAGGCGACCAGTTGGTAGAGGACGGACAGGTCGGGCAGGTAGGCGCAGAACTCGATCGCCTTGCCGGTGCCCCACCAGTCGGCGGACTCGGCGGGCAGCTCCGTCTCCCGCAGACCCTGCACCCGCCAGGCGGGGGCGAGCACGTCGGTCACCCAGTCGGACTGCAGGTGTCCGCGGGCGACGAGCAGCCAGGTGCCGAACTCGGGTCCCGGCAACGCCGTTTCGGGGGTGGCCTTCACCAGTTCCGGCTTGGGGTGGGCCAGCACGCCGAACTGGCTGCCGGGCACCCATGACCGGGCGTGCGACTTCAGGTTGACGCCGGGCACCCGGTCGAGGCGGGCGACCGAGCCGAGGAGGGCGCCCGCGTGGAGGTAGTGGGTGAGCAGCCGGCCCGCGGAGGCGAGCACGCCGGGCCCGAGATCGCAGGAGGCGAGCTGACGCAACTGGCGGACCAGGACGGCGACGGCGAGCGGAGGGAGGTCGGGGCGGAAGAGGGCGATGCGGTCGCTCTCGAGGAGGGAGCGGATGGTGTGCAGCCGCCGCTCCACCGCGGTGGGCACGGCCCGCGAGTACACGACGATCAGGTGCCCGTGCTGGTCGACGAGCGACTGTACGGCGGCGAGGGCGTCCTCCAGCGGCTGCTGGTCCAGGCCGGCGAGCACGGTGGCGGGCAGCGTGCGTTCGTCCTGCGGCGACAGCGCCAGGTCGGCTCCGGTCACGGCAATGGCTGTTGGCACGCGCAGCTCCCCGATTCCCGCGGTCCGGTCCACCGGCGCTACTCCGGTGCACCGGGGTGACTTCATTGCGTGACTACCTCAGCACTGTATCCACGCCCCTGTGGCCGGAGAACAGCTTTCCGTAGCTGCCTGGCAAGTCTTCTTCGCGCAAGTCCCGCCAAACCGGGGCAGGTTACGCACACCGGTCCTCCACAAGCGGACCCGGCGACGACCTCTTGACAACGGAATTGGTCTGGACCAACTTGTTGTCATGTCCCCACATAAAAGATCGACACGACGATGTCCACGAGGTCCACGAGGATCGGCACGACTGTGGTCGGGCGCGGTGACCGCCGCACTGACCCTCACCCTGGCGGGCGCGGCTCAGGCGTCCGCCGCGGACGTCAACAACGCCAAGAACGCCGGCTTCGAGGCCGGACTGACCGGCTGGAACTGTTCGGCGGGAAGCGGCGCCGCCGTCTCCTCGCCCGTGCACGGCGGCGCGGCCGCGCTGAAGGCGACCCCGGCCGGCCAGGACAACGCCCGGTGCTCCCAGACCGTCGCCGTGAAGCCCAACTCGACGTACACGCTCGGCGCCTGGGTGCAGGGCGGCTACACCTACCTCGGCGTGACCGGCACGGGCACCACGGACGTCTCGACCTGGACGCCCGACTCCTCGTCCTGGAAGCAGCTGACCACGACCTTCACCACGGGCTCCGCGACGACGTCCGTGACGGTCTACACGCACGGCTGGTACGGCCAGGCGGCCTACTACGCCGACGACGTCTCGGTCTACGGCCCCGACGCCGGCGGGGGCGGCGACCCCGCGCCCACGGTCCCGTCCGCACCGGCGGGCCTGACCGTCTCGGGGACGACGTCGTCGTCGGTCTCCCTGGCCTGGAACGCCGTCTCCGGCGCGAGCGGATACCACGTCTACCGCGCGGGCACGCAGGTGGCGGCGGTGACCGGCACGTCCGCGACGGTGACCGGGCTCGCGGCGTCGACGTCGTACGGCTTCCAGGTCACGGCGGTCAACGCGGCGGGCGAGTCGGTGAAGTCGGCGACGGTCACCGGCACGACGGCCCCGGCCGGCGACACCGGGGGCGGAACACTGCCCCGGCACGCCGTGACCGGCTACTGGCAGAACTTCAACAACGGCGCCGCGGTCCAGCGCATCTCGGACGTCCCCGCCCAGTACGACATCATCGCCGTGGCCTTCGCGGACGCGACGACGACACCGGGCGCGGTGACCTTCACCCTGGACTCCGCCGGGCTGAACGGCTACACCGTCGACCAGTTCAAGGCGGACGTCCGCGCGAAGCAGACCGCCGGCAAGAAGGTCGTCGTGTCGGTCGGCGGCGAGCGGGGCTCCGTCTCGGTGAACGACTCCGCCTCCGCGGCGAACTTCGCGAACTCGGTGTACGCGCTGATGCAGACGTACGGCTTCGACGGCGTCGACATCGACCTGGAGAACGGCCTCAACGCGACGTACATGTCCCAGGCACTGCGCTCCCTGTCCGCGAAGGCGGGCCCGTCGATGATCCTCACGATGGCGCCGCAGACGATCGACATGCAGTCGACGTCGAACGCCTACTTCCAGACGGCGCTGAACGTGAAGGACATCCTCACGGTCGTCAACATGCAGTACTACAACAGCGGTTCCATGCTGGGCTGTGACGGCAGGGTGTACTCGCAGGGCTCGGTGGACTTCCTCACCGCGCTCGCCTGCATCCAGCTGGAGGGCGGCCTGTCCCCGTCCCAGGTGGGCCTCGGCGTGCCGGCCTCCACCCGCGGCGCGGGCAGCGGCTACGTCTCCCCGTCCGTGATCAACAACGCCCTCGACTGCCTGACGAAGGGCGCCAACTGCGGTTCCTTCAAACCGTCGAAGACCTACCCCGCCCTGCGCGGCGCGATGACCTGGTCGACCAACTGGGACGCGACCGCAGGCAACGCCTGGTCATCGACAGTCGGCCCACACGTACACGCCCTGCCGTAACCCTTCCCCGACCACCACGCCACATCGAGCACCAGTGCGCACTGCGACACTGGACGCCACGTGACGCCCCTCGGTGAGAACGATCCGCCGCAGGATCGTTCTCACCGGGGGCTTCACGCCCACCCGGACTCAAGCACCGCACGACCCGTGACGCACGCACAGCGATCACAGCGATCAACGGGCGCTCACCAGGTGGAGCCTGCGTCGGTTCAGCAAGCGGGCCGGCGCTTTGCGGCGTAAGGGTTCCAGGCCGGTCGGCCGGTCAGCCCGTCGGGCGGTAGTGGGCGAGGACCCACGCCAGTTGGGGGAACCAGGTGTGGAGGCGGTCCTTCGGCCTGGCCGTGACGACGCACTCGTAGACGCGGCCGTCGACGTGGACCACGGCGACCATGAGCGCCTTGCCGTTGGGGCTCGCCTTGTAGTGGACGCTGCGGATCTCGGGCCAGGGGAAGTCGACGGTGATGTCGTACATCTCGAAGGCGACGCCGGCCGCGTCCACGACGATCGCGTTGTGCTTGTCGACGGCCGTGAAGTCCGGGCCGGCCGGCTGGTGCTGCTGCTGCTGGGCGTACTGCGGCGGAGGCGGGCCGAATCCCGGCGGGGTGGACGGTGGCGGGGGCGGCGGCTGCTCTGTCACAGCCGAAACCTACCCGGCGGGGTCCCTGCGGCCACTTTCGGTCCCCCTGAAACATTTACCGTGCCCCACGGCATCAATGGGGTGAGGGCAGTACGGCAACCGGCACAGGGGGCGCACACATGAGGCAGGTCCGCGCGGACGAGTACGCCGAGTTCGCGGCGGCGCGTGCCCGGCATCTGTACCGGTCGGCGTGTCTGCTCACCGCCGGGGACACGTACCTCGCCGAGGATCTGGTTCAGGAGACCCTCGGCAGGCTGTACGTCCGCTGGGGGCGGGTGTCCCGGGTCGACAACCCGGCCGGGTACGCGCAGACCGTCCTCACCCGCACCTTCCTCGCGCACCAGCGCAAGCGAAGCAACCGCGAGCAGGCCGTGGACGTGTTCCCCGACCTGCCCGACGGCAGAGGCGCCGACGCCTCGCTGCGGCTGACGCTGGTGCAGGCTCTCGGGCGGCTGCCCGCCAAGGACCGGGCCGTGGTGGTGCTGCGGTACTGGGAGGACCGCTCGATCGAGGAGACCGCCGACGCGATGAACGCCAGCTCCGCTGCCGTACGGACCCGCTGTTCCCGTGCCCTCGGACGCCTGCGGCAGCTGCTCGGAGAGGACATGAGCGAGTACGCCCGGCCCTGAGCCGTCCGGCCCGCGACGCCTCTACTGTCCGCACTCCGGCTCCGGCCCGCCGGCCCGCCGCACTTCAGACGACTTCACTCCATCCCACGCGGAAGACGGTGTTCACCATGCCCGTAGACCAGCACAGCAATCCCTTCGAGGAGCGGCTCTCCACCGCCCTGCACGAGGCCGGCGGCACGTTCGACCGGCCGGGGGGTCCGCTCGCCGCCGCCGGTGAGGCCCGCGGGCGTCGATTGCGGCTGCGGCGCAGAGCCGCGGTCGCGGGCGGGGTGGCCGGCCTGGCCCTCGTGGGGGTGGGCGGGACGCTGCTCGTGCCGCGCGACGGCGCGCCCGCTCCCAACCCCTCGTCCGTCGCCGCGAGCGGCAGCGGAAAGCCGGCGTCCTACTCCGGCGACGACGTGTTCCGCACGCTCAAGAAGCTGCTGCCGAAGGGGAAGCTGACCAAGACGGAGGCGCGCGGCACGAAGGGGGATCTGCCGCCGCTCGCGCTGGGCGTGTTCGACGACGGCAAGGGCGAGGGGGCCGTCTCCGTCGGCCTGGACCGCGTCCGGACCGACGCCCCGGGGAAGTTCAATCCCGTCACAGCCGTCATGCCCTGCTCGGACGGCGGGCAGACGGGATTCGACAGTTGCCGGACCGACGTGCTGCCCGACGGGTCGGCGGTCACCGTCTACCAGGGCTACGAGTATCCCGACCGCCGTGAGGACACCAAGGCGTGGGGGGCCGACCTGGTCACTCCCGCCGGACAACGTGTCAGCGTCATCGAGTGGAACGCCGCGGCGGAGAAGGGCAAGCCGGTCACCCGTCCCGAGCCCCCGCTGTCGACGACGCAGTTGAGGACGCTCGCCGCGGCCCCGGAGTGGCGTCGGATCGTGGACGCGATCCCCCGGGAGCAGCAGAAGCCGTCCGCCGCCGCGAGCGCGTCCGCCCGGCCCGCGGAGATGGCCGGCTGGGTCATCCTGCGCAAGCTCAGTCTCCTGCTGCCGGACAAACTGAAGCGCGTCTCGTTCGGCAGTCAGGAGACCGGGTTCGGCTACATGGTCGTCGACGACGGCAAGGGCAGGAGTCTGGTCCAGGTCAACGTGCAGCCGGCCATGTCCGACGTCGCCGACGAGCTGTTCGGCGAGGGCTCCGAGACCCTGAAGGACGGCACCCGGGTCGCCGTCCACCAGGGGCCTGGTGAGAAGGGCGGGGCCGGGGTCGTGATGTGGACCGTCGACACCCTGCGCAAGGACGGCCTTCGGGTCGTCGTCAGCGCCTTCAACGCCGCTGCGCAGAACAAGGCGGCGACGCGCGCGGAGCCGGCCCTCACCGTCAAGCAGCTGCGGACGATCGCGCTCAGCCCGCGTTGGCGGAGCACCGAGGACTGACGGACCGCCACGGGCCGTCACGTGCCCCGGCCGATCACGTCCCGGCAGGGCGTGGCTGGCCGGGGGCCCGGCTGTGGCTCCGCGGGGTTCAACGGGGGCTCCGCGGGGCCCGGTCGGGTCAGAAGAACTCCGACCAGGGCTGGTCCCAGATCTGCTTGACGCACAGCACCAGGAACAGCAGTCCCGCCAGCACCAGCATGGCGTTGCTCAGCAGCCCGTTGCGCCATTCGGGGGGCGTGCGGGAGGAGTTGAGCAGCCACAGCAGCGTTCCCGCGAGGAACGGCAGGAAGGCCGCGCCCAGCACGCCGTAGAGGATGACCAGGCGGAACGGCTGGCCCTGGAAGAGCAGCACGATCGGCGGGAACGTCAGCCAGAGCAGGTACGCCCGGAAGGGCCAGGAGCGTTCCCGCTCGCCGGAGGCGACCTCCGTGCCGGTCGTGTCGCTGCCGCCGCGCAGGCGGGCGTAGAAGTCGGCGAACATCAGGCTCACGCCGTGCCAGACGCCGATCAGAGAGGTGAAGGACGTCGCGAAGAAGCCGATGAGGAAGAACTTGGCGGTCGCCGCGCCGTACTTCGCCTCCAGGATGTCGCTGAGCTGCACGAGCCCCTTGTCGCCGCTCGCGATCGACACGTTCGCCGAGTGCAGCAGCTCCGCGCCGACGAAGAGCATGGCGACGACGAAGACACCGGTCGTGAGGTACGCGACGCGGTTGTCCAGCCGCATGACCTTCATCCAGCCCGTGTTCGTCCAGCCCTTGGCGTTGACCCAGTAGCCGTACGCGGCAAGCGTGATGGTGCCGCCCACGCCGCCGATCAGGCCGAGGGTGTTGAGGACGGAGTCCTTCTCGTCCGGCAGGACCGGCAGAAGGCCGGCGAAGGCGTCGCCGAGGTTCGGCGTCACCCGGACCGCCAGGTACACCGTGACCACGAACATGACGCCCACCAGGACGGTCATGACCTTCTCGAAGACGGCGTACTTGTTGAACCAGACGAACACCAGGCCGATCAGACCGCAGGCGACGGCCCACGACTTGAGGCCCATGGCGTCCGGGAACAGCGCCTGCAGCGGCAGCGCGCTCGACGACATCGCCGCCGCGCCGTAGACGAAGCCCCAGACGACGAGGTAGAAGCCGAAGAACCAGGTCGTCCAACGGCCGAGCGCCGCCCAGCCGTCGAAGAGGGTGCGGCCGGTGGACAGGTGCCAGCGGCCGGCCGCCTCGGCGAGGGAGATCTTGACCAGGCAGCCGACGACCGCCGCCCAGAGCAGGGTGTAGCCGAAGTTGCTGCCCGCGATGAGGGTGGCCACGAGGTCGCCGGCGCCGACGCCGGTCGCCGCGACCACGATGCCGGGTCCGATGTACTTCCAGCTGGACTTTCGGGGGGTCTGGTCGGTGCCGGAGGGAGCCTCGGTGTCGTCCTTGGTGTATCCCGTGGGGGGTTCCGTGGTGTCCGCCATGAGGGTCAAGAAAGCGCAAAGCGGCCGGTCCGGCAAGAGCGCCTGCCCGATCTCCACCTGATGCGCTCGGTTCGCCCTCGCGTGTGATCACTTTCGGCGGGTGCGTGCGCAATTACACTTCACGGCCTGTCATGCGCCGTTTTGCGCACGGTTTCGGCCATCACCCCTTTGCCACCCGTTGCCCTATTGACCTGTCCATGCCATGCATCGACGATGTGCGGCAGCCGCACACCAGGCGCACCGGCGAAGTGCACGCCCCCACACACTCCGACTCCCCACCAGGAGCGTTCATGCGACTGCGCACCCGCGGCAGCGGCGCGAGAAGCACCGTCCTCGCCGCCCTGCTGGCCCTCGCCCTGGCCGCACCGTTCTCGGCCGTGACCGACGCGTCGGCGGGCGGCGCCCGAAAGCCGGCGCCGTCCGCCGACGACATCCGCCAGTACGAGATCCACGTACACCACAGCACCCCGCAGCTGCGCACCGCGATCGCCGCCTCCGGGGTGAGCGTCGACGAGGCCGACGAGGAGACCGTCGTGGTCTCCGGCCGGGCCGAGCAGATCGGGAAGCTGCGCGCCCAGGGATACGCGGTCTCGCCCCTGGGCGCGGCGCCGGACCGGGTCGCCGAGGACGAGGTACGGCTCTTCGACTTCCCGTCCGCCGACGCGAAGTACCACAACTACGCCGAGATGACGGCGGAGATCGACCAGCGCGTCGCCGCCCGCCCGGACATCATGAGCAAGCGGGTCATCGGCAAGTCCTACCAGGGCCGGGACATCGTGGCCGTCAAGATCAGCGACAACGTGGCCGTCGACGAGGCCGAGCCGGAGGTGCTGTTCACCCATCACCAGCACGCCCGCGAGCACCTCACCGTGGAGATGGCCCTGTACCTGATGCGCGAGCTGAGCGCCGGGTACGGCACCGACTCCCGGATCACCGACATGGTCAATGGACGCGAGATCTGGATCGTCCCCGATCTCAACCCGGACGGCGGCGAGTACGACATCGCCACCGGCTCCTACCGGTCGTGGCGCAAGAACCGGCAGCCCAACTCCGGTTCCTCGTACGTCGGAACGGACCTCAACCGGAACTGGGACTTCAAGTGGGGCTGCTGCGGCGGCTCTTCGGGCACCAAGTCGTCCGAGACCTACCGGGGCGCGTCCGCCGAGTCCGCGCCCGAGGTGAAGGTCGTCGCCGACTTCGTGCGCAGCCGGGTCGTCGGCGGCAGGCAGCAGATCACCGCCGGCATCGACTTCCACACCTACAGCGAGCTGGTGCTGTGGCCGTTCGGCTACACGTACTCGGACACGGCGACCGGGATGACCGCGGACGACAACGCCGCGTTCAAGGCCGTCGGGCAGAAGATGGCCGCGAGCAACGGCTACACGCCCGAGCAGTCCAGCGACCTGTACATCACCGACGGCTCGATCGACGACTACCTCTGGGGAACGCAGAGGATCTTCTCGTACACCTTCGAGATGTACCCGTCGTCCGGTTCGGGAGGCGGCTTCTACCCGCCCGACGAGGTCATCGAGCGGGAGACCTCCCGCAACCGGGACGCGGTGCTGCAACTGCTGGAGAACGCGGACTGCATGTACCGATCGATCGGCAAGCAGGCGCAGTACTGCGCCTAGTCCGCAGTACCGCGGCTAGTCGGCCTTCTTGGACGCCGGCTCCTCGACGTCGGCGTCCTTGACCTCGGACGCCTCTACCGCCTCGGCGTCGCCGGGGTCCGCGGGCTCGGCGTCGCCGTCCTCGAAGTAGGCGTCGAGGACGGCGTCCAGCTGCTCGTCCCACTCCGCGAAGCGCGCCCTGGCCGTCGCCTCGATCTCGATCGGGTACCAGCGGCGGTCGGGGGTGTGCACGGTGACGGTGTACCGCTTGCCGAAACGCGGCGTCTCGGTCTCGACGGCGCCGATCTCGTCCCAGCGGAACTCGCACTCCTCCTCGTCGAGGCGCAGGCGGACCCCTCTGGCGTCGGCGGCGATCCGCGCCCGGCGGTCCGAGGCCTCGAAGACGGGGCCGTCGACGGACGCGTCCGGCTCCTCCGCGTCCCCGTCCCCGGCGTCGGCTTCGGTCTCCGCGTCCGCGTCGGCCCCGGCGTCGGGCCCGCTCTTCTCCACCTCCTCGGAGTCGACGACCGCCTCGGCGTCGTCGGCCTCGGCCGGCTTCGCGTCGGCCGGCTCCGCGGTCACGGGCGACGTGAGCCCGGGGACGAATGCCGGGTCGAATCCGGCGCCCTCCAGGGGCTGGCTGCTCGAACCTATGCGCTGCTCCACAGCGGGCAGTATGGTCGAAGATCCTGTGCCGGACACAGCCAGCCCCTACTTCGTTACGGGAGTTCCGCACGGCGATCCGTCAGAGAACCAGACGAAGACGCCCAATACGGCCGCCTGGCAGGCGCACCCCCACGTGTTCGGGGCCGGGGTGTCAGCCGAGGACGGCGAGCGCGTCGATCTCGACGAGCAGTCCCGCCGGCAGGCCGACGTAGACCGTGGTGCGGGCCGCGGGCGGGGCGGTGAGGTCCTGCTCCTCGAAGTACGCGTCGTACAGCTCGTTGAACTCGGCGAAGTGCCCGGTGTCGGTCAGGTAGACGCGGATCATCATGACGTCGTCCCAGCCCGCGCCGCCCTCGTTCAGGATCGACCTGACGTTGGCGAGGGTCTGCAGGGTCTGCTCGCGCAGGCCGGGACCGGCCGGGGTCGGCGGCCTGCCCGGCTCGGCGGGCAGGAAACCGACCTGGCCCGCGACCTGGAGGATGTTCCCCTTCTTCACGCCGTGCGAGAACTTCGCGGGCGGGGTGGTGTGGGTGCCGGGGGTGAGTGCGGTCTTCTCGGTCATTCGATGTCCTTGTCCGGAGCTGATACGGGGGCCCTGCCGGAGTACTCGCCGCTGACGGCGTCCGCCGTGCGGCGCACCAGCGGGAGCAGGGCGAGCAGTTCGTCGGCGGTGACGACGACGTTCGGCGCGGAGACGGACAGCGCGGCGACCACCCGGCCGTCGGCGCCCCGGACGGGCGCGGCGACGCAGTTGATGGACTCCTCGTGGCCGCCGAGGTCGGTGGCCCAGCCCTGTTCGCGCACCTTCTGCAGCTCCCGCAGGAACGCGGCCGCGCCGGGCGTCGAACGGGCCGTGTAGAGGGGGTAGTCGAGGCTCTCGGCGACGGCCCTCCGCTCGGGCTCGGGCAGGTCGGCGAGGAGCAGCTTGGCGACGGCGGCGACGGTGATGGCGACGGGCCTGCCGATGCGCGAGTACATGCGCACCGGGTAGCGGCTCTCCACCTTGTCGATGTAGAGGACTTCGCCGTCCTCGTACACGGCGAGGTGGACGGTGTGGCCGCAGGCCTCGCCCAGCCGGGCCAGGTGGGGGTGGGCGATCTCGCGGACGTCGAGGTTCTCCATCGCCTCCTGGGCGAGGGCGAACAGGCGGGCGCCGAGGCGGTAGCGCTGGTCGGCCTGGCGGTAGACGAGGCCGTGCTCGTGGAGGGTGCGCAGCAGCCGCAGGGCGGTCGACTTGTGCACGTCGAGGCGGTCGGCGACCTGCCCGAGGTCGGCGGGACCCTCGGCGAGCAGCGGCAGGATGCTCAGGGCGCGGTCGACGGTCTGGCTCATGGGGTGCGTTCCTCCTCGGGGGCGGCCGGGGCCTGCGTCCAGCCCGGGCCGAGTCGAAGTCTCCCCCACGCGGTGTCGTCGAGGGCGGCGAGCCGGTCGGCGTGGTCGCGGGACGGGGGGACGGCGAGGTCGCCGGGGACGGTGAGGGCGGCGGCAGCCGTCAGATGCCCGTGCCGCAGCCGGTCGCGGGCGGGCAGCCCGCGCAGGGTGGCGGAGAGGAAGCCGGCGGCGAAGGCGTCCCCGGCGCCGACGGCGGCGACGACGTCGACCCGGGGTGCCGGGACGTGCAGGGCGCGGTCCCCGTGGAAGAGGGTCGCCCCGTGCGCGCCCTGTTTGACGACGAGCACCTCGGGTTCGGGGATCGCGGCGCGTACGGCGTCGGGGCCGTCCAGGCCCCACACGTCGGCGGCCTCGTCCTCGCCGACGAACACCACGTCCGCGCCGCGGGCCAGTTCCCGCAGAATCCGGGGGCCGTCGCCGTCCGTCCACAGCCGGGGCCGGTGGTTGACGTCGAAGGAGACGAGCGGCCGGCCGGGCCGGGCGGCGGTCAGTTCGCGCAGCAGGCCGAGACAGTCCGCGGAGAGGGCCGCGGTGATGCCGGTGAGGTGCAGGATGCGGCCGGCCCGTACGGCGTCGAGGCCGACGGTCTCGACGGACATCGCGGAGGCGGCGGACCCGGCACGGTAGTAGGCGACCTCGTGGGAGTCGCCGGCCCGGTCGCCGGCGGTGCGGAAGTAGACGCCGGTCGGCCGGTCCGGGTCGCGTCGCACGCGGCTGACGTCGACGCCGTAGGAGCCGACGGTCTCGACGAGGTGGTCGCCGAAGCCGTCCGTCCCTACCCGGCCGACCCAGCGCGCCGTGTGCCCGGCCGCCGCCAGGGCGCAGGCCACGTTGGACTCCGCACCGCCGATGCCCCGGTCGAAGGACGGCACGTCGGCGAGGCGGCCCGGACGGGAGGGCAGGAGGGCGACCATGGATTCGCCGAGCGTGACGACGTCGACGACATCCACGTGATCCGCGAGGTCCGCAGCCTGCGACGCGTGGGGGCCGCCCGGGCGACCCGGGGCGTCGGGGGCGTCGGGGGCGTTGCGGGGTCCGGTGGCGGTCACGATCGTCGTGGCTCCCGTGCTGGTGTGGGCGAGCGAGGCGGGAGGGGAATCCCCCCGGCCGGAGGCTGGGGGAGGATCCGTTGACCCCGCGTTGGCGGAGATGTTAGACAGCAGTCAGCGACATACGCAATGGACGTTGCAGTTTGTGCAACGCTCCTGATCAGGGAGGTTCCATGAGTACCGAGGCGATCGCGGCGTTCGCCCGACTGGCCGAGGAACGCGTCGACCACCGCTTCAAGGGCCTCCCGCCGGACGCCGACGGCCTCACCGTCGGCGAGCTGGCCGCCCAGCGCCGCAGCCTCTTCGCCGGCGGCTTCGCGACGCCCGTGCTGGTCCTCTCCGCGGAGCGGCTTGAGCACAACCTCGCGCTCATGGAGACGTACGCGCTCCGGCACGGCCTCGACTTCGCGCCGCACGGCAAGACCTCCATGGCCCCGCAGCTCTTCCGGCGCCAGATCGACCGGGGCGCCTGGGGCATCACCCTCGCGGTCCCGCACCAGGTGCGGGTGGCCCGGGCGTTCGGCGTCGGCCGGATCTTCCTCGCCAACGAACTGGTCGACCCGGCGGCCCTGCGCTGGGTCTCCGCCGAACTCGACGCCGACCCCGGGTTCCGCCTGGTCTGTTACGTCGACTCCGTGCGCGGCGTGGAGCTGATGGACGCGGCGCTGCGCGGCGCCGCCCGCCCCCTCGACGTCGTGGTCGAGCTGGCCGCGGGTGAGGGCGCCCGCACCGGCGTGCGCACGGAGGAGGAGTGCGCGGCGGTCGCGGACGCGGTGGCGGCCGTCCCGACGCTGCGGCTGGTCGGGGTCGCGGGTTACGAGGGCGAGGTGCCGGAGGCCGACCCGGAGCGGGTGCACGCCTGGCTGCGCCGGCTGGTCGCGCTGGCCGCCGCCTTCGACGCGGCGGGGCGCTTCACGGGCGCCGAGGAGATCGTCGTCAGCGCGGGCGGCAGCGCCTGGTTCGACGCGGTCGCCGACGTCTTCGCCGGCATCCCCGAACTCTCCCTCCCCGTGTTGAAGCTGCTGCGCTCGGGGGCGTACGTCTCGCACGACGACGGCCACTACCGGGGGCTGACGCCGTTCAACCGGGTGCCCGGGGAGGGCTCGCTGGAGCCCGCGTTCCGGCTGTGGACCCAGGTCGTCTCGCGCCCCTCTCCCGAGCAGGCGTTCGTCAACGCGGGCAAGCGCGACGCCGCCTACGACCTCGACCTGCCGTTCGCCCAGGTGATCCGCCGCGACGGCCGCGAACGCCCCGCGACCGGCGTCTCGGTGACCGCCCTGTCCGACCAGCACGCCTGGCTGCGCACGACGGACGAGGCGGACCTGGAGGTCGGCGACTGGGTGGGCCTCGGCCTGTCGCACCCGTGCACGTCCTTCGACAAGTGGCCGCTGATCCCGCTGGCCGAGGCGGACGGCACGGTGGTCGACTACATCCGCACGTACTTCTGACCCGTCCGAGCCGGAGGCCGACATGGAAGACCTCGTCATCCGGGACGCCGACGTCGTCGACGGCACGGGCGCGGACTCCTACCGCGCGGACGTGGTGATCGACGACGGCAGGATCGTCTCGATCGTCAAGGAGGCGGCGGCCGCGGGCTGTCAGCGTCCGAGGGCCGTGCGGGAGCTGGACGCGGAGGGGCTGGTCCTCTCTCCTGGCTTCATCGACATGCACGCCCACAGCGACCTGGCGCTGCTGAGCGACCCGGACCACAGCGCGAAGGCGGCCCAGGGCGTGACGCTCGAAGTCCTGGGCCAGGACGGTCTGTCGTACGCCCCGGTCGACGACCGCACCCTCGCGGAGGTGCGCCACGCCATCACCGGCTGGAACGGCCCCGGCGACGACGTCGACTTCGACTGGCGGTCGGTGGGCGAGTACCTGGACCGGCTGGACCGCGGTGTCGACGGCCGGGGCATCGCCGTCAACGCGGCGTATCTCGTCCCGCAGGGCACGGTCCGGGCCCTCGTGGTCGGCTGGGAGGACCGGCCCGCCACGCCGCGGGAGCTGGACCGGATGCGGCGGCTGGTGGCGGAGGGACTGGAGGAGGGCGCGGTCGGCCTGTCGTCCGGACTGACGTACACGCCCGGGATGTACGCGGACAACGCCGAACTGGAGGCGCTGTGCCGGGTGGTGGCGCGCCACGGCGGCTACTACTGCCCCCACCACCGCAGTTACGGCGCCGGTGCGCTGGAGGCGTACGCGGAGATGGTGGAGCTGGCCGGGAAGTCCGGCTGCGGTCTCCATCTGGCCCACGCCACCATGAACTTCGGCGTGAACGAGGGGCGCGCGCCGGAACTGCTGGCCCTGCTGGACGAGGCGCTCGACGCGGGCGCCGACATCACCCTCGACACCTATCCCTACACGCCCGGCTGCACCACGCTCGCGGCACTGCTGCCCGGTTGGGCGAGTGAGGGCGGCCCCTCGGAGGTCCTGCGCCGCCTCGCGGACGACGAGGTCGCCGAACGCATCCGCCACGACCTGGAGGTGACCGGCGCTGACGGCTGCCACGGGGTTCCGGTGGACTGGGAGACGATCGAGATCTCCGGGGTGACGAACCAGGCGCTGGGCGACTTCGTCGGCCGCACGGTCGGCGCGTCGGCCGCACGGCTGGGTGAGGCCCCGTGGGCGACGGCGCGCCGGCTGCTGCTCGACGACCGACTCGGCCCGACGATCCTGCAGCACGTGGGCCACGAGGAGAACGTCCGCGCGATCATGCGCCATCGCGTCCACACGGGCGGCTCGGACGGCGTCCTGACCGGCGCCAGGCCGCACCCGCGCGCGTACGGCACGTTCCCGCGCTATCTCGGCCACTACGTGCGGGACGCGGGAATCCTCTCCCTCGAGGAGTGCGTCGCCCACCTGACCGGCCGTCCGGCGGCCCGCCTGCGTCTGCCGGACCGGGGTGTGATCCGGGAGGGGCATCGCGCCGACCTGGTGCTCTTCGACCCGGCGACGGTGGCGGCGGGCTCGACGTACGAGTCCCCGCGCACCCTGCCCACGGGCATTCCGCACGTCCTGATCGACGGCCGCTTCGTCATCGAGGACGGGCGGCGCACGGACGTGCTGGCGGGGCGGGCGGTCCGTCGCGGTCCCACGTGACGGAACGCCCCGCCGCCTCGCCCTACGGCTTGGGCAGAGTGCACCCGCTCCTGTTCAGGTCGATCTGGTTGCCGGCCTTGAAGCAGGCCGGGATCAGGTAGGTCTCCTGGGCGTAGTTGATGCCCTTGCGGACGGTGACGTTGCCGTTCGCGTCGACCTCACAGGGGTTGTTCTCGGTGCAGCGCTGGCCGTCCTCGTTGCCGGTGTTGTTGACGGCGACGACCTTGCCGGTGGCCTGGTCGATCACCGGCGAGCCGGAGGTGCCGCCGATGGTCTGGCAGGCGGAGGTGTAACGGACCGAGTCCTTCCAGGTCCAGTCGCCCTCCTTCATCCGGTAGACGAACCCGTCGATGTTGCAGCTGTAGAGGCGCTTCCAGTAGCCGGACGCCACGGTGATGGCGGTGCCGGCGACCGGGTGCGTGTCCTGCACGGTCAGCGCCGAGATGCCGTACGAGTTCTTGATCGACGCGTAGGTGCTGGTGAGCTGGTAGATCGAGACGTCGGTGTCGGTCATCGTCCCGTAGGCGAGCTTGCTGGCGCGCAGCGTCGCGACCCGGGTGCCGGCGGAGTTGAGCAGGCCGAACGTGCGGCTGGAGGCCTGGTTGACGAGCACCTCGCCCGGCTCCGGGAAGCCGGTCGACAGGCAGTGGCCGTTGGAGAGCACCAGCGCGGGGTCGGTGTCCAGGGAGCTCGGGAAGCGGACGACCGAGCCGGAGCAGTTGCTGAGCGCGACGGTCCCGGCGAGGTTCACGGCCCTGAGCGTGGGTGTGGCGGCCCTGAGGACGGGCGCGGCCGCTCCGGTTCCGGCCGCGGCCGGTGCGGCGACCGCGGGCGCCGCGCCCGCCCCGGCGATGGCCAGGGCGAAGCAGGCGGCGACGAGAGGCTTTCTCATGTGGGGGTCCCCTCTTACGACGGGGCGACCGGAGATTTTCCGGCCGCCCGCTGTTTTGTCATGCGCATTGTTGGTTCCAGAGGGGAGGAGGGCAAGGGTCGGCTTTCGGCCACGGGACGGAAGGCGGCGCCCCCGTCCGGGACCGCCCGGCGGACCAGGACAGAGGGAAGCCGCGGGGAGCCGCGGGGGAAGCCGAAGGAACGCCCTGGGGAATGCGCCGGGAGGCGGCGACGGCTCATCGGCCCCGGTGGGCGGCATGATCAGCCGCCCCGCCCGCAAGTGCCGACATGGCGGGCCCTCCCCGCCCGGGGATACCCTGGGAAGGACTCTCCGCGCCCATCGCGCCCCGTCGACAGAGGCCTTCGCACGCTCGTCGCCGTGAGGGAGATCGACCCCATGGACCTCAACACCATCACCGAAGTCGTCCGCCGACCGGCGGGCCGGCCCGGCGCGGACTGGCGTGAAGGCGACGCCTGGCTGGCCGGCGGCACCTGGCTCTTCTCCGCCGAACAGCCGGAACTGCGCCGCCTCGTGGACCTGACGGCGCTGCACTGGGATCCGCTGGCCGTCAGCGACGCGGGCCTCGAGATCGGCGCGACGTGCACCATCGCGGATCTGTACGCCTTCACACCGCCCGCCGACTGGATCGCGGGCCCGCTCCTCGCACTCAGCTGCGAGGCGTTCCTGTCCTCCTTCAAGGTCTGGAACTCGGCGACCGTCGGCGGGAACATCTGCCTGTCCCTGCCCGCCGGGCCGATGATCACGCTGACGGTCGCGCTCGAGGCACGGTACGAACTGTGGGCGCCCGACGGATCGACGCGCGCCGTCGACGCGCTCGACTTCGTGACCGGCGACCACCGCAACGTGCTCGCTCCGGGCGAGATCCTGCGGCGCGTCGTGATACCGGCGCGCGCCCTGCGCAAGCGCGCCGCGCACCGCCGCTTCGCCCTGACCCGCCTCGGCCGTTCGACGGTGTTCCTGATCGGCACGCTGGCCCCGGGGACGAACGACCTGCTGCTCACCGTCACGGCGGGCACCACACGGCCGGTGCGCATGGCGTTCGACGGCCTTCCCGACGCCCCGACCCTGCGGCACAGCATCGACGCCGTCCCCGCCGGCGTCTGGTTCGCCGACCCCAACGGGACCCCCGGCCACCGGCGCCATCTGACACAGCACTTCGCCGAAGAGATTCGCCACGAACTCATGGCTGGAACCTGACATGACCTACCTCGTGAACGGCAGGAGCTTCCAGGAGGAACCCGAACCCGGCCAGTGCCTGCGCACCTTCCTGCGCTCGCTCGGCCATCACGGCGTCAAGAAGGGCTGCGACGCGGGCGACTGCGGCGCCTGCACGGTCTGGCTGGACGGTGACCCGGTGCACAGCTGCATCACCCCCGCCTTCCGCGCGGACGGCCGCGAGGTGACCACGATCGAGGGCCTGGGCTCACCCGGCGACCTGCACCCGGTGCAACGCCGCTTCCGCGACGCCCCGGGGTTCCAGTGCGGATTCTGCACCGCCGGGATGATCATGACTTCCGCGGCCTTCACCGACGCCCAGAAGGCCGACCTGCCCCGGGCGTTGAAGGGCAACCTCTGCCGCTGCACCGGCTACCGGGCCATAGAGGACGCGGTGAACGGCGTGGTCGGCGTGGAGAGCGCCGCGCCGGGAAAGGCCGTCGGCCGGAGCGTCGGGGCACCGGCCGCCGAGGACGTGGTGACCGGTCGGGCCGAGTTCACCATGGACACGCGCCTCGACGGCATGCTGCACCTCAAGGTGCTGCACTCCCCGCACGCGCACGCCCGGATCGTCGCGATCGACAAGAGCGCCGCCCTCGCCGTCCCCGGCGTCCACCGGGTCTACACCTGGCGGGACGTGCCGCGCCGGCGCTTCACCACGGCCATCCACACCGACCACCTGGTCGACCCGGACGACACCCGCATCCTCGACGACACCGTGCGCTTCGTGGGCCAGCGCGTGGTCGCGGTGCTGGCCGACACCGTCGCGGCGGCGGAGGAGGGCTGCCGGAGGGTCCGCGTGGAGTACGAGGTGCTGCCGGCCGTGTTCGACCCGCTGGAGGCGATGGCGGAGGGGGCGCCGCAACTGCACGGCTCGGACGACCCGTTCGTCCGCGATCCCGCGCACAACGTCCTGCTCGAGATCCACACGCACATCGGCGACGTCGACGCGGGGTTCGCCGAGGCCGACGTGATCCACGAGGGCACGTACTTCTCGCCCCGCGTGCAGCACGCGCACCTCGAGACCCACGGCTCGATCGCCTGGATGGAGGACGGCCGGCTGAACGTGCGCACCAGCTCGCAGTCGCCGTCGATCGCGAAGGTCAAACTCTCCTACCTGTTCGCGCTGCGCCCCGACCAGCTCCGGGTGTTCTGCAAGCGCGTCGGCGGCGGCTTCGGCGGCAAGCAGGAGGTGATCTCGGAGGACCTGGCGGCGCTCGCCGCCCTCGACACCGGACGGCCCGTCTGCTTCGAGTTCACCCGCGAGGAGGAGTTCACCACGGCGTCGCCACGGCACCCCATGACCTTGACGATCAAGCTCGGAGCGAAGGCGGACGGCACCCTCACCGCGTTCCAGGTCCGCAACGTGTCGAACACCGGGGCCTACGGCAACCACGGCGGCGAGACGCTGTACGCGGGCGGCGCCGCCGTGATGCTCTACCGCTGCCCCAACAAGAGGTACGACGCCTTCTCCGTCTACACCGACACCGTGCCGAGCGGCGCGCTGCGCGGATACGGGATGACGCAGCCGGCGTTCGCGGTGGAGTCGGCGATGGACGAGCTGGCACGCGCGTTGCACCTCGATCCGCTCACGCTGCGCCGCCGGAACATCGTGCGGCCCGGCGACCCGCTCGTGGCCCTGCACGACGGCCCCGACGACGTGGCGTTCAGCGAGGACTCGCTCGCGAAGTGCATCGACCTCGTGGAGCACGCCCTGGCCGAGGCCGCCGACCGGCCGGCTCCCGGCCCCGGATGGCTGGTGGGCGCGGGCGTCGCGAGCTCGCTGCACGAGACCGCGCCGCCGACCGAGCACGTCTCCGAGGCCTGGGTCACCCTGGGGGACGATCTCGTCTACGAACTGGCCGTCGGAACCGTCGAGTTCGGTGAGGGCACGTCGACCGCGCACGTGCAGATCGCGGCCGGGCAGCTGGGGACGACGCCGTCGCGGATCCGTCTGGTGCAGTCGGACACGGACCGCACGGGATTCGACACCGGCGCCTTCGCCAGTGCGGGACTGTTCGTGGCGGGCAACGCGGTGCTCCGGGCGGCCGACGCCGTGCGTGACCGCATCCTGGAGTTCGCCGCCGCGTACACGGGCGTGCATCTCGTGCTGTGCTCGCTCCACGACGAGGAGGTCGTCTGCGGCGACCGGCGGGTGCCGCTGGCCGAGCTGGTCGCGTCGGCACGAGCCCGCGGCATCCGGTTCACCGCCGCCCGCAAGGCCTACGGCTCACCCCGCAGCGTCACCTCCAACACCCAGGGGTTCCGCATCGCCGTCCATCCGGTGACGGGCGAGATCCGCATCCTGTACAGCGTCCAGGCGGCCGACGCCGCCGTGGTCGTCAATCCCGCCCAGGTCCGCGGACAGGTCGAGGGCGGGGTCGCCCAGGGCATCGGCTTCGCGCTGACCGAGAACCACCACGTCGACGGCGACGGCGTCATGGTGAACCCGAACCTGCGCAACTACCGCATCCCCGCCTACGCCGACGTCCCCCGCACCGACGTGCTCCTGGTGGCCTCGACGGACTCCGTCGGCCCGATGCGGTCCAAGGGGATGGCGGAGTGCTGCATCAACCCGGTCGCCCCGGCGCTCGCCAACGCGCTCCACGACGCCACGGGCGTCCGCTTCCGCTCGCTGCCCCTGACCCCGGAGCGGATCTGGAGCCGGCTCGCCGAAAGGCAGTCGGTGGCGACGGGCCCGGGCTCATGAGCACCGACCAGCGCCGGGACGCGGGAGCGACGGCGATCATCAACCAGAAGGTGCGGCCCGGACTCGAACATGAGTACGAGTCATGGCAGGAGGGCGTCAACGCCGCCGCCGCCGGCTACGCCGGATACCTGGGCGTGGAGGTCTCCCCGCCGACCCCGGCGCAGCCGGAGTGGGTCGTCGTCTACCGGTTCGACTCCGTGGCCCACCTGAGAGCGTGGATCGACAGCGACACGAGAGCGCGTCTCCTGACGGTCGGCGACAGGCTGCTGGACGGTCCCGGCACCCAGCAGGTGATCAGCGGCGGCTCCCGCCCGGCGGAGGACCCCCTGGTGACGGTGGTGGTCACCCACCGGGTCGACCCGGCGCACGTCGACGAGTTCCTCGCCTGGCAGCGCCGACTCACCGAGGAGGAGGAGAGGTTCGAGGGGTTCCGCGGCACGGAGATCTTCCAGCCGGTCGAGGGGGTGCAGGACGACTGGACCACCCTGTACCGGTTCGACAACGCCGAGCATCTCGACGCGTGGCTGACGTCGAACAGACGCAAGCGGGTCCTCGCCGAGGGGAAGAAGTTCGACTTCCGGCTGCGCACGATCGACAACTCCTTCGGCAGCTGGTTCGCCTTCGAGGAGAACGGCAAGGACGCGGCCGCGCCCTCCGAGACCCGGACCGCCCTCGCGGTCTGGGTGGGCCTGTACCCGACCGTGGTGCTGCTGACGCTCGCCCTGTCACCGCTGGGCATGCCGTTCTGGCTCGGGCTGCTCGTGGGCAACCTGCTGTCGAGCTTCCTGATGAGCTTCCTCACCATGCCGTACTACGTGAACCGGCTCCTCAAGCGGTGGCTGAGACCGGCCCCCGACGAGCCGGCGACGCGGACCAACCTCATCGGCCTCGGCATCATCGCCGTGGTGATGGCTTTCTGGGTGGCGGTCTTCTACGTCGTCACGACCCAGATCTGGACGCTGCCCTGAGCCATCACCGAAAACCACCCAAAATCCACGTCTCACGTGGCGGAAAACACGCCCCCGGAGGCGTTACCGGGCCGTAAGCTCCCAGACATGCAGGTGATCCAGTCGACCAAGCTCGCCAACGTCTGTTACGAGATCCGGGGCCCGGTTCTCGAGGAGGCGATGCGGCTGGAAGCGGCCGGTCACCGCATCCTCAAGCTGAACACGGGCAACCCGGCCGCCTTCGGCTTCGAGGCCCCGCCGGAGATCCTGGAGGACATCCTCCGCAACGTCTCCACGGCGCACGGCTACGGCGACGCCAAGGGTCTGCTGGCGGCGCGCCGGGCCGTCGTGATGCACAACCAGACACTCGGCATCGAGACGGACGTCGAGCACGTCTTCATCGGCAACGGCGTCTCCGAGCTGATCGTCATGGCGATGCAGGGCCTGCTGGACGACGGCGACGAGGTGCTGGTCCCGGCGCCGGACTACCCGCTGTGGACCGCCGCGGTCTCGCTCTCCGGCGGCACCGCCGTGCACTACCGCTGCGACGAGCAGGCCGACTGGATGCCGGACCTCGCCGACATCGAGCGCAAGGTGACCGACCGCACCAAGGCGCTCGTCATCATCAACCCGAACAACCCGACCGGGGCCGTCTACGACGAGGCCATGATCCGGGGGCTGACGGACATCGCGCGCCGGCACAACCTGCTGATCTGCTCGGACGAGATCTACGACAAGATCCTCTACGACGGCGCCACGCACACCCCGACCGCCAAGATCGCCCCCGACCTGCTCACCCTCACCTTCAACGGCATGTCGAAGGCGTACCGGGTGGCCGGCTACCGGGTCGGCTGGATGTCGATCTCCGGTCCGCGCGCGCACGCCGACTCCTACATCGAGGGCCTGACGATCCTGGCGAACATGCGCCTGTGCGCGAACATGCCGGGGCAGCACGGGGTGGTGGCCGCGCTCAGCGGACGCCAGACGATCAACGACCTGGTGCTGCCGGGCGGACGGCTCAAGGAGCAGGTGGACACGGCGTACGAGCTGCTGACGCAGATCCCGGGCGTCACCTGCGTGCGGCCGAAGGGGGCGCTGTACCTCTTCCCGCGCCTCGACCCGGCCGTCTTCAAGATCCGGGACGACCGGCAGATGGTCCTCGACCTGCTGCGCCGGGAGAAGATCATGGTGGTGCAGGGAACGGGCTTCAACTGGCCCGAGCCCGACCACTTCCGGGTCGTCACCCTGCCGACGGCGACGGACCTGCGGGACGCGGTGGGCCGGATCGCCCGCTTCCTGGACGGCTACAGCCAGCCTTAAACATCATCCGGGCCTGAATTTCCTGGACCCCTCAACTTTAGACGAAATCTAAGCTAGGATGGCTTCCTGACAGCACGGGAGGCCATCCTCATGTACGAGCCGATCCACACAGCTTCTTCCCGTAGGTCCGCCCACACCGCGATGGCCGGCACGCCCTCGGACTTCCCCCACCGCTCTCGCGAGGAAGAACTCGACATCCAGCTCGCGGGTCACCTCGCGGCGCTGCTCGCCGTCACCGACGAGCTGCGCGCCGCCGCGCCGTCGGCCGACCTGGACACCGCCGCCACCCGGCTCGCTCAGCAGGTGACCCGGCTGCGCGGCGGGCGGACGCAGGTCCGCTCCCCCCTCGCCTCGGCACCGGCCGGGCCGCCCCTGGCGGCACTGCACGACCGGGCCCACGCCGTCGCCGGCCGGGCCCTCCTCGTCGCCGCGTCCCGCGCCGACACCGCCGTGGCGATCCTGGCGGCCCAGCGCATGGACGCGCACGCCGCCGGCCTGGCGGAGCAGCAGGAACTGAGCACCGCCGGCTGACCCCTCCCCCGGGAGACTCCCCCACCGGGGACCTCGAACGGCCCCGGTCCGCGTGCACCCGCAGCGACGCGCGGACCGGGCGCCATGACCGTGTCGCGCACACCCGCACCACACACACCCGGTGTCGCGCCCATCCGGCGGGCGGCGCCTGTCGCGACGCCCGCCGCCGGTCCGCCCATTCGGGTGATCTGTACACCACAAGCGCCTGCCGGACGGCGGTGTGCTCGCACCCAACTCGTAACGTCGGCGCACATGACGGTGGTCGACTCCGGCACGTCGGCACGCCCGCGGTCCGCGCGAAGTCGGCCTCCTGCGACCATCGAGCCGAGCAGGGAGCACCAGATGACGTCGACGGCCACCCCGAGGTTCTCCGTCTTCACCCCCAGCCACCGAACCCGCTTCCTCGACGAGTGCCTGGCGACCCTGCAGGCGCAGACCTGTCCGGACTGGGAGTGGATCGTCCTGCTCAACAACGGCGCCCGCTGGCGGCCGGAGAACCCCGACGACCGGGTCCGGATCGAGATCGCGGACGACGTCACCGGCGTCGGAGCGGCGAAGCGCAGGGCCTGTGAACTGGCCCGCGGCGAGATCCTCGTCGAACTCGACCACGACGACCTGCTGGCGAAGGCGTGCCTGGCGGAGCTCGGCAGGGCGTTCGACGAGAATCCCGACGCGGTCTTCGTCTACAGCAACACCGCGCAGATCACCGAGGACGGGAAACGGGACGACAGCCGTTTCAACGAGTCGCACGGCTGGCACTACGAGGACGTGCGCGTCGACGGCCAGACGCTGCTGCAGGTGCGGGCGATGGCGCCGACGCCGCACAACATCGCGTACATCTGGTACGCGCCCAACCACGTCAGGGCGTTCCGCCGGGACGCGTACGAGGCGGCGGGCGGGTACGACGCCTCCCGCTCGGTCCTGGACGACCAGGACCTGATGTGCCGTCTGTTCCACGTCGGCGACTTCCACCACATCCCCCGCTGCCTGTACCTGCAGCGGATGCACCCGGCGAACACCCAGCGCGACCCGGAGACCAACGCGCACATCCAGAGCGAGACGGTCGCCCTGTACGACAAGTACATCGAGGCCAACGCCCTAGCCTGGACGTACCGCAGGGGACTGCTCGCGCTGGACCTCGGAGCGGCGCACCGCAAGCCGCCCGGCTACCTGGGCGTGGACCAGTACCCGGGCGAGGGCGTCGACATCGTCGCGACCCTGCCCGGCAGGCTGGACCTGCCCGACGACTCCGTCGGTCTGGTGCGGGCCGTGGACTTCCTGGAACACGTGCCCGCCAAGATCCCCCTGATCAACGAGCTGTACCGGCTGCTGGCACCGGGTGGCATGCTCCTCAGCACGACGCCCAGCTCCGACGGCCGCGGCGCGTACCAGGACCCGACCCACGTCGCGTACTACAACGAGAACTCCTTCTGGTACTACACGGACGACCAGTACCGCGCCTTCGTCCCCGAGATCGAGGCCAGGTTCCAGAGTTCCCGGCTGACCACCTGCTTCCCCTCGCAGTGGCACTCCGAGAAGAACATCTCCTACGTGATCGCCAACCTCATCTCGGTGAAGGACGGCGCCGAACGGTGCGGCGGCCCGCTGCTGGTGTAGGTCCGAGGCGGCCTCCGGGCCGCCGCACGCGAGGCGCCCCGCGGGACCGGTGAGTCCCGCGGGGCGCCTCGCGCCGGTTTCAGGGTCGCCGCGTCGTGCGGGCCGCGGCGGCCAGGGCCGCGAAGGCGGGCAGCCTCACGGCCGAGGCCAACTGGTCGTCCCACGGAGGCAGGGGCGCCAGGCCGGCCCGCAGCCAGCCGCCGTGGCCGAGGACGCCGAACGCCGGGCGCGCGGCCGGCCGGGGGAACTTCTCCGAGCCGACGGGGCGGATCCGCTCGGGATCGAGTCCGCTGAGCCGGAAGGCGTCGCGCGCCAGGCCGCACCAGGTGGTGCGGCCCGCCGACGTGCCGTGGTAGACGCCCGCGGGAGCGCGGCCGGTGAGCGCGGCGCGGCCCAGGGCGGCGAGCTGCCGGGCGAGCGCCCGGGTCCAGGTCGGCTGACCGTGCTGGTCGGCCACCACGTCCAGGGTCTCGCGCCGGGCGGCGAGTTCGAGCACGGTGGCCACGAAGTTGGGACCGTGCTCGCCGTAGAGCCAGGCGGTGCGCACGATGTAACCGGTGTCGGGCAGCAGCTCGCGGACCGCCTGCTCGCCCGCCAGTTTGCTCCGGCCGTACGCGTTGACCGGGCCCGTCGGCGCGTCCTCGGGGTAGGGCCCGCGGGCGTCGCCCGGGAAGACGTAGTCGGTCGACAGGTGCAGCAGGATCGCGCCGGCGTCCGCGCAGGCGCCGGCGAGGTGGCGGACGCCCGTGCCGTTGACGGCGGTGGCCGCCGCCTCGGACCGCTCGGCGCCGTCGACGTCCGTCCAGGCGGCGCAGTTGACGACCACGGCGTGACCGGGGACGGCCGCACGCACGGCGGCCGGGTCGGTGATGTCGAGCCGATCGCGGCCGAGGCCCGTCACCACGGCGTCCGGATCGGCGGCGAGCTCGGCCAGCACGTCCCGGCCGAGGAGCCCGCTCGCGCCGGTGACCAGCCACCTCGTGGTCATCGCGGTGCGGTCCTCTCCTGCAGCGGCTCCCACCAGGAGCGGTGGGCGCGGTACCAGGCGACCGTGTCCGCGAGACCCTGCGCGAAGGGCGTCTGCGGGGCGTAGCCGAGCTCTTCGCGGATCTTGCTGTCGTCCAGCGAGTAGCGCAGGTCGTGCCCCTTGCGGTCGGGTACGTGCTCGACCCGGTCCCAGTCCGCGCCGAGGGCGTCCAGCAGCAGACCCGTGAGCTTGTGGTTGGTCAGCTCGGCGCCTCCGCCGATGTGGTAGACCTCCCCGGCCCGACCGCCGTGCAGGACCAGGTCGATGCCCCGGCAGTGGTCAGAGACGTGCAGCCAGTCGCGGACGTTGCGGCCGTCCCCGTACAGAGGGACCGGCTTTCCGTCGAGCAGGCGGGTGACGAAGAGCGGGACGACCTTCTCCGGGAACTGGTACGGCCCGTAGTTGTTGGTGCACCGGGTGACCACGACGTCCAGTCCGTGGGTGCGGTGGTGGGCGAGGGCCAGCAGGTCCGCGCCGGCCTTCGACGCGGAGTACGGGGAGTTCGGCGCCAGGGGCCGGTCCTCGGTCCACGACCCTTCGCCGATCGAGCCGTACACCTCGTCCGTGGACACCTGGACGAAGCGGCCGACGCCGTGCCGGCGGGCGGCGTCGAGAAGTACCTGTGTGCCCAGCACATTGGTGGTGACGAACGGACCGGCCCCCTCGATAGACCGGTCGACGTGCGACTCGGCGGCGAAGTGCACCACCGCGTCCTGGCCCGCCATCACCTGGTCGACCACGTCCGGATCGCAGACGTCACCCCGCACGAAGGTGTAGCCGGGGGCCTTCGCCACCGGCGCGAGATTGGCCTCGACCCCCGAGTAGGTGAGCTTGTCGAGGACGGTGACGCGTGCCGCGGGATCCGCGCTCAACTGCCGCCGGACGTATTCGGAACCGATGAATCCGGCACCGCCGGTCACCAGGACGCGCATGGCTCTCCGAGTTCTCTCGCTGCCCGGCGCTCGGCGCCGGGTGGGTCGGTCGGTGGGTCGATCGATCGATCCTCGTGCGGCGGCGCCCTCCGAGACCGAAGCCTCGAAGGGCGCGCCGCGCAGGTCCGGTGAGCCCGGCGGCCGGTACCGCGCCGCCGTTCACCGGGGACTACGGTGCTACGTCCGCGCAGACCACGAAGACCTGGATGGGGTTGTTGCCGGTGACGCCGGCCTGCCACCCCGTGGGGGGAGACGTGGTCGAGCCGCCCGTCGGGGAGTTGTCCCGGAGGCTGCCGAGGCCGGGCAGCACGGCTCCGCCGCCGGTGGCCACGTCTCCGAGATCGCAGACGACGGTCGCTGCCGTTCCTCCCACCGTCCCCGGGTTGGTCACGGTCTTGACGTACAGGTTGCTGCCGACACCGCCCTGGACGCCCTGGTTGCCCTGCGGACCGGCGTCGCCCTGGGCGCCCTGGTTGCCCTGGAAGCCCTGCGCGCCCGTGTCACCCTGGAAGCCCTGAGTGCCCTGGGTGCCCTGGAAGCCCTGGGTACCCTGTGCACCCGGGTCGCCCTGGAAGCCCTGAGTGCCCTGCGCCCCCGGGTCGCCCTGGAAGCCCTGGGTACCCTGCGCCCCCGGGTCGCCCTGGAAGCCCTGGGTGCCCTGGAAACCCTGGGTTCCCTGGGTGCCCTGGGTTCCCTGGAAACCCTGGGTTCCCTGCGCGCCGTCGGCTCCATCGGCGCCGTCAGCGCCGTCGGCGCCCTGGAAGCCCTGCGGTCCCTGCGGGCCCTGCGGACCGGGCTTACCCGGCTTCCCCGGCTTGCCGGGCTTGCCGGGCTTGCCCGGCTTACCCGGCTTGCCCTCGTGCCCCTGGGGGCCACGCGGTCCCCTGGGGCCGGCGTGGTCACGGCCGCTGTGGTGCTTGTCCTTGTCCTTGTCCCTGTCTGCGACGGCGGCGGACCGCGTGGTGCGCTCGGGCCGCACCACCGCCCGGCCCTCGGCGCCCGCTCTGCGGATCGCGTCGGCGATGGCCTCGGAGGGCCGCTGGATCGGACGCAGTCGCACCACGGAACTGTCGGCGCCGGGCCGGCTCGCCGCGTCGGCGACGGCCACGGCGCTCGGCACCACGCTGAGCGCCACGGCAACGGCGCCCACCGAGACCAGCGTGGCGGATTTCACGCGCGACATTCGGATCGTTCTACGGTTCAAGTGAACCTTCCTCACGATAAGGAGGGGATCAGACAGCAAGCGCGCACTGAGTGAGTCTCCTGCCGCTCGCATGCCACTTCACCTACGGTCACGAACAACGAAGACATCCTTCACCTTTTGTGAAAGAAGTATGAATGATTGTCCGATATGGTGGCCGTGGATCACCCGGGCGGCATCCATGCCCTTGCCGCTGCCCCGCCATTCCGCCGAAAGAGTGGAAATCGCCGAACGGCGTCCTCGCTCACGCGCCGCTGCCGAGAATTCCGCGAAACATGAGGCAGTCCTCGAACGACGGCAGCAGACCCTGCCGCTCCGCCTGCTCCAGCGTGGGCGCGGCCGCGTCCTTGTCCGAAAGGAGCGGCACGAGGTCGGCGGGCCAGGCGATCGCCAGTGCCGGGTCCAGCGGATGAATCCCGAACTCCCGTTGCGGCGCATATCCCCGCGAACACAGATAGACGACGGTGGAGTCGTCCTCCAGCGCCATGAAGGCGTGCCCCAGTCCTTCCGAGAGATAGACGCTGCGGTGCGTCGTGTCGTCGAGCCGGACCGCCTCCCACGTCCCGAAGCCCGGGGAGCCGACGCGGAGGTCGACCACCACGTCGAGGACCGCGCCGCTGACGCAGGTGACGTACTTCGCCTGCCCCGGCGGGACCGCCGCACCGTGGATGCCGCGCAGCGTCCCGCGCACGGAGCGGGAGCAGTTGGCCTGCTCGAGCGGGAGCCCTCGGCCCACGGCGTCCCGGAACCGGTCGGCCCGGAACCACTCGTGGAACCGGCCCCGGTCGTCCGGGAACACCGTCGGCGTGTCCACCCACGCCCCTTCGATGCCGAGCGGTCTCACGCGACCGCCTCCTTGCGGGCGGTCGGCCCGTTCGCGTCGCGCCGTGGGCGTCCGCCCGGCGGGGGCGCGACGGCGTGCCGGGAATCCTCCAGCAGTCCCAGCAGGTACTGGCCGTATCCGCTCTTGAGGAGCGGCCGGGCCAGCTCGCGGAGCCGGTCGTCGTCGACCAGGCCGGCCCGCCACACCGCCTCCTCCAGACAGCCGATCTTGAATCCCTGACGCTCCTCGATCACCCGGACGAACTCCGAGGCCTGCACCATGGAGCCGAAGGTGCCGGTGTCGAGCCACGCGGTGCCCCGGTCGAGCCGGGTGACATGCAGCTCCCCCGCCCGGAGATAGACGCGGTTGAGGTCGGTGATCTCCAACTCGCCCCGCGCGCTGGGCCGCAGGCCGCGGGCGATGTCCACGGCACGGTTGTCGTAGAAGTACAGTCCGGGCACGGCGTACCGGGACCTCGGCCGGGCCGGTTTCTCCTCGATGGACACCGCCCTGCCCCTGTCGTCGAATTCCACGACGCCGTACGCCGAGGGATTCGCGACCTGGTAGGCGAACACCCGGCCGCCCTGCAGATCGCCGTGCAGAGCCAGCCGGGTGCCGAGGCCGCTGCCGTGGAAGATGTTGTCGCCCAGAATCAGGGCGACGGATTCGCCGCCGATGAAGTCGTCCGCCAGCAGGAAAGCCTGGGCGATGCCTTCCGGGCGTTTCTGTTCCGTGTAATGCAGCCGCAGACCCAGTTCACCGCCGTCGCCGAGCAACCGGCGGAACTGACCCTGGTCTTCGGGGGTGGTGATGATGAGAATGTCACGGACGCCGGCCATGACGAGCGTGGAAAGCGGGTAGTAAATCATGGGTTTGTCGAAGACCGGCAGCAGTTGCTTAGAAACCGAGCGGGTCAACGGCCAAAGTCGCGAGCCGGTTCCGCCGGCCAACAGGATTCCGCGCACGGCATCACCATAGGCCGACCGGACATGAATACCGGTTTTTCACTGCGTATGGCGTGTATGCCGTCGAATGCGGTCCGCCCTCACGACACCGCACCCCCACGACGGGCGCAGGCCTGTCGTGGGGGTGTCGGGTGCAGCACCGCGGCCGGTCGTGACGATCGCTGGTCAGGGCATCCCCATACCGGCCGCGGAGTCGTGGGTGGGTCAGCCCAGGCGCTTCACCAGCGCGCGGTACTCGTCCCACAGTTCCTTCGGGGTGTGGTCGCCGAAGGTGTTGAGGTGCTCGGGGACCAGGGCGGCCTCCTCGCGCCAGATCTCCTTGTCGACGGTGAGGAGGAATTCGAGGTCCGCGTCGTCGAGTTCGAGGCCCTTGGTGTCGAGGGCCTCCTTCGTCGGCAGGATGCCGATCGGGGTCTCGACGCCCTCGGCGTGGCCGTCCAGACGCTCCACGATCCACTTCAGGACGCGGCTGTTCTCGCCGAAGCCGGGCCAGACGAACTGCCCCTCGTCGTTCTTGCGGAACCAGTTGACGTAGTAGATCTTCGGGAGTTTCGCCTGGTCCTTGCCCTTGGCGACGTCGACCCAGTGGCCCATGTAGTCGCCCATGTTGTAGCCGCAGAACGGCAGCATGGCGAACGGGTCCCGGCGCAGCTCGCCGACCTTGCCCTCGGCGGCGGCCGTCTTCTCGCTCGCCACGTTCGCGCCGAGGAAGACGCCGTGGTTCCAGTCGAAGGACTCGGTCACCAGCGGGACCGCGCTCGCGCGGCGGCCCCCGAAGAGGATCGCCGAGATCGGCACGCCCTTGGGGTCCTCCCACTCCGGCGCGATGATCGGGCACTGCGCGGCGGGCGTGGTGAAACGGGCGTTGGGGTGCGCGGCCGGGACGCCGGACTCCGGGGTCCAGTCGTTGCCCTTCCAGTCGGTGAGGTGCGCCGGGGTCTCCTCCGTCATGCCCTCCCACCAGACGTCGCCGTCCTCGGTGAGGGCGACGTTGGTGAAGACCGAGTTGCCCCACAGCGTCTTCATCGCGTTGGCGTTGGTGTGCTCGCCGGTTCCGGGCGCGACGCCGAAGAAGCCGGCCTCGGGGTTGATGGCGTACAGCCGGCCGTCCTCACCGAAGCGCATCCAGGCGATGTCGTCGCCGATCGTCTCGACCGTCCAGCCGGAGACCGTGGGCTCCAGCATGGCGAGGTTGGTCTTGCCGCAGGCGCTCGGGAAGGCGGCGGCGACGTATTTCGACTCACCCTGCGGAGGGGTGAGCTTGAGGATCAGCATGTGCTCGGCCAGCCAGCCCTCGTCGCGGGCCATGACGGAGGCGATGCGCAGCGCGTAGCACTTCTTGCCGAGCAGGGCGTTGCCGCCGTAGCCGGAGCCGTAGGACCAGATCTCGCGGCTCTCGGGGAAGTGCGAGATGTACTTGGTCGAGTTGCACGGCCACGGCACGTCGGCCTCGCCCTCGGCCAGCGGTGCTCCGAGCGTGTGCACGGCACGCACGAAGAAGCCGTCGGAGCCGAGCTCGTCCAGGACCGGCTGTCCCATGCGGGTCATGGTGCGCATGGACACGGCGACGTAGGCGGAGTCGGTGATCTCCACGCCGATCGCGGACAGCGGCGAGCCGAGCGGGCCCATGCAGAACGGGACGACGTACATCGTGCGGCCCCGCATCGAGCCGCGGAACAGGCCCTTCTCACCGGAGAAGATCTCCCGCATCTCGGCGGGGGCCTTCCAGTGGTTCGTGGGGCCGGCGTCCTCCTCCTTCTCGGAGCAGATGAAGGTGCGGTCCTCGACCCGGGCGACGTCGGTCGGGTCGGAGGCCGCGTAGTAGGAGTTCGGGCGCTTGATCGGGTCGAGTTTGCGGAACGTGCCCTGCTCGACGAGCTCCTCGCACAGGCGCTCGTACTCGGCCTCGGATCCGTCACACCAGACCACGTTGTCCGGCTGCGTCAGTTCGGCGATCTCGTTCACCCAGGAGACGAGTTCCTGGTGCTGGGTGGGAATGACGGGGGGAGCCGCGATGTCGCGCGCCACGATTGCTCCTAAAAGAGGGATTTTTTGTTGGAGGCCCCGTGGGGGCTGCGACCCGGATGCTTCACGGTCAGGGACCCTGGCGCTCATCCGGTGTCGACCGCACTCATTTGATCATCCGACTACGATGCCCATATGTCCAGAGGGCCTCACAGGTGAGCGGAGTGAGGATGGCCACGTGTACGGACGCAACTTTGCGTTCCCGTGACGTTCACGCGGTCGACCGTTGACCCGGGACTCATGAGACGATGGCCACTCTTGGCCTCCGGGCGTGGCGTACTGACGCGTAACTTACGGTTGCGTAGGTACGATTCCCCCATGACTGCGTCCGCGCCCGACGCGCCCACGGACTCGCCGGCCGCCGCCGCCGCGTCCGTCGCGCACTCCCTGTCGGAAGAGATCAAGCCCAAGCTCCGCGGTTGGCTGCACCTCGGCATGTTCCCGGCAGCCCTCGTCTCCGGACTGGTTCTCACCGCGCTGGCGGACTCGACCCGCGGTCGTGTCGCCTGCGGAATCTTCGCCCTGACGGCCTGCCTGCTGTTCGGGGTCAGCGCCCTCTACCACCGGGGCGACTGGAGCCCGCGGATGGACGGCGTGCTGCGCAGACTCGACCACGCGAACATCTTCCTGATCATCGCCGGCACCTACACCCCGCTCACGATGCTCCTCCTGCCGGAGAGCAAGGGGCGGTGGCTGCTGTGGAGCATCTGGGCCGCCGCGCTCGCCGGGATCGCCTTCCGGGTCTTCTGGGTCGGCGCCCCCCGCTGGCTCTACACCCCGTGCTACATCGCGATGGGCTGGGCGGCCGTGTTCTTCCTGCCCGACTTCATGCGCACGGGCGGCGTCGCGGTCCTGGTCCTGGTCATCGTCGGCGGCCTCCTCTACAGCGCGGGCGGCGTGATCTACGGCATCAAGCGCCCCAACCCGTCACCGCGCTGGTTCGGCTTCCACGAGGTGTTCCACTCCCTCACCCTCGCCGCGTTCATCGTGCACTACATCGGCATCTCCCTGGTGGCCTACCAGCACGGCTGACGGTCCCCGCACACCCCTTCGACGGCGGTCCCGACGGCGGTCCCGACGTGGTCGCGCCGCGGAGCGATGCCCGACAATGAGCCCATGACGGCCGCACGCACCAGCTCCCCCGCCGACCGCCCCCGACCCGGTCTGCGTGAGCGCAAGAAGATCAAGACCCGCGAGGCCATCCGCACCGCGACCTACGCGCTCATCCGGGAACAGGGGTACGACGCCACGACGATCGACCAGATCGCCGAGCGGGCCGAGGTGTCGCCGTCGACCGTCTTCCGCTACTTCCCCGCCAAGGAGGACATCGTCCTCACCGACGAGTACGACCGGGTCCTGTTGGAGGAACTGCGCGTCCGTCCGGCGGACGAGCCGTGGACGGAGTCCATCCGTCAGGTGATGCTGGCGGCCGCCCGCACGGGCGTCGAGGACGACGTCGAGGTGGCGAGGCTGCGCACCGACCTGCTCGTACGGGTTCCGGCGGTGCGCTCGCGGATGATGGAGAGCATGTCGGTCACCGGCCGGCTGCTCTGCGGCGCGATCGCCGAGCGCACCGGCCGCGACCCCGAGAGCCTGGAAGTCCGCGTCCACGCGATGTCGCTCATCGGGGGCCTGATGGAGGCGTCCATGTACTGGGCGGAGAACGGCCACCGGGGCGACTTCCCAGCCCTCCTCGACCGTGCCCTGGACGTCCTCTCCCACGGCCTGGAGCACGACCGCGAACACGACCGGGAACACGGCCGCGAACAGGATCGGGACAGCCGCCGGGAAAGCCGCGAGGAACAGGCCCCTGGCAGGGAAAACCCCTGAGCCCCCGCCCCTCCCCCATGCCATCCTGACCGGGTGAACGCTCCCGAGATCCGCGTCGAAGTGGCCCCCGAGCTGGCCCTGTTCGTCCCGCACGCCCGGCGCGCCGACGCCACCGCACTCGCCGTCGACGGCGTGTCGACGCTCGGCCATGTCGTCGAGTCCCTCGGGGTGCCCCTCACCGAGGTGGGCGCCCTCGTCGTCGACGGCCGCGAGGCGCCGGTCTCGCACATCCCCGCCGACGGCGAGTCCGTCGCCGTCCGCCCGGTAACCCGCCCCCAACGCGTCCCCGGCGCCCCGCTGCGCTTCCTCCTGGACGTCCACCTCGGCACCCTCGCCCGCCGGATGCGCCTGCTCGGCGTGGACACGGCGTACGAGTCGACCGACATCGGCGACCCGGCGCTCGCCGCCCGCTCGGCCGCCGAACAGCGCGTCATGCTCAGCCGCGACCGGGGCCTGCTGCGCCGGCGCGAGCTGTGGGCGGGCGCCTACGTGTACAGCACCGACCCCGCCGCGCAGCTGCGCGACGTCCTCGACCGGTTCGCGCCCGCACTGCGCCCCTGGACCAGATGCACCGCCTGCAACGGCGAGCTGCGCCAGGCCACCAAGGACGAGGTCGCCGACCAGCTGGAACGCGGCACCCAGCAGAACTACGACGTCTTCGCCCAGTGCCGCTCCTGCGGACGCGCGTACTGGAAGGGCGCGCACCACGACCAGCTGGAGGCCATCGTGGAACGCGCCCTCGCCGAATTTCCGGGCTGACCCGCCGCCCTCCCCCGACCTGCCGGCTTCCCGGTCCGCCCGCCGCCGCCCCGCCCCCTAACCCGTCGGCTGCTCCCGGCCTCCCAGGGCGGCGCGCAGGCGGTCCGGGTCGGTGGTGGGGGCGTCGCAGGTGAAGTCGCGGCAGACGTACGCGGTCGGTGCGCCGTCCCGCAGCGGGCGGTCGGCCAGCAGCGGGAACTCGTCGCCGCCCGGGACGCCGAAGGCGACGACCGCACCCGGGGCGTTGCCCAGCAGCGCCGTGCGGTGCAGGGCCCTCGACGCGGGGTCGTCCGTGCCGGGGCCGACGACGGCGACCTCGCGCGGGCCGTCGAGCAGCGCCTCGGCCACGGCAAGCCCCCACCCGATGAACCGGGGCACCCGCGGCCCGAGCGCCTTCACCACACCCAACGCGCGCTCCGCGGCCGTGCGGTGCGGCTCGGAACCGGTGTGGGCCGCGTAACCCAGCAGCGCGCCGGCCGCCGCGGTCCACCCGGAGGGCACGGCGTTGTCGGTCGGGTCCTGCGGACGCCGGATGAGCCGCTCGGCGTCGGCGGCGGTGTCGAACAGCGCCCCGGACTCCGGGTCGGCGAACCGGGCGAGGACATGGTCGAGCAGGAACCCGGCGAACTCCAGCCACACGCCCTCCCCGGTGACCGAGGCCAGCGCGAGGAACCCCTCGGCCACGTCGGCGTAGTCCTCCAGGACACCCGCGTTGGCCCCTGCCTGACCGTCCTTGCTGGTCCGCGCCAGTCGCGCCTGGTCGTCCAGGTGCAGCCGGACGAGGAGGTCGGCGGCGGCGACAGCAGCGTCCACCAGGTCCGGACGGTCGAAGTAGGCGCCGGTCTCGGCGAGCGCGGCGATCGCGAGCCCGTTCCACGCGGCGACGACCTTGTCGTCCCGGCCGGGGGCCGGACGCAGCGCCCGCTCACGCAGCAGCCGCTCCTTCACGCCGGCGATCCTCTCCGCGTCGAACACGGCTTCCTGCTGCGGCAGTTGCAGGACGGAGGCGCCGTGCTCGAAGGTGCCTTCCTCGGTCACGCCGAACCAGCGGGCGGCGAGTTCGGCGTCCTGCGGGCCGAGCGCCGCCGCGAGCTGACCGGGCGTCCACACGTAGTACGCGCCCTCGACGTGGTTGCCTTCGCCGTCGTCGCTGTCGGCGTCGAGCGCCGAAGCGAACCCGCCCTCGGCGGTGCGCAGTTCGCGCACCATGAAGTCGGCGGTCTCCAGTGCGACCCGACGGGCCAGCTCGCTCCCGGTGGCCCGCCAGAGGTGCGCGTAGACGCGGCACAGCAGGGCGTTGTCGTAGAGCATCTTCTCGAAGTGGGGCACCACCCAGTCACGGTCGACCGAGTACCGGGCGAACCCGCCGCCCAGCTGGTCGTAGATCCCGCCGCGCGCCATCCGCTCACAGGTGTCCTGCGCCATCTGCAACGCGCCCTCGGCGCCCGTCCGCGCGGCGTGCCGCAGCAGGAACTCGAGCACCATCGACGGCGGGAACTTCGGCGCGCCGCCGAAACCGCCGCGCTGCGCGTCGTACTCCCGGGTCAGCCCGAGCAGCGCCTGGGACAGCTCCTGCTCGCCGGGGGCGCTGCTGTCCCCGTAGGAGATCTCCCGTCCGGCGAGATCCCGCACGATCTTCCCGGCGACCTCGGCGACCTCGTCCCGCCGCTCCGTCCACGCCTGGTGCACCCCCTCCAGCACCTGCCGGAAGGAGGGCATGCCGTGCCGGGGCGCGGGCGGGAAGTACGTGCCGAAGTAGAACGGCTCGGCCTCGGGCGTCAGGAACACGGTCATCGGCCACCCGCCCTGCCCGGTGGCCGCCTGCACGGCTTCCATGTACACGGCGTCGACGTCGGGACGCTCCTCCCGGTCGACCTTGATGTTGACGAAGTGGTCGTTCATGTAGGCGGCGACGGCTTCGTCCTGGAAGCTCTCCCGCGCGAGGACATGACACCAATGGCAGCTGGAGTAGCCGACGCTCAGGTGCACAGGGACGCCCCGCCGCCGCGCCTCCTCGAAGGCCTCCGCCGACCAGGGCCACCAGTCGACGGGGTTGTCGGCGTGCTGGAGCAGGTAGGGGGACGTCTCATGGGCCAGTCGGTTCGCCATGACGTCCATCCTGCCGCAGGACCCGGCCCGTCAGGCGGCAGGCAGGTCCCCGACGGTGACGTCGCCCCTGCCCGGGCCCGTGCCGGGCCCGCCGGTGACGCGCAGGCGGGCCATGTGCTCCTGGCCGGTCGTCGCGGGTGCCGTCGCGCGACCCCCTGCCCCCTCGCGCCGGGGAGCCGCCCGCCGCACACTTGACCGAGCACGACTGGTACCGCCGGAGGGGGACGGGACATGCGGGACGGCCATAGGGCGGAAGCAGAGCGGTTGTTGGCGCGGGCCGTGGAGGAAGAGGTGCGGCGGTCCGGCGGGCGTGCCGACCGGCAGGCGCTGCTGACCCGGGCGCGGGGCGCGCTGGACGCGATGGCGCAGACCGCCGCCGAGGAGTACGAGGCGTACGCCCGCGCCCTGGAGGAGTCGGAGTCCGCCCGGATCAGCTTCGGACAGCGCTACGCGCGCGAGGGCGGCCGGACTCCGCTGCTGGTGGCGGGCATCGCCGCCCTGACGACGGCGGTCGCCGACCTCGCGCTGGGCACGGGCCCGGGCACGGCGCTCGGCGCCGGGGTGACCGTCGGGGTCGTCGGGGCGGCGGCGACGGTGGTGAAGGTCGCGGGGTCGCATCTGCCGGCCGCGCACCACCGGGCCGGCGCGGCAGGACAGCCGGGCGGCGCCGAACAGTTACGGCTGCAGTGGCTCACGGCGCTGGAGGTGCGCGGCATCCGGCCGTTCCTGGACCAGCAGCGGGTGCTGAGCGCCACGACCGGTGCGAAGAAGGCGACGGGACCGCAGTTGCGCGGCGCGGACAAGAGCGCGGCGGCACGCGGGCGGACGGTGCTGCAGCAGTCGTTCGCGCAACTCCCCCAGCCGGCCGGTCCGTTCGCCGGGCGGCGGACGGAGCTCGCCCAGATCCGGCAGTGGGTGCAGGCGGCGCGGGCCAGCACGCAGACCCGTCCCACGGTGGTGGTGCTGCACGGCGCCCCGGGCAGCGGCCGTACCGCGCTGGCGGTCCGGGCGGCGCACGATCTGCGGGACCAGTTCCGCGGCGCCTGCGTGGTGGATCTGCGCGGCGACAGCGCGGGCGAGAACCCGCTGCCCACCCGGGACGCCCTGCTGCATCTGCTGAACCGGCTGGGCGCGCCGCGCGAGCAGCTTCTCTTCCGTGAGCGTTCCTCGGCGGAGCAGCAGCTGAAGCGGCTGAGCGAGCTGTACCAGCAGCACCTGACCGGCCTGCCGGTGGCGGTGATCCTGGACGACGCCCCGGATGCCGAGCAGGTCCGCGCACTCGTCCCGGAGCGTTCCGACAGTCTGGTCCTCGTGACGGCCCGGGCGGCGCTCGCCCTGCCGGCGGAAATGTCGGCGTGGGTGCACGAACTGGCGGTCCGTCCGCTGGAGACGGCGGGCGCGGAGGAGCTGCTGGGCGCGGCGGCGCAGGACGCCTCGGGTCCGTACGACGCCGAGTCCGCGGACCTGATCACCGAGCTGTGCGGCGGGCTGCCGCTCGCGCTGCGCGTCGTCGGCTCCTCCCTGGGTCCGCGCTCGCCGCGCGCCCTCGCGGCGGATCTCGCGGCATACGGGCCGGTGGAGCCGGTGGAGCGCGCCCTGTGGCTGCGCTACACCGACCAGCAGGAGACGACCCGCCGGCTGCTGCGCCGGCTGGCGCTGGCGGGCCGGGCCTCGCTGGGGACGGCCGCGGCCGCCGCGCTGCTCGGGACGGACCGCCCGGAGGCGGCCCGTGTTCTCGCGGCCCTCGCCGACGCGGGTCTCGTCGACCGGGTCCGCGGCGACCGCTACCGTCTGCACGACCTGGTCCGCGGTTTCGCGCAGGCCCGGCTGCTGGACGAGGAGGACCCCGCCGAGCGTTCGGCCGCGCAGGAGCGGCTGCTGGTCAGCTACGCGGAGCTCGCCGACTCCGTGCTGCGGCTGGTCGACGGCAACATGTCGACCCGCTCCGACCGGTTCACCCCGCACGGCTTCACCTCGCTGGACGAGGCGTTGCGCTGGCTGGACGACGAGTCGAGCTTCATCACGGCGACGCTGCGGCACGCGGAGGGCGTCGACCAGAACGCGGTGATGAGTCTGCTGGGCGCGCTGTGCGACTACTGCCTGCTGCGCGGCGACCTCTACCGGCTCGGCGAGATCAGCGAGCTGGCGCAGTCGGTCGGTCAGGATCTGCTGGTCAGGTCCGTGCAGTGGCGGACCGGCATCGCCGCCCGCCAGCTGGGAGAGCTCGACAAGGCGCGCACCACGCTCAGTTCGGTCGTCGACCTGTATCTGCAGGCCCACCACGACGCGGGGGCGGCACGGGCGCTGTGCTCCCTGGGCATCACCCTGCACCATCAGGGTCAGCTCACCGAGGCGTCGGCGAAACTGCGGGAGGCGATGGCCCTGCAGGCGGCGCCCGAGCTGGCCACCGACCGTGCCTGGACGATGCACGCGCTGGCGGCGGTGGAACGGGACCGGGCCCACCTCGCCGAGGCTCTGGACCTGCTGACCCGTTCGCTGCTGCTGCACCGCGAGGGCGGCTCGGTGCACGGTGAGGCGTGGGCGCACTTCCAGCTGGGGCAGCTGCATCTGCGGCGGGGAGACGTGCCGCAGGCCGAGTCGGAGCTGCGGCAGGCCCTGGACCTGTACGGTCGCACCCGCGACGCCCGCGGCGAGGCGTGGGCGATGACCCAGCTGGCGCGGGCCCGTCTGATCGACGGCGATCCGGGGCCGGCTGCGGAGGACCTGCGCCGGGCGGCGGCCCGGCACCGGGACAACGAGGACGCGCGCGGCGAGGCGTGGACGGTGTACTACCTGGGCCTCGCCCTGGAGGAGACGGGCGATCTCGACCACGCGGTGCGCGAACTGGAACGGTCCCGCACCTTCTTCTCCCGTATGCGGGACGTCTACGGGCTGGCCTGCGCCCGGCACCACTCGGCGCGGGTGACCCGGGACCAGCGCGCCGCCCAGACCGGTTCGCTGCGCAACTCGGGCTTCGCCCGGCAGCTGCTGGTCGACGCCCGCGCCGACTTCCAGCGCATCGGCGTCGCCCACGGCGAGGCCTGGACGTGCGTGGAGCTGGCGATCGTGGACGCGGGCAACGCCCGTACCCAGGCGGCCCTCGCGCTGTGCGAGGAGGCGGCGGCCCTGTTCGCGTCCTACGGCGACCGGCGGGGCGAGGACTGGGCCCGCTTTCTGCGCTGCACGCTCCTGCCGTACGCGGCGCCGGGCGGCGTGGAGGTGGGCACGGCGGTGGCCCGGGAAGACCTGGCGGAACTGCGGCGGGCACACCATCCGCTGCGCGACGACCGGCTGACCGAGTGCCTGGAGGCCTACGGCGTGCTGCTGGAACGCGGCGTGCGCCTGGAGTCGGGCTGGCAGGCCTGGCGTCTGGGACTGGTGCCGGACAGGCACGGGCGCGAGGTCATGGGGGTCGACGTCGGCACGGGCTGATCCCCCGGCCGGGCTCGAACACCCCGAACCCCGCGCACCCGCCCGTGCACGGCCCGCGTGCCGCCCGCAGGCCCCGCCCACGGGCGACACGCGGGCCGCGAACCGCCTTCGGCCTCGGGCGACACCCGGGCGACAGGCGTCAGGCCACGGGCGACAGCCAGGCGTCAGGCGTCAGGCGTGTCAGGCCTCGGGCCTCAGGCCTCGGGCCACGGCCCGGATGCCGGTCGTCCGGCTCCGGCCGCGGCCCGGGCGCTCGCGCGCCTGCGGCGTCCGCGTTCGTCCCGTCGCGGCCTCACGTCGCCGAGGAGGGCTTCCCCGTCGTCGTGTTCGCCGAGGTCTCCCGCGGGGCGTCCGCCGACGCGCCGTCGGCGGTCCGCTCCGCGCCCGTCTCCTTGAAGTCGACCTTGCCCATGTGCTTGCTCATGGACCTCATCAGCCCCCACACGGCCACCGCCATCGCCGCGAAGACGATGAAGCCGAGGACGCCGGGGGTGACCTTGTTCTCGTCGACCTCCTTGGCGAGGGGGACGAGGTGCGTCATTGCCAGGCTCACGCTTGCGCTCATATCAGGCATTGTCGCGGATGCCCGCGAAGAGGTCGTCCTCGGGGATGGCGGTGTCGACGCGCGACTTCGCGAGCTCGTACTCCTCCGTGGGCCACACCTCCCGCTGGATCTCCATCGGGACGCGGAACCAGCCGCCGTCGGGGTCGATCTGGGTGGCGTGGGCGATCAGCGCCTTGTCGCGGATCTCGAAGAAGTCGTCGCACGGGATGTGCGTGGTGAGCGTGCGCTCCCGCTGCCCGAACTCCTCCCAGCGCTTGAGCCACTCCCCGTAGGGGGACTCCAGGCCGCGGTCGAGCATCGCCTGGTGCAGCGCCATGGTGCGCGGACGGTTGAAGCCCTGGTTGTAGTACAGCTTCAGCGGCCGGTACGCGGCGCCGAAGTCGGCCTCGGGGTACTTCTCGGTGTCGTCCGCGCCCTCGAACGCCACCATGGAGATCTTGTGGGTCATGATGTGGTCGGGGTGCGGGTAGCCGCCGTTCTCGTCGTAGGTGGTGATCACCTGGGGACGGAAGCTGCGGATCTGCTTCACCAGCTCGCCGGCGGCCCTGTCCACGTCCTCCAGGGCGAAGCAGCCCTCGGGGAGCGGCGGCAGCGGGTCGCCCTCGGGGAGGCCGGAGTCGACGAAGCCCAGCCACTCCTGCCGGACGCCGAGGATCTCGCGCGCCTCGTCCATCTCCTTCTTGCGCACCTCGTGGATGTGTTCCTCGATGTAGGCGTCGCCCTGCAGCTTGGGGTTGAGGATGGAGCCGCGCTCCCCGCCCGTGCAGGTCACGACCAGCACGTCCACCCCCTCGGACACGTACTTCGCCATGGTGGCCGCGCCCTTGCTCGACTCGTCGTCGGGGTGGGCGTGCACGGCCATCAGTCGCAGCTGGTCAGTCAAGACTCAATCCTCGGTAAGTCGGCGCCCGGTGTGCACCGGCGCGATCGCAGGCTTCTATAGTGACCGACTCGGGGGGCGAATAATTCCGCGCCGAGAGGACGATCATGAGCACGGCCAGCACGCGACTTCCGGAGGGCCGGTACGGCCGTTCCTCGGACGAGCGCGCCGACCACAAGCTCAAGATCGCCGGTGCGGTGCTGGGCGCCCTGCTGCTGGCGCTGATGGGCTACTTCGCCTATCACTACGTCGGCCAGAACAAGATCAGCGCCGAGGTGATCGCCTTCGAGGCGACCTCGGACTCCGCGGTGCGGGTCCATCTGGAAGTGCGCAAGGACTCGGGCACGAGCGGCTACTGCACGGTGCGCTCGCAGGCCGCCGACGGCGCCGAGGTGGGCCGTGCCGACTTCCGGTTCTCCGGTTCGGACACGCGCATCGACAAGGTGGTCACCCTGCGTACGACCGCGACGGGCACGACGGCGGAGCTGCTCGGCTGTCACGCGGACTGATCCGGGAGCCTCACGCGGGCGGTGCCGACGGCAATACACGTTCGTTGACCTGCCTCGACGCAATTCTGGTGGCTTATGTCCTCCCCCTTCGGCCACTGAATTGTTAGGCTCGTGGTTTCGCCCATCACCTGAGGAACATGCTTCTGGGTGGGCGATGCTTTGACTTCCCAGTACCGACGAGGAGCACCTGTGACCCAGACCAGCGAGTCCGTCACCTGGCTGACCCAGGAGGCGTACAACAAGCTCAAGGTCGAGCTTGAGTACCTTACTGGTCCTGCGCGCACGGAGATCGCCGCCAAGATCGCGGCCGCGCGCGAGGAGGGGGACCTGCGTGAGAACGGTGGGTACCACGCGGCCAAGGAGGAGCAGGGCAAGCAGGAGCTCCGTGTGCGCCAGCTGACCCAGCTCCTGGAGAACGCCAAGGTGGGTGAGACCCCCACCTCCGCCGACGGCGCGGTGGCGCCCGGCATGGTCGTGACCATCGCCTTCGACGGCGACGAGGACGACACCATGACCTTCCTGCTCGCCTCGCGCGAGTACGCGAGCTCCGACATCGAGACCTACTCGCCGCAGTCCCCGCTGGGCACCGGCGTCATCGGTCACAAGGTCGGCGAGGAGGCGGAGTACGAGCTGCCCAACGGCAAGAAGGCCTCCGTGCGCATCCTCAAGGCCGAGCCCTACAGCGGCTGAGCCCTTTTCGCGGATCCTCCGTCCCGGACCTTCGGTCTGGGACCCTCCGTCCCGGGCCTTCCCTCCCGGATCCTCCGGGCGAGCCCCCGGCGCCCCGTGCCGCCGGGGGCTTCGTCATCCCCGCATCCGCCTGGCGCGGCCGGCCGTCACGCGGTGGCCGAGCGGTACTTGCGGACGGCCAGCGTTCTGAACAGCAGGATGATCAGCACGGACCACAGCAGTGACGCCCACACGGCGTGCTGCATCGGCCACGCGTCCGGTACCGGATAGCCGGCCGGGAGGTTGCCGAACAGCTCGCGGCACGCCTGGACCGTGGCGCTGAACGGGTTCCAGTTCGCGATGGTCTGCAGGAACGTGGGCATGTTCTCCGCCGGCACGAACGCGTTCGAGATGAACGTCAGCGGGAACAGCCAGATCAGGCCGCCGGAGGTGGCCGCCTCCGGGGTGCGCACGGACAGGCCGATCAGGGCGCCGATCCAGGAGAACGCGTAGCCGAGCAGGAGCAGGAGGCCGAAGCCCGCCAGGACCTTGCCGAAGTTCTCGTGCGTGCGCCAGCCGACCAGGAGGGCGACCAGGGCGAGGACCACCAGGGTCAGGGTCGTCTGCACCAGGTCGGCGAGCGTACGGCCGGTGAGCACGGCGCCGCGCGCCATGGGCAGCGAGCGGAACCGGTCGATGAGGCCCTTGTGCATGTCGTCCGCGATGCCCGCTCCCGCGCCGGCGGTGGCGAAGGTGACGGTCTGCGCGAAGATGCCCGCCATCAGGAACTCGCGGTACCCGGAGGGGCTGAGCCCGGCGCCCGGGACGTTGATCGAGCCGCCGAACACATAGCTGAACAGCACCACGAACATGATGGGCTGGACGAGCCCGAAAATGACCATCTCCGGAATGCGGGACATCCTGATCAAGTTGCGTTTGGCAACGACCAGCGAGTCGCGGACGGACTGGCCGAGTGGATGGGCGGGCTTGGGCGCCGCGCCGCGCACGGTGTCGGTGACGGCACTCATTTGACGTTCTCCCTCTTGCTCTGTCCGCTGTCGTCGGTTTCCGCCTGCTCCTCCGCCACGTGTCCGGTCAGGGACAGGAAGACGTCGTCGAGGGTGGGCCGGCGCAGGCCGATGTCGTCGATCTCGATGCCGCGGGCGTCGAGCTCGCGGATCACCTCGGCGAGGAGCTTGGCGCCGCCGGTCACCGGCACGGTGAGTTTGCGGGTGTGCTGCTCGACGGTGGTGTCGCCCTTGCCGAAGCCGGTCAGCACCTCCTGCGCCACGGGGATGTGCACTCGGTCGTGCACGACGACCTCCACGCGCTCGCCGCCGGTGCGGGCCTTGAGTTCGTCGGAGGTGCCGCGGGCGATGACACGGCCGTGGTCGACGACCGCGATGTCGTGCGCGAGGTGGTCGGCCTCCTCCAGGTACTGGGTGGTCAGCAGCAGGGTCGTGCCGCCGGAGACGAGACGCTTGATGACCTCCCACAGCAGCTGCCGGTTTCGGGGGTCGAGGCCGGTCGTAGGCTCGTCCATGAACATCACGGGCGGGGAGACCACCAGTGCCGCGGCCAGGTCGAGGCGGCGGCGCATGCCTCCGGAGTAGGTCTTGGCCGTGCGGTCGGCGGCGTCCGCGAGGTCGAACTGCTCGAGGAGTTCGGCGGCCCGGGCCTTCGCCGCGCTCGCCCTCATCTGGTACAGCTGCCCGACCATCTGCAGGTTCTCGCGGCCGGTGAGGTACTCGTCGACCGCCGCGAACTGCCCGGACAGGCCGATCGAACGGCGGACCTCGTTGGGGTGTCTGAGCACGTCGAGGCCGGCGACCACGGCCCGGCCGCTGTCGGGGCGCAGCAGGGTGGTCAGACAGCGCACCGTGGTGGTCTTGCCCGCCCCGTTCGGCCCGAGCAGACCGAGTACCGTGCCTTCTGGGACATCGAGGTCGACGCCGTCCAGAGCCTTTACGTCGCCGAAGGTCTTCACCAGGCCTTCGGCGTAGATGGCGCCTGGCATATGAGTCTCCACGTCGTTGGGGATGCTTTGTACGGGATGCTTTGTGCGGGATTCTTCGTTCGGACTCTTCGTTCGAGGTTCTTCGTTCGAGGTTCGTCGTTCGAGGTTCTTCGTCCGGGTTTCTTCGGGGCCCCGAAGCAGCGCCTCTCCTCCTGCACCGGGAAGCAGGGACGGGAGGCGCGACATCGACCATAACGCGATGTATCGCGTCTCACAACGGACTTTCCCGTATGGGTGACAGGGGCCGCCCTGGCCTGCACCGACACCCCGCCGCGGCCCTTCCCGGACGCCCGTGACGGGGGCCGGGCAAGGCGACGGAGGGCGACGGGAGCGCGGCCTCCGACAGCTCCCCAGGCCGCCCCGTAGTTCTCTTCCGGCGGCCTCAGTCGATGACGGTGTAGCCGGCCTCGCGCAGGGCTCGGCCGACCTCGGCGCAGTGCGCCGGCCCCTTCGTCTCCAGGTGCAGCTCGACCTCCGCCTCGGACAGCCCGAGCCGCGGGTCGGTCCGCACATGGCCCACGTCCAGCACATTAGCGTCGACCGCTGACAACGCCCCGAGCATGGTGGCGAGGGCGCCCGGCCGGTCCGTCAGACGCAGACGAACGGCCAGGTAGCGGCCCTGCGCCGCCATGCCGTGCCGCAGCACCCGCTCCATCAGCACCGGGTCGACGTTGCCGCCTGACAGCACCGCGACGACCGGCCCCTCGAAGGCGCCCGGCTCGCTCAGCAGCGCGGCCACCGGACTCGCCCCGGCCGGCTCGACGACCAGCTTGGCCCGCTCCAGGCACAGCAGCAGCGCGGTGGACAGCTCGTCCTCCGACACCGTGCGCACCTCGTCCACCAGGTCGCCGACGATGCCGAACGGCACGTCGCCGGGCCGGCCGACCTTGATGCCGTCGGCCATCGTCGTGGGATTGCCGATCGACACCGGTCGCCCGGCCGCCAGCGAGGCCGGGTACGCCGCCGCGCCCGCCGCCTGCACGCCGACGATCCGCACGTCCGGCCGCAGCGCCTTCACGGCGACCGCGATGCCCGCCGCCAGGCCCCCGCCGCCGATCCCCACGACGATCGTGCGCACCTCCGGGCACTGCTCCAGGATCTCCAAGCCGACCGTGCCCTGCCCTGCGATGACGTCGGGGTGGTCGAAGGGGTGGATGAACACCGCGCCCGTCCCGGCCGCGTACTCCTGCGCCGCCGCCAGCGTCTCGTCGACCACCTGACCGTGCAGCCGCACCTGCGCGCCGTACTCCCGGGTGGCGCTGATCTTCGGCAGCGGCGCGCCCTGGGGCATGAACACCGTGGAGCGCACGCCCAGCAGCGTCGACGCCAGGGCCACGCCCTGCGCGTGGTTGCCCGCGCTCGCCGCGACGACCCCGGCGGCCCGCTCCTCCGGCAGCAGCCCGGCGATCCGCACGTACGCGCCGCGCAGCTTGAACGATCCCGTCCGCTGGAGGTTCTCGCACTTGAGGTGCACCGGCGCCCCGATCAGCTGGGACAGGTGCCTGCTGCCCTCCATCGCGGTCGCCCGGGCCACGCCCGACAACATCTTCCGGGCGCCGCGCACGTCGTCGAGGGTGACGGTGCGCAAGGAGTCAGCCGGGGTGTAGCTCATGACACCAGCATCGCAGTTCACAGGCGGGAACGACCGCTGTGACCAACCTCCGAGACCGGTTTCCGCAGCGCCGGTACGACCCGCCTTCCAGCCGCGTACTCTGTCCCCCATTCCAGCAGCCCCTTCATGAAGTGAGCCCCCGGCCATGCCCACAACACCTGAAATGTCGATGGACATGACGACCGTCGGTGACACCGGTCTCCTCGACACGCTGCAGCACGAGGTCGCGGTGTTCGCGCGCCGTGCCGAGCAGACCCGGCTCGGCGGCGTCGGGCAGGTGCGCAACTCCATGGACCGCGCCGCGTACCTGCTGCTCAACCGCCTCGACAACGAAGGTCCGATGGGCGTCAAGGCGCTCGCCGCGAGCATGGGCATCGACTCCTCTACGGTCACCCGGCAGGTGGCGCCGCTCGTGGACACCGGTCTGGTCAAGCGGACCTCGCACCCGGAGGACGGGCGCGCCGTGGTGCTCCAGCTGTCCCCGCGCGGGGCCTCGCGCCTTGAGGAAGTACGGTCCTCCCGGCGGCAGTTGATGGCCGAACTGACGGACGACTGGGCGCCGGAGGAGCGCGAGGCGTTCTGCGCGCTCCTCACGCGCTTCAACACCGCGCTGTCCTCCCGGATGGCCTCCTCGAGCCTCCCGGGGGCGGAGCAGTCGCCGGCCGCCTCCTGACCCCCGGCACGCTCGCGGACGACTTTCCGGCGTGCGTGCGCGGCTCTTGACCGGCGGCCCGCCCCTGGCCTCAGATGAGACCGGGCATATGGCCGTCGGGAGGACGCCGTCAGGCGGGAGGCTCGGTGTGCGAGAGAGGCTTACGACCCGGGAACACCGCAGGAACCGCGACTTCGAGGCGTTCGTCGCCGGAGCGGGCGGGCGGTTGCTGCACACCGCCACGCTGCTCACCGCGGAGGCCCCGGACGACAACCCGCGCGCCCGTCGCCTGCTGACCCTGTCCCTCGCGCACACGTACGCGTGCTGGGACCGGCTGCGCGGCGAGGACCCCTACGACCACGCCCGTGAGGCCCTCGCGTCCCGCTTCGCGCACGGCGCCTGGCACCGGTACGGCACGCTGCACTTCGGCCGTGCCCACGCGGGTGGCGCCGTCGGCGCGCTGGCCCGCCTCAGCCCCCGGCAGCGCCTCGTCGTCGTCCTGCGGCTGTGGGAGGGCGTCGCCGAGGAGCAGGTGGGGGCGCTGCTGGGGCTGCCCGAGGACCGGGTCCGCGCGGTCTGCGAACGGGCCACGGCGACGCTGCTGCATCCGCCGCGCGATCCCGCTCCCGCGGTGCGCCGGGCGAAGGCGGCGACGTCGTGAACCGGTCCGCACGGGAGGCCGCGGTCCGGCAGATGCTCGAGCGGACCACCCCGCCCCTGCCGGCGGAGATCTACCCGGACGTGGTCCGCCGGGGCAGCCGGGCCCTGCGCCGCCGGACGCTGGCCCTGCGGCTGCTGTGGCTGCTGCTGTTCGCGGCGACCGTGGCGTTCGTCGTCTGGGCGGCGGTCGTCGAGCCGTGGGTGGAGCCGCCGTCGCAGACGACTCCACCGCTCACCGGCTGGTGAGGACCCGCGCGGACGACTATCCGAGGGCCTGCTGGAGGTCCTCGAGGAGGTCGTCGACGTTCTCGATGCCGACGGAGAGACGGACGAGGTCGCCGGGCACCTCGAGGGCGGAGCCGACCACGGAGGCGTGCGTCATGCGGCCCGGGTGCTCGATGAGGGACTCGACGCCGCCCAGCGACTCGCCGAGGGTGAACACCTTGGCGCGGTTGCAGACCTCGACGGCCACCTCCTCGCCGCCGGCGACCCGGAAGGAGACCATGCCGCCGAAGGCCCGCATCTGCTTGGCCGCGACCTCGTGACCGGGGTGCTCCGGCAGGCCCGGATACAGCACGCTCGTCACGCGCGCGTGGCGGGTCAGCATGTCGGCGATCCTGGTGGCGTTCTCGCTGTGCCGGTCCATGCGCACCGACAGCGTCTTGGTGCCGCGCAGCACCAGCCAGGAGTCGAAGGGCCCGGCCACCGCGCCCATCGCGTTCTGGTGGAACGCCAACTCCTCGCCGAGTTCCGCGTCGCCGGTGATCAGCGCGCCGCCCACGACGTCCGAGTGGCCGCCCATGTACTTGGTCAGGGAGTGCACGACGACGTCCGCGCCGAGCGACAGCGGCTGCTGCAGGTACGGCGTGGCGAAGGTGTTGTCGACGACGAGACGCGCGCCGGCCTCACGGGCCACCTGGGCCACGGCGGCGATGTCGGTGATGCCGAGGAGCGGGTTGGAGGGGGTCTCCACCCACACGGCCTTGGTCTTCGGCGTGATCGCTGCCCGGACGGCGGCGGCGTCGCCGGTGTCCGCGACCGACCATTCCACGCCCCAGCGGGCCACGACCTTGGCGAAGAGCCGGAAGGTGCCGCCGTAGGCGTCGTTGGGGATGACCACGTGGTCGCCGGGGCTGAGCAGCGTACGCAACAGGCAGTCCTCGGCCGCCAGTCCGGAAGCGAACGCGAGGCCCCGGCGGCCGCCTTCGAGGGCGGCGAGGTTCTCCTCGAGGGCGGTCCTGGTCGGGTTGGCGCTGCGGCTGTACTCGTAGCCGCCGCGCAGACCGCCGACGCCGTCCTGCTTGTAGGTCGAGACCTGGTAGATGGGCGGTACGACCGCGCCGGTGAGGGGGTCCGCGGTGTTGCCTGCGTGGATCGCGAGAGTCTCGAAGTGCTGACTGATGTGCCTGTCGCTCATGGGCCCCGAGCGTAGTCCGCTCGCGGGCGCGGTGCGGGCGGCCGCCGCGACGGCGGGCCGGGGGCGGCCGGTCGGCAGGGACGTTTTTCCACAGGCATGGGGTCGGGTTGGCCAATTGTCGGCGCGGTCTGGTTCGCTTGTGGCATGGAGATTCTCTGGGTCCTGACAGCCGTGATCATGATCGGCTTCGTGCTGCTGTCACTGCTGCGGCGCAGGCGCGGCCTGGTCGGGCTGGTCCCGGCGGATCATCCGGACGCCGCGGACCCGGCGACGTACGGTTTCCTGACCACGGAGGAGCTGGACATCCGTATGCCCGGCCCCGACCAGGACCTGCTGAGCGTGCTGGACGTGGTGCAGCGCACGCAGGACTACCGGGCGGCGCAGCAGCTGCTGGCCGGCACGGAGACGGAGGGCGAGCTGCGCTGGCAGCGCGTCCAGGCTTTCGCGGGCGCGGCTGCGCTGGAGCTGCAGCAGCGGCCGGGCGGGGTCGCCGAGGCGCCGGGCGGGCAATGGCTGCGGGTGTGGCGCACCGAGGCGCCGAAGGACCCGGGCGGTGCGGCGGTGCACGCCGAGTTCCTGGTCCAGCAGGCCTGGCGCACGTCGACGCCGGGCACCGACGACTTCCGGATCATCATGGAGGAGGCCAAGGACACCTGCGAGCAGGCGGCCCTGCTGGCCCCGGGTGACCCGATCCCGTACATCGTCGAGCTGTCGGTGGCCCGCGGCATGACGTACTCGCAGGCCGAGTTCGAGCAGCTCTGGCTGAAGATCCTGGACCGCGCTCCTGCGCACATGGGCGCGCATCTCTCGGCCCTGCACTACTGGTGCGAGAAGTGGCACGGTTCGCGCGAGCTGGCGTACGAGTTCGCGGAGGCCGCGGCGGCGAGAGCGCCGCAGGGCTCCCTGCTGGCGGCGATGCCCCTCTTCGCGGTCTTCGAGCACCTTCCCGAGGTCAACCTGGTCAGGAGCTTCTACCAGAGCGAGGTCGTGACGAAGGCGGTGCACGGCGCGCTCTTCGCGGTGCACGCGGCCCGGCCCGACGACCCGATGCTGGCGCACGTGCGCCATCTGCTGGTCTTCTTCCTGGTCCGCTCCGAGCGCTGGTCGGAGGCGATGAGCCAGCTGGTCCACGTGGACGGCCACGTCGGCGCCCTGCCCTGGACGCTCTCCCCGGATCCGGCGGCGGAGTTCGCGGTCTACCGCGCGCTGGCCGTCGCGGGTTACGAGGCGAACGGCGGCAGCCCGGCGACCATGCCGCACTGACCCCGCTCGGACGCCCGCGAGGGCGGTCGCCCCGGTTCCCTGTCCGCCCCCTGTCCGGCGCCTGCTTCGGGCCGGGGGCGGACGTCGTCGGATCGGCCCCGGTCGCAGCCCGTCTGTTCCTGTGCGAGCCTGAATTCATGATCAGGAAACCGCCTGTCCGCCGGCCCCACCGGGTGGGGACGGGGGCGGGGGCCGCTGGGGCGGGGGCGCTCGAGAGGAGCTGATCGACATGAATCCGGTCGCGAAGTCACCGGTGAGGATCGAGGCGTTCCTCGACCCTCGGTTGTCCAGATGGCTGTGGCTGGTGAAGTGGCTTCTCGCCGTCCCGCACTACATCGTGCTGTTCTTCCTGTGGATCGCGTTCTTCTTCGTGACCGTCGTGGCGTTCTTCGCCATCCTGTTCACGGGCCGCTACCCGCGCTCGCTCTTCGACTTCAACGTCGGCGTGCTGCGCTGGAACTGGCGTGTCGCCTACTACGCCCACGCCGCGCTCGGCACCGACCGGTACCCGCCGTTCACCCTCGCCGAGGTGGCCGACTATCCGGCGCGTCTCGACGTCGCCTACCCCGAGCGCCTGTCCCGGGGCCTGGTCCTGGTGAAGTGGTGGCTGCTGGTGATTCCCCAGTACATCGTCGTGGGGATGTTCGTCGGCGACTGGGGCTGGGGCTGGGAGGATTCGGACCGTTGGCACGGGGGCGGCCTGCTCTACTTCCTCTCGCTGGTCGCCGTGGTCGTCCTGGCGTTCACCGGCCGCTACCCGGTCCACCTCTTCGACCTGCTGCTCGGGCTGGCCCGCTGGGTCGCGCGGGTGGCGGTCTACGCGGCGCTGATGACCGACGTGTATCCGCCGTTCCGCCTCGACATGGGCCCGCAGGACGACCCCGCGCCGCTGACGAAGTCCCCGGCAGGAGGCGCGGGCGGCTCCGGACCGTGACGGCCGGCCGGGGCCGGCCCGGCGGTATTTCGGTTGCCCGTGGCGCTTCGGTGAGGGCTGAATGACGGTCATGGCTGACATTCAGGGCTCGTACGACGATCTGTTCACCGCGGTGCCCACCGCTCTGGCCACTCTCCTGGACGACGGCGACGCGGGCGGCTCGGTGGCCGTCTTCGTGGACGGTGAACCGGTGGTGGATGTCTGGGGCGGGTTCGCCGACGTCGCTCGCACGGTCCCATGGCAGCGGGACACCCTCGTCAACGTCTACTCCGTCACCAAGACCATGACGGCGCTGTGCGCGCTGGTGCTGGCCGACCGGGGGGCGCTCGACCTGGACGCGCCGGTCGCCCGCTACTGGCCGGAGTTCGCCGCGGCGGGCAAGGAGGCGGTGCTGGTACGGCACCTGCTCTCGCACACGGCGGGGCTGCCCGACTGGTTCGGTTCGATCGCCGAGATCTACGACTGGCCGGCCGCGACGGCCCGGCTGGCCGCGCAGGCTCCGCAGTGGGAGCCGGGCAGCGCGGCCGGGTACCACTCGCTCACCCAGGGATTCCTGGTGGGCGAGGTCGTACGCCGGATCACCGGCCGGATGCCGGGTGACTTCTTCGCCGACGAGATCGCCGTGCCGCTGGACGCGGACTTCCACATCGGGCTGGCGGCCGAGCACGACGACCGGGTGGCGCCGACCATTCCCCCGCCGTCCCGGGACGAGGACTACACGGCGGCCGCAGCCGCCGGCGACCCGGCCGCGGACGCTCCGGGCGCCGCCGACCCGGCCGGAGCCCCGGCTCCCACGCCGACCGCCTTCCGGGTGCGCGACGGCAACAGTGTGGCCTGGCGACGGGCGCAGATCCCGGCGGCCAGCGGCTTCGGCAACGCCCGCTCGGTCGCCCTCGTCCAGTCGGCCATGGCCTGCGGAGGTGCCGTGCGCGGGGTGCGGCTGCTGTCGCGGGCGGGCCGTGACCGTGCGTGGGAGGAGCAGTTCAGCGGCGAGGACCGCAGGCTCGGCATGCCGATCAGCTGGGGCCTGGGTTACGGGCGGTTCGGCGGCACGTACGGCTGGGGCGGCTGGGGCGGCTCGACCGTCATGATCGAACCCGAGGCCCGCATGGTCGTCGCCTACGTGACCCAGCAGATGCGCGAACCCGCGCAGGACACCCGGGGCCTCGACCTCCTGATGGCCGCCTACGACGGTCTCCAGGGCCTGCGGACCGGCGGCTGAGGGGGCACGTCCCCGACGGGTCGTACCCCGACCACCCCGACCACCCCGACCGCTCGGGAACGGGAAAGGGCCCCGGCTGGATCCGCCGGAGCCCTTTCCCGGGAAGCCGTCGGCCCGCCCGTGGCACCGCCGGTCCGCCCCCGAGGACGCTCAGATCGTCGAGGCGTCGATGACGAAGCGGTAGCGGACGTCGCTGGCGAGCACCCGCTCGTACGCCTCGTTGATCTCGGCGGCGCTGATCAGCTCGATCTCCGCGCCGAAGCCGTGCTCGGCGCAGAAGTCCAGCATCTCCTGGGTCTCCTGGATGCCGCCGATGCCGGAGCCGGCGAGGGTCTTGCGGCCCGCGATCACGGAGAACAGGTTGAGCGCGACCGGCTCCTCGGGCGCGCCGACGTTGACGAAGGCGCCGTCCGTCCGCAGCAGGGCCAGGTAGGCGTCCAGGTTCAGCGGGGCGGAGACCGTGGAGAGGATGAGGTCGAAGGTGCCGCGCAGCTCCTCGAAGGTCTTCTCGTCGCTGGTGGCGTAGTAGTGGTCGGCGCCCAGCTTCAGGCCGTCGTCCTTCTTGCGCAGCGACTGCGACAGCACGGTCACCTCGGCGCCGAGCGCGTGCGCGATCTTGACGCCCATGTGGCCGAGGCCGCCCATGCCGAGGATCGCGACCTTCTTGCCCGGGCCGGCGTTCCAGTGCTTCAGCGGGGAGTAGGTGGTGATGCCGGCGCAGAGGAGCGGCGCGGCCTCGTCGAGCTTGAGGCCGTCGGGGATGCGCAGGACGTAGTTCTCGTCGACGACGATCTTCTGCGAGTAGCCGCCGTAGGTGGGCTCGCCGTCCTTGCCGACGGCGTTGTACGTGCCGACGCCGCCGCCGGTGCAGTACTGCTCGAGGCCGGCCTTGCAGTTGTCGCACTCACGGCAGGAGTCGACGAGGCAGCCGACGCCCACGCGGTCGCCGACGGCGAACTTGGTGACGCCGGGGCCCACCTCGGAGACGACGCCCGCGATCTCGTGGCCGGGCACCATCGGGAAGATGGCCTCGCCCCAGCCCTCCCTGGCCTGGTGGATGTCGGAGTGGCAGATGCCGGCGAACTCGATGTCGATGAGGACGTCGAACTCGCGCACCGGGCGGCGCTCGATCGTCGTGCGCTCCAGCGGAGCCTTGGCGGCGGATGCGGCGTACGCGGCAACGGTGGTCATGCCGGGGTTCTCCTAGCGAGGGGGTCGTCCCGGCCTGCCTTCGGGCCGGGGCATGCCGTCCAGGTTCCCCCATCTCCCGGTGTTCACCCAGGTCACGCTTCTGCGTACGACTGCCGTGCCTACCACTGGCGGGGTCAGGCTGGTGGTCGTACGACCGGGAATACTGGGCGCCATGGACGATCGCCCCGAACCCTCCGGCGCCTCCCTGGACCGGCGTGCCGAGCTCAGCGAGTTCCTGCGCACCCGTCGGGCCCGGCTGAAGCCGCAGGACGTGGGGCTGCCGGACTTCGGACGGCACCGCAGGGTGCCCGGGCTGCGGCGCGAGGAGCTGGCGCAGCTGGCCGGGGTGTCGGTGGCCTACTACACCCGTCTGGAACAGGGCAACGGACGGAACGTGTCGGGGGAGGTGCTGGACGCGATCGCCCGCGCCCTGCGGCTGACGGACGCCGAGCACGCGCACCTCACCCACCTCGCGAAGCCGAAGCACAAGAAGAAGCAGAGCGGGCCGCCCCAGCAGGTCCGGGCGGCGCTGCGGCAGCTGCTGGACACGATGGACTCGGTGCCTGCGTACCTGGTCGGGCGGCGCGCGGAGATCCTGTGCTGGAACCGGATGGCCGCGGCGGTCTTCGGAGACTGGGCGGAGCTGCCGGCGGCGGAGCGCAACTGGGCGCGGCTGGTCTTCCTGCGCCCCGACTACCAGGACCTGTTCGTGGACTGGGAGCAGAAGGCCATCGACATCGTCTGCGCGCTGCGGATGGACGCGGGCTGCTATCCGGACGACCCGCGGCTCTCCGCGCTGGTGGGCGAACTGTCGGTGAAGAGCGAGGACTTCAGGCGGCTGTGGGCGACCCACGACGTCAAGGAGAAGAGCCACGGCGTGAAGCGGCTGAGGCATCCGCTGGTCGGCGAACTCCACCTGAACTTCGAGGGGTTCAGGCTGGCCGGGGACGGCGAGCAGACGTTGGTGACGTATCACGCGGAACCCGGGTCGGCGTCGGCGGAGGCGCTGCGGCTGCTGGCGAGCTGGGGCGCCGACGCGCGGCGGGCGGGGTCGCAGGCGCCGTCCGCCTGACCGCCCCCGCCCCGGCCGCCCGCCCCCGGCTCATGACCTCCGGCCGGCCACACCGGACCCCGGGGCTCCGGCCGGCCGCCGGCCGTCCTCAGCCCTGGTACGGCGGAGCCGCCCCCCATCCCCACTTCGGCGTCGGCTGCTCGGACGGCGGCTTGGCGTCCGGGCCGGAGAAGTGGACGGCGAGGCGCGTGCCCCACTCGACGTAGGCGAGGAACGCGGACCGGAACTCGGCGTCGGTCGGCAGACCGGCCTCGTCGGCGGCGTCCTGGATCAGGTTGACCCAGCGGCGGCGCTGGGGCTCGGTGATGTCGCGGCCGAAGTGCTTGGCGACCATGTGGCTGTGGCCGCCCTGGGTCGCGGAGTAGGTGTCGGGCCCGCCGAAGACCTCCGCGAGCCAGAGCGCGACGTGTTCGGCGTGCTCGGGGGCGAGGCCGGCGAAGACGGGGGCGAGGAGGTCGTCCTGGAGCACCTTGGCGTAGAAGCTCTCGGTGAGCCGGGTGAAGGCCTCCGCGCCGCCGGCCCACTCGTACAGCGTGGGCACGGCGGCGCCGGAGCCGTGCACCGAGGTGGCCTTGTAGTGGCGCATCTCGTCGATGTGGCCGATGTAGGGGCGGATCTCGGCGAGGAAGGCGGGGAACAGGTCCGAGGTCCGGAAGCCCTCCAGGTGGTCCTCGGTCGACGTCCAGGTGATGCGCAGGACGAAGTGCTCGAAGTCCTCCTCGCAGCGGGCGAGTTCGTAGTCGACGCAGTGCGGGGAGGCCGCGAGCCGGCGCGCGGCCCGGGTGTAGGCGGCGAGGAACTCCGCCGACCGCTCCTGCGGGATGTGGTAGCGGATGTACTCGATCGTGGTGGGGCCGGTGGGCGCAGTGGTTGTCTCGGCTGCCGTCATGGGGACACGCAAGCACGGACCGCCCGCCGGAGGCTTCTCTTCCGGCGGGCGTTCGCTCAGCGCTCAGCGATCGCGGGGGGGCGAGGCGGGTCAGACGGTCGTCGCGTTCTCCTTCACCGTGATCCGGCCCTTGCGGATCGTCGCGACGCGCGGGGCCCTCTTCGCTATGGCGGAGTCGTGGGTGACCATGATGAAGGTCAGTCCGTGCTCCTTCCACAGGGTGTGCAGCACGTCCATGATCTCGTCCCGCATGTCCTCGTCGAGGTTGCCGGTCGGTTCGTCGGCGAGGAGCACCTTCGGCTGTTTGACCAGCGCGCGGGCGATGGCGACGCGCTGCTGCTGTCCCCCCGACATCTCGGACGGCAGATGTCCGAGGCGTTCACCGAGGCCCACCGACTTCAGCGCCTCGGCGGCCCGTTCGCGGCGCTCCCCGCCCTTCACGCCGAGCGGGACGAGGGCCGTCTCCACGTTCTCCTGCGCGTTGAGCGTCGGGATCAGGTTGAAGGACTGGAAGACGAAGCCGATGCTCTCGCTGCGCACCTTCGTCAGCCGCGCCTCGGAGAGCCTGGCCAGGTCGACGCCGTCGAAGACGACCTCGCCCTCGCTGGGCCGGTCGAGTGCGCCGAGCATCTGCAGCAGGGTGGACTTGCCGCCTCCGGTGGGCCCCTGGATGACGAGCCGGTCGCCGTCGGGGACGGTCAGGTCGACGCCGTCGAGGGCGTGGACGGTCTCCTTGCCCCGGGTGTAGCGCTTGGTGACGCCTCTGAGTTCGTACATGGGGACAACAACTCCTGGAGCTGGTGGGTGGGTTGGCTATGCGACGCGGCTCAGCGCGTCCGCCGGGCGCAGCCGCGAGGCGCGCCAGCCGCCGAACGCGCCCGCGATCAGGCCGCCGGCCACGGCGAGCGCCACCGCGACGGCGACCGTCGTGACGCTCACCGGGGCCGTCAGGGCGACGTCGAGGGTCCTGGCGGCGGCCCGGCCGCCGAAGCCGCCGGCGCCTCCGCCCGGACCGCCGGGACCGCCCTGGCCGCCGCCGGCGCCGCCCAGCCGGGCCTGGAGTGTGGGGCTGATCGCGGTCACGGCGTAGGCGCCGGCGAGGCCGAGCGCGATGCCGAGGGCGCCGCCGAGCAGTCCGTTGACCACGGCCTCGCCGACGACCTGCCGGGTGACCCGGCCGGACTTCCAGCCCAGCGCCTTCAGGGTGCCGAACTCGCGCACCCGCCGGGAGACGGCCGAGGAGGTGAGCAGTCCGGCGACCAGGAAGGCGGCGATCAGGACCGCGACCGACAGCCACCTGCCGACGTTGGCGGCGAGCGAGGAGGCCGTGGAGAGGGAGCCGGAGACGGTGTCCGCGAGGTCGGCGGAGGTCGTCACCGTCGTGCCCGGGACGTTCTTCTGGATGGTCGACTTGACGCTGTCGATCTTCTGCGAGTCGGTCGCCTTGACGTAGATCGTGGTGACCTTGTTCTTCGCGTCGCCGAGGGTCTGGGCCTGGGTCAGCGGGATGTAGACGTCGGCGTCGGCGTCGCCGCTGTCGGCCGTGGCGATGCCGATGACGGAGAACTTGACGCCGCTGACGGTCAGCGTGGAGCCGACCTCGAGCGACTGCTCCTTGGCGTACGCCGAGTCCACCACGGCGACCTTGGCGTCGGTCTCGGAGGTCTTGAAGGTGCGGCCGCTGCTGATCCGGGAGGAGGTCAGCGGTCCGAGTCCGGGTTCGGTGACGTCGGCGCCGTAGACGGAGTAGTTGTCGACGTCGAAGTTCGCGCCGCCGCCCTGCACCTCGCCCTGCGGCCGGGCACTGCCCTCGCCCCGGCCCTGTCGGCCGCCGCCGGCGCTCTCGTCCTGCCGGAACCGACCGCGGGTGAACTGTCCGTTGATCTTGATGACCCGGAGGCTGAGCCCGCCGACCGCGTCGGAGACGCCGCTCTGCTCGCCGACCGTCGCGACGGTCGCGGCCGGCAGGGTCTGGAAGCCCTGGACCATGACGCGGTCGGTGCTCTGCTGCGCGTCGGAGTCGTCGTCCTGCGCGTCGAACTGGAAGCGCGGGCGGTCCGAGGAGCTCGCGGTGGGCGCGGCGGCCTTGGTGACCGTCATGTCGGTGCCCAGGCCGTACAGGGACTGCAGGACCTTCTCCTGGGCCTTCCCCATGCCGGCCGACACGGAGGTGACCACGATGACCAGCGCGATGCCGAGCGCGAGGCCGGAGGCGACGACGAGTGCCGCTTTTCTGCGGCGGCGCAGTTCGCGCCTCAGGTAGGTGAAGAACATGGCCGCAAGCTAGGCACGGCGCGTGATCGTGCCATAAGGCCCATATAAGAGATCGATGAGAAGGCTGTGGCGGCCCCCGGAAACACCGATGCCGCCCCTGGGGGCGGCATCGGGAGCCTGTGGACCGGCTGGGAGCGGGGGTCGGGTCAGGCGGCCGAACCGGCCTTCCACTGCGCCCAGTCCATGTTCCAGCCGTTGAGGCCGTTGTCCGGCGCCACGGTCTTGTCGCCGGTGTTCTTGACCACCACGACGTCGCCGACGATCGAGTTGGTGAAGAACCAGTAGCCGGCCGTGCCGGTGTCGTTGGCGCCCTTGGTGTCGGACAGGCCGACACAGCCGTGGCTGGTGTTCACCGAGCCGAAGATGGACTTCGCGCCCCAGTAGTTGCCGTGCACGAAGGTGCCGGAGTTGGTGAGGCGGATGGCGTGCGGCACGTCCTTGATGTCGTACTCGCCCTTGCCGTCGTCGTCGGTGAAGCCCACGGTCGCGCCGTTCATGCGCGTCTCCTTGAACTTCTCCGACATCACCATCTGGCCCTCGTACGTCTTGTTGTCGGGCGAGCCGGCCGAGATCGGGATGGTCTTGATGACCGTGCCGTTGTGCGTGATCTTCATCTGCTTCGACTTGGCGTCGACGTAGGAGACCTGGTTGCGGCCGACCTTGAAGGTGATCGTCTTCTGCTGGACGCCGATGACGCCCTTGGCGCCCTCCACACCGTCGAGCGCGAGCTTCAGCGTGACGGTGGAGTTCTCCTTCCAGTAGTCCTCGGGACGACAGTCCATCCGCTGGGTGGAGAACCAGTGGCAGACCACCTCCTGACCGCTGGTGGAGGTGACCGTGACGCCCTTCTGGACGGCCGCCTTGTCGGTGATCGGCTTGTTGAAGTTGATCGACACGGGCATGCCCACGCCGACGGTCGAACCGTCCTCCGGCGTGAAGTTGCCTATGAAGCTGTTGGCCGGCGAGACCGTGGTGAAGGAGGCGTTCTCGTGGGCCACGAGACCCTTCGCGTCCTTGGCCTCGGCCGCCACCTTGTAGGTGGTGGAGCGCTCGAGCTGCGCGTCCGGCTTCCAGCTGGTCTTGTCCGCGGAGAGGGCGCCCTTGACGGCGGCGCCCTCGGCGGTGGTCATCGTCACGGCGGTGAGAGTGCCCTTGCTCACCGTGACGGCCGCCGAGTTGTTGATGGAGGCGTTGTTCGAACCGTCCGCGGGCGTGATCTTGATCTGGGCCTCGGAGGACTTCTTCGCGGCGGCCTCGTCGGCCTTGGCCTGCGAGGAGCTGCCTCCGCCGTCGGATGCGCCGTCACCGCCGCCGGAACACGCGGAAAGCACCAGAACACCGCCGAGCAGTGCGGACGCCGTCATCAGACCCCGGCGCCGCCTACTGTCCGTCATCACACGCTTCTCCATCGTTGCGATTGCCTGAACCCCGAGAGTCCCCGTCAAGACCATCAACGCTACGACCGGTTCGTCCCGTTCCCCCTGCACAGAAGGTGTGGGGCACGCCACGTTCGTGGCGCGGAAGGTGCGGGTGTCGGTTCGTGCGCCTGCTGAGACGACGAGACCCCGGCCGGCGGTTGCCGTCCGGGGTCACGAGTTTCCCGGAAAGCTCAACCGATGCGGCCTTCTTCACCGTCCGCCTCGTCATCCTCGTCGAGATCGTCCTCGTCGAGGTCCCACTCCGTCGAATCCGGGTCGTGGTCGACCCGTTCACTGGACCAGGAGGCCTGCTGGAGCTCCACCCCCGGCACCTGTCCGACCAGGTCGAAGGGGTCGACGAGGTAGGCGAGGGCCTCCGCGGTGTCCTCCGTCACAGCGGCCTCGGCATGCACGCGTTCACCGTCCGGGACCTCCGGATCGTCCGCGAGCCGCCGCAGCGCGGCCGTGGTCAGGGCGTCCTGATCGTGCACCTCGAGCAGAACTTCCACTCGAATCCGCACAAAACGTGATGTCTCTTCATCGCTCATGGGCGGAGCGTACGGCTCATGGCTCCCGCGGCTTTCCCGCGACCCGCGACTTTCATTAGCATCGGGGCACACGGCCAATTCGCCAGCGCCACAAGGGGATCGATATTCCGTGTCATCCGCTCGACGTCCGTTGCTGACCGCCACCGCCGCGGCGACCCTGCTGGGCGCCCTGTGGTTCGTCCCGTCCGCCAACGCGTCCCAGGACACCTCGGCAAGAACGGTCGCGACGACGCAGGTCACGACCCAGGCGCGGGCCGCGTCGACGTCCACGACCGGCTCGGTGACGCGGACCGCCGACCGGTCGACGGGCCGGAGCGCGACGCGGACCCTCTCCGCCACCGAGGCCGAGGCCGCCGTGGAGACCGGGGCCGGGAGCGACGACGGCGTCCGGCTCGCCGACACCGGAAGCTTCGACACCACCCCCTACGTGGTGGGCGGGACGAGCCTGCTCGCACTGGGTGCGGGATTCGTCTTTTATTCCATTCGCCGGGAACGTCTGGGTTTTTGATTTAACTTGACTCACCTTTGACGACTTCTTCATAGTTCGCACATGAAGAGATCATCGGGGGCCCGGCTGTGCGCCACGGCCGCAATCGGCGCACTGTCGCTCTCCCTCCTCACCGCCTGTTCGGACGAGGGGTCGAAGGACACCGCGGACTCCAAGACGTCCGCCTCCTCGTCCGCCGCCTCCTCCTCGGCTCCGGCCGCGAAGGCGCTCACCAAGGCCGAGCTCGAGAAGCTGCTGCTCGCTCAGGGCGAACTCAAGGGCTACAAGGTCGACTCGGGTGACGACACCCTGCCGGCCTCCAAGAGCGTGGTGAAGACCGACAAGCCGGCCTGCGACCCGCTCGCATGGGCCACCGCCGCGCTCGCCCCGGGCGACACGGACGCAAACGCCGGCAACACGGTCGCCGAGGACAAGACGGCCGCCGCCGCCACGGCCAAGCCGACCGACCTCGCGGACGCGTTCGACATCGACATGACGTTCGTCGGTCTCTCCTCGTACGCGGGCGACGGCGCCGAGAAGGCGATGAAGGCCGTCTCCGACGGCGTGAAGACCTGCGCCGGCGGATACGGCCTGAAGGCCGACGGCGAGAACACCAAGGTCACCAGGGTCGCCGCGGACAAGGGCTCCGGCAAGGGCGACGAGACGGTCGCGTTCGTCGAGGACGTCGACATGGACGGTCAGGGCAAGGCCACCTTCCACGCCGAGGTGGTGCGCAAGGGCAACACCGTCGCCACCTTCTACACCGTGAACTTCGCCGGGTTCGAGAAGGGCGGCGACATGGGCGCCGTGCCGGCCGCCGTGATCGACGCGCAGGTCGCGAAGCTCAAGTAATCCCGCTCCGCCCGGGAGGACTTCGGGGCCCCGCCGCGTCTTCGTGCGGCGGGGCCCGCTCGTGCTACCTGAGCGGTCCGGTGACCGTCTCCACCGCCGCGACGACTCCTCCGGCACGCACGAAGGCGTCCGCCGCCGCGAGGTCGGGGGCCAGGAAGCGGTCCGGGCCGGGGCCCTGCACGCCCGCCTCGCGCGCCGCCCGGATGACCGCCCGCGTCGCCGGCGCCGGGGTCAGCCCCTCGCGCAGCTCGACACCGCGGGTGGCGGCGTACAGCTCGACCGCGATCACACGGGTGAGGTTGTCGACGGCGATGCGCAGCTTGCGGGCCGCGGACCAGCCCATCGACACATGGTCCTCCTGCATCGCCGAGGACGGGATCGAGTCGGCGGACGCCGGCACGGCCAGCCGCTTCAGCTCGCTGACCAGCGCGGCCTGCGTGTACTGGGCGATCATCAGCCCGGAGTCGACGCCGGCGTCGTCCGCGAGGAACGGCGGGAGCCCGTGGCTGCGGTTCTTGTCCAGCAGCCGGTCGGTGCGCCGCTCCGCGATGGAGGCCAGGTCGGCCACGGCGATGGCGAGGAAGTCCAGCACGTAGGCGACCGGCGCCCCGTGGAAGTTGCCGTTGGACTCGACCCTGCCTCCCCCGGTGCCGAAAGCCTGGGAGGTGCCCCCAGGAAGCACCACCGGGTTGTCGACGGCCGAGGCCAGCTCGCGCTCGGCGACCAGCCGGGCGTGCGCCATGGTGTCGCGGCCGGCGCCGGCGACCTGCGGGGCGCAGCGCACCGAGTAGGCGTCCTGGACGCGGGGCGCGTCGTCCTGGTGGTGGCCGGTGAGCTCCGAACCCGCCAGCACGGCCAGCATGTTGGCGGCCGAGGCGCCCTGCCCCGGGTGCGGGCGGATGGCGTGCAGCTCGGGGGCGAGCACCTTGTCGGTGCCGAGCAGGGCCTCGAGCGACAACGCGGCCGTGACGTCGGCCGACTTGTAGAGCATGTCGAGGTCGGCGAGGGCCATGACCAGCATGCCGAGCATGCCGTCGGTGCCGTTGAGGAGCGCCAGGCCCTCCTTCTCGCGCAGCTCGACGGGCGTGATGCCGTGCTCGGCGAGCAGCTCGCCGGCGGGGCGTACGACGCCGTCAGGGCCCTCCGCGTCGCCTTCCCCCATGAGGGTGAGGGCGCAGTGCGAGAGCGGGGCCAGGTCACCGGAGCAGCCGAGGGAGCCGTACTCGTGGACGACCGGGGTGATACCGGCGTTGAGGACGTCGGCCATGGTCTGCGCGACCTCGGGCCGGACGCCGGTGTGCCCGGAGCAGACGGTCTTCAGCCGCAGGAACATCAGCGCCCGGACGACCTCGCGCTCCACCCGCGGGCCCATGCCAGCGGCGTGCGAGCGGACGATGTTGCGCTGCAGCTGGGCGCGCAGCTCCGGGCTGATGTGCCGGGTGGCGAGCGCGCCGAACCCGGTGGAGACGCCGTAGACGGGCTCGGGCTTGGCCGCCAGCGCGTCCACGATGCCGCGGGCCGCGGCGAGGGCCGCCACCGCCTCCGCGGAGAGCTCGATCCGGGCGCCGTCGCGCGCCACGGCGACCACGTCGGACGCGGTCACGCCGGACGTCCCCACCACCACAGTGTGCATATCCATATTCAGGAGCGTACGCAGTGAAGACGAAGATGTCACCAGTGGGGGCGGGGTTCGCCCCTTACCGACGCGTCACTTCGCCGCCTCACCGGTCCTGACGTCGTGCCGCGGCTCACGTCGCCCCCTCGTGCGTCGCCTCGTGAGTGGCTTCGTCGCCTCGTGAGTGGCTTCGTCGCCCCGCGGCTCACGCGTCGGCCCCGCGGCCCGCGTCGCCGTCGGCGGCTCAGGGCCGTCCGCGGAACCGCCGTCGCTCGGCGGAGGTCCGCTCGTGCGGCGGCTCCGGCTCGTCGGCCAGCCGCACCACGGGGTCGTCGGGGCCCTGCCGGCCGGCCACCACCGGCCGGCCGGCCCGCACGGCCTTGGCGCGGTACTGGGCCGCGTCCGCCAGCCGGAACAGCCGACGGGCCGAGGACACGGGTCCGATCGGGTCCGCGGTCGAGGCCAGACCGCAGGCCACGCCCTCGCCGAGCTCCAGCTCCCCGGCCCGCCGGCACAGGTCGCCGGCGACCTTGACGACGTCGTCGGCGGGCGGTCCGACGGCCAGCAGACAGAACTCGTCCCCGCCGAGCCGGGCGGCCAGCGCCCCCGGCAGCATCGCCCCGCACAGCGACAGCACCGAGCCGAACCGCTCCAGGAGCCGGTCGCCGACGGCATGCCCGCGGGTGTCGTTGACCCGCTTCAGCCCGTTCAGGTCGCACACCACGAGGGAGACCACCACCCCCTCCGCCCGATGGAGCTCCACCGCCTCCTCCAGCCGTACGTCCACGGCTCGGCGGTTGGCCAGGCCGGTGAGGGCGTCGGTGAAGGCGAGACGGCGGGCCTCCTCCAGCCGCTCGGTCTGGGCGAGTCCGGCGGCGACGACGGCGGCGAGGACGGTCGCGAAATCGGCGTCGTCGCGGTCGAAGACCCGGGTGCCGGTGGAGCGGGCGACGTACAGCTCCCCCCAGGCCCGGCCGTGCAGCACGATCGGAGCGACCACACAGGAGCCCCGGCCCCGGCGGCGCAGGGCCGCGACGCGCTGATGGCAGTAGCCGGGACGGCCGGCGGCGAGGCCCTGGGCGGTCTCCACCCAGGCGTTGGGCTCGCCGCCCGCCGCCCAGCGCTCGTGCAGGAACTCGGTGATCTCGGGGAACTGGTGCACCGGGTAGGCCTCGGCCTCCGGGAACTCGGCCTCGTCGGCGGCCCGGTCCCCTACGTTCACCAGGACCCGCAGCCGCCCGAGGTCGCGCTCCCACACCGAGAGCGCGGCGAAGCTGCCCGTCAGGGCCCGGCCGGCCCCCAGCGCGGCCGCCCGCCAGGATTCGCGAGGGGTGCGCGCGGCCGCCATGCCCTGCGCGAGCGCCACCACGGCCGCCAGGCGTGTGTCCTCACCCATCGCCCTCACCCCCACTGCCCTCGCCCATGACATCAGGCTAGGGATATTTGGGTGAAAAAGAGACACGAAGGGGGCACTTAGAGTGACAGCGGCCCGTGCGACTGCGGCCGCCCCGGCATTCTCACTCGCCCGGCCACTGCGGCCTGCGCTTCTCGTTGAACGCGGCGACCCCCTCCGCCCGGTCCCCGGAGAACGCCACCGACCGCCACGCCGCGTCCTCGACCTCGAGCCCGGCCCGCAGGTCCAGCCCCTGCCCGAGCCGCAGCGCCCGCTTCGCCGCCCGCAGCCCGACCGGCGAGTTGCCGGCGATCCGCGCGGCCATCGCCAGCGCCTCCTCGCGATCCCGGCCCTCCTCCGCCAGCACGTCCACCAGACCCAGCTCCCGCGCCTCTGCCGCCTCCACGCGCCGCGCGGTGAAGATCAGCTCGGCCGCCCGGGCCGCGCCCACCCGGCGGGGCAGCAGCTGCGTGCCGCCGCCGCCGGGGATCACTCCCACCGACACCTCGGGCAGGCCGACCACGGCCGTGCGGTCGGCCACGATCACATCGCACGCCAGGGCCAGCTCGAAGCCGCCTCCCAGGGCGAAGCCGTGCACCGCCGCGATCGTGGGCGCCGGCAGCTCCAGCACGCCGGTGTACGCGCCGCGGGCGAGGGGCCGCTGGCGCACCAGCTCGGCGTCGCTGAAGGAGTTGCGCTCCTTGAGGTCGGCGCCGACGCAGAACGCCCGCTCGTGCGTCGAGGTCACCACGACCACCCGCGCCTCGCGGTCCTCGCCCAGCGCCGCGCACGCCGCCGCGATCGACCGGGCCATCTCGGTGGAGACCGCGTTCATGGCCTTCGGCCGGTCGAGGACCAGCTCCGCGACATGACCGCCCTCGCCGTGCCGCCGCACCAGCACGAACTCCCCGAAGCGCTCCTCGCCCACACGCTCCCCGCCCACGACACCGCTCACGACAGCCCTCCGGTTAACGATGGTTAACAACCAGGGTCCGATCATCCCAGTCGCGGGCCGCGAGCGAAAGGCCAGGCCCCTCCGTACCGGTCCCTCGGCCACCCGTACGAGTGATATCCCACCCAACCCCGCACGCACCACCCAGGACAGCGCATAACGTGCCTCCGCCCCGGCGCATCGAGGGCGCGAACGCATCGGGGAGGGAACGTGATGGCCGGCACGCTGATCGGGCTCGACGAAACGACACGGCAGGACGTGGCCGCGGCGGCCGACCCACCCTGGGCCCCGCGCGCCCGGGGCAGGCACCGCCGGCCGCGCCCCCGCAAGGTGCTGTTCGCCGCGGGCGGCCTGGTGCTGGCCGCGGGCGTGCTGAGCCTTCTGCGGCCGACTCCCGACACGGGCGGCGCCGGCGCTCTCGGCACCGCGGAGGCGGAGCCCCAGCCCGACCTCGTCACGAGCGCGGACGACGACCCCGGCGACGAGACCGGGGACGGAACCGCACAGGCGGCCGAGGACGGCCGGGACGATCGTGCGACCGCAGCCGGGCGGCCCTCCGCCGCCGGATCGGCCACCGTCGCGCCCGCGCCCACCGCGCCCACCGCCATGGGCGGGGCGAGCGCCGGCCCGGCGCGCGAGGCGGGCGGCCTCCTGCCGGGTGCGCCCGGGGCTCCGACGTCCGTCGCCCTGACGCCCGGCGCCACCTACGTCCCGGCCCCCCGCGCGGCGACGCCGGCGCCCACCGCGACCACCGCCCCCGAAGCCCCGCCGGCGCCCCGGCCGGCCCCGGCCACCGCCACCCCGGCGCCCCGGCCGCCGACGCCGCCGAAGACCGCGGAGCCCCGGCAGCCGGGCCTGTGCGTCCCGATCATCGGCCTCTGCGTGGACCCCCTGGCCGCCCCGGCGGCACAGCGCTAGGGCGCGACCGTGTGCGGGGCCGGGGGCCGGGCGCGGGCGGGCGTCGGGGGCGACCGGCGCGGGCGGGCGTCGGCGGTGCGGGTCAGATGTCGGTGTCGGTGCGGCGGGTGAGGAGCCAGGGCTCGACCACGCCCAGGCCGCGCACCGGGCGCTGCCACATCGGCTGGAGGGCGAAGCGGTACTTCGGCGACTCCTCGCCCTCCTTCTCCGCGGCGGCCGCCTCCTCCGCGGCCTCGGCCTCCGAGGAAGGGGCGTCGCCGGTGCGGATCAGCTCCTCGGCGAAGGCGCTGTCGACCAGGACGGCGTCCCGGGGAGCTATCGACGTCAGCCGGGAGGCCAGGTTGACCGTCGTGCCGAAGACGTCGCCCATCCGGGTGGTGACCGTGCCGAACGCCATCCCGACGCGCAGTTCCGGCATCGTCTCGTCGTTGCTCATCGTCTCGACCAGCAGCAGCGCGATGTCGGCGGCGGTGCCCGCGTCGTCCGCCGCGTAGAGCACCTCGTCGCCGAGGGTCTTGATCAGACGGCCGCCCCGGGCGGCCACCAGGTCGGCGGAGGTCGTCTCGAACGCCTCGACGAGCTCGCCGAGTTCCTCCTCCTCCATCCGGCGGGTCAGCCGGGTGAAGCCCACGAGGTCGGCGAAGCAGACGGCGAGCCGCCGGTCCACCATCTCCTCGTCGTCGGCGGCCTGCACGACCCGGCCGGCCGAGGCGGCGAGCTGGCGGCGCCAGACGTAGACGAGGAACTCCTCCAGCTCGGGCAGCAGCAGCTCGACGATCGGGTACGTGACCTCGGTGCGGGTCATGCCCGGCTCGGGCGGCTCGGTCAGGCCCTCGAGGAAGGAGTCGATCTGCCACTCCGCCAGACGGGCGGTGGTCTGCCCGGTGGACCGCGCCACCTGCACCGCCATCGCCTCGCTCAGCAGCCCCGCCTCGACGAGACCGGCCAGCCGCCGCAGGGCCAGGACGTCGGCCTCGGTGAGCGCCTTGGCCTGCCCGATGTCGGCGAAGCCCATCGCCCGCCAGAAGCGCGACGCCAGCTCCATGGAGACGCCCGCGCTGCGGGCGGCCTGGAAGGGGGTGTAGCGGCGCTCGGCGCCGAGGATGAGCTGTTCGAGGCGCAGCGCTAGAGGATGCGGGTCCTCACCGGATTCGCCCGGCTCGCCGGGGTCGGCGGCCGGCAGGTTGCCCCGGCCGTCCTCGCCCGCGCCGGAGCCCGTGTCGTCGACGGTCACGCCTGCTGCCCTTCCGATCTTCCGCGGTCAGGTTTCGACCGGCCTCAACTCTACGGCAGGTGTGCGCCAGCTCACTCCGTTCGGTTCGGCGGGGACGCGGGCCCCGTGGGCGTCCGATGGCGCCCCAGCACCCCCGAGGGGGCCGCCGAACGGCCTCGGAGCCACCGCCCGGCCCTCGCGTCGCCGTGCGTCACGCCGGTCTCAGATGGACGATGTCGCCCGCTCCCACCGGTTCCTGCACCCCTTCCTCGGTGGCGATGACGAGTCGGCCGTCGCCGTCGACCGCGACCGCCTCGCCGACGAGCGACCGGTCGCCGGGCAGTTCGGCCCGCACCGTTCGTCCCAGGGTCGCGCATCCGGCCGCGTACGTCTCCTGCAGGCCGCTCGCCGCCGGGTCGCCGCCGACGGCGCGCCAGCGCTCGTACCACTCCTCCAGCGACCGCAGGACGGCCCGCAGCAGCGGGTCCCGGTCCGTGGTGACCGCGCCGGCCAGCGCCAGGGAACCCGCCTGCGGCACCGGCAGCTCCTCCGCCCGCAGGGTGACGTTGAGGCCGACGCCGACGACCACCGCGTCCGTGCCGGCCCGCTCCGCGAGGATGCCGCCGGCCTTGCGTTCCTCCCCGCCGACGGTCACCAGCAGGTCGTTGGGCCATTTGAGTGCCGTGTCGACACCCGCGGCCCGGGACAGTCCCGTCGCGACCGCGACGCCGGTGAGCAGGGGCAGCCAGCCCCAGCGGGCCACCGGCACCTCGCTCGGCGTGAGGAGCACGGAGAAGAACAGTCCGGAACGCGGGGGCGCCGTCCACCGGCGGTCCAGCCGGCCCCGGCCCGAGGTCTGCTCCTCGGCCACCAGGACCGCGCCCTCGCGCGCCCTGCCCTCGCTCGCCGCCGTCACCAGGTCGGAGTTGGTGGAGCCGGTGCGCTGCACCACGTCCACACCGGACCAGAGACCGCCCTCCCGTACCAGCGCCCGGCGCAGGGCCGCGCCGTTGAGGGGCGGGCGGTCGAGGTCGGACCACCGGCCGCCGCCCGCCTCTGATGCATCTCGCGGTGTCATGCAAGCCACCCTAGGTGTGTTGAACACCGCACTGCCGATCGGTAGGGGCACCACTACGCTACGGATGAGTAACCGTCCCCCCTTTTGAGCAGGCAGGGAGCCGCATCCCGATGTCCGAGCCGGAAGAGCGCAACGAGATCCCAGGGATCGACATCCACACCACCGCGGGCAAGCTCGCGGATCTCCAGCGGCGCATCGAGGAAGCGACGCACGCCGGTTCGGAACGTGCCGTCGAGAAGCAGCACGCCAAGGGCAAGTTGACGGCCCGTGAGCGGATCGAGCTGCTGCTCGACGAGGGTTCCTTCGTCGAGTTGGACGAGTTCGCCCGGCACCGTTCCACCAACTTCGGCCTGGAGAACAACCGCCCGTACGGAGACGGCGTCGTCACCGGGTACGGCACGGTGGACGGCCGTCCGGTCGCCGTGTTCTCGCAGGACTTCACCGTCTTCGGCGGGGCGCTGGGCGAGGTCTACGGCCAGAAGATCGTCAAGGTCATGGACTTCGCGCTGAAGACCGGCTGCCCGGTCATCGGCATCAACGACTCCGGCGGCGCCCGCATCCAGGAGGGTGTGGCCTCGCTGGGCGCGTACGGCGAGATCTTCCGCCGCAACACCCACGCGTCCGGAGTGATCCCGCAGATCTCCCTGGTCGTCGGCCCGTGCGCGGGCGGCGCCGTCTACTCCCCCGCGATCACCGACTTCACGGTGATGGTCGACCAGACCTCCCACATGTTCATCACCGGCCCGGACGTCATCAAGACGGTCACCGGCGAGGACGTCGGCTTCGAGGAGCTGGGCGGCGCGCGCACCCACAACTCCGTCTCGGGCGTGGCGCACCACATGGCCGGCGACGAGAAGGACGCCGTCGAGTACGTCAAGCAGCTGCTGTCGTACCTGCCGTCCAACAACCTCTCCGAGGCGCCGGTGTTCGCGGAGGAGGCGGACCTGTCCGTCACCGACGAGGACCTCGAGCTGGACACGATCGTGCCGGACAGCGCGAACCAGCCGTACGACATGCACACGGTGATCGAGCACGTCCTGGACGACGCCGAGTTCTTCGAGACGCAGGCCCTGTTCGCGCCGAACATCCTGACCGGGTTCGGCCGCGTCGAGGGCCACCCGGTCGGCATCGTCGCCAACCAGCCGATGCAGTTCGCGGGCTGCCTGGACATCACGGCCTCCGAGAAGGCGGCCCGCTTCGTGCGCACCTGCGACGCCTTCAACGTCCCGGTCATCACGTTCGTGGACGTCCCCGGCTTCCTGCCCGGCGTCGGCCAGGAGCACGACGGCATCATCCGTCGCGGCGCGAAGCTCATCTACGCGTACGCGGAGGCCACCGTCCCGCTGATCACCGTCATCACCCGCAAGGCGTTCGGCGGCGCGTACGACGTGATGGGCTCCAAGCACCTGGGCGCCGACCTCAACCTGGCCTGGCCCACCGCCCAGATCGCCGTGATGGGCGCCCAGGGCGCGGTCAACATCCTGCACCGCCGCACGATCGCGGAGGCGCAGGCGGCCGGCGAGGACCTCGAGGCGGTGCGCGCGCGGCTGATCCGGGAGTACGAGGACACCCTCCTCAACCCCTACATCGCGGCCGAGCGCGGCTACGTCGACTCGGTGATCATGCCGTCCGACACCCGCCGGCACATCGTGCGCGGCCTGCGTCAGCTGCGCACCAAGCGGGAATCCCTGCCCCCGAAGAAGCACGGCAACATCCCCCTCTAAGGAGCCGCTGTGACGATCAAGGTCGTACGGGGCAACCCGACCCCGGAGGAGCTCGCCGCCGCCCTGGCGGTGGTCCGGGCCCGCGCCGCGGCGGCAGCGGCGACGCCGCCGTCCGGCGCGGACACCCCGAGGGACGCCTGGTCCGACCCCGCCCGCATCGCGGCACGCCGGGTGCCGCACCCGGGCGGGGCGTCCTGGACCCGCACGTACTGGCCGAGCTGAGCGCGACCCGCCCGCCTGCTGCTCAGGGAGCGGGCGGGCGGGCAACGCCGCGCAGCGGCCGCCCCACCGGCCCGCAGCCACGGACACCCGAACCCCGGACACCGGGGCACCGGGGCAGGGCTGCGGGCCCGCGATTTGAGTACGCCTACTCAGGCACGGGCCCCCCGCCGGGCCGCACGCTGGTGGAATGCTGTGGTCCGACCCCGAGAACGAGCCCCCCGAGGAACTGCGCGACATGCAGGAGACCCTGCGCAGACTCGGCCTCTTCCTCGCGCTGGCCATGGTGCTGGCGATGATCGTGCTCGGCGTCAGATGACGGCACCGGCGATACGCTGACCGCATGACCGCTGCGCGCCGCCTCGTCCTCGCCTCCCAGTCCCCCGCCCGGCTGAACCTGCTGCGGCAGGCCGGTCTCACCCCCGAGGTGATCGTGAGCGGGGTGGACGAGGACGCCGTCACCGCCCCCACCCCCGCCGAACTGGCGCTCGCCCTCGCCGAGGCGAAGGCCTCCGTCGTCGCCGCGAAGCCCGCCGTCAAGGGCGCCCTGGTGATCGGCTGCGACTCGGTGCTCGACCTGGACGGCGAGGCGCTGGGCAAGCCGGCGGACGCCGAGGAGGCCACCGCGCGCTGGAAGGCGATGCGCGGCCGGGCCGGCACGCTGCAGACCGGCCACTGCGTCTACGACACCGCCAGCGGGCGCTACACGTCCGCGACCGCGTCCACCGTGGTCCGCTTCGGCGAGCCGACGGACGCCGAGATCGCGGCGTACGTCGCCTCGGGCGAACCCCTCTACGTGGCCGGGGCGTTCACCCTCGACGGCCGGTCGGCGCCGTTCATCGAGGGCATCGACGGCGACCACGGCAACGTGATCGGCCTCAGTCTGCCCCTGCTGCGCCGGCTGCTGGCACAGCTGGGCGTCGGCATCACGGAGCTGTGGGCGCCGCCGGAGGCGTGACGGGCGCCGGCGCGACCTGCGGGGCCGGGGAGCCGCCGTCGTCGCCCTTGGCGTCCTCGGGCGCCGGGGCGGCGGACCGCGGCCGGGCGTCGTAGGTCATCAGCAGCAGCACGATCAGCGCGAGCACAGCCACCATGAACACGAACTGCGGCACGCCCAGCAGTCCCCAGGCGAACGCGCCCAGCAGCCCGTGCACGACGGCGGCGCTGATCAGCAGCACCCGGCCGAAGCCGGCGGGCGCGCGGTCGCGCAGCGCCACCAGGAGCGCCACCACGCCGCACAGGACGAAGTAGAGACCGAAGACGATCCCGCCCACCTTGGAGGACGTCGACATGACGTCCGGGTCCAGACCGGCCAGGGACATGTCCTGCCGGTCCACCACGACGCCCATGAACCAGTTCAGCGCGGCGACGCCGAGCCCTTCGGCGAAGAGCACGACCGCCACGATCCACGCCACCGGTCTGCGAACCACCGGTCCCCACCCACTTTCGACCCCGACCCGAGCAAGGGTGCTGTTACCTCAAGTACGTTCGAGACATCCTGAACGCTACTAACGGGTAAACCCTGGGACAAGGGTTCTGCGGGGGGCAAAGAATCATTGGGCCATTCGTAGGGACTCCACAAAGAAACGGAGTGGGCCGCAGCACGCTCTCACAGAGACCTTGACCACATCGGAGGGCTAGGGTTTCCCGGAGGAGTGCTGCGTACGGCGGTACTGCAAGGAATTTCGGTGTCGAGTGAGCCTCGCATCACGCTCCGTGTGGGCAAGCTCACCTGTGGGCACGGGTCGATGAGTCGTGTCGGCAGTCCCTAAACTCGGCTTGTTTCAAGGAGGGAGCCTCAATCGTGCGCAAGGTGCTCATCGCCAACCGTGGCGAAATCGCAGTCCGCGTGGCCCGGGCATGCCGGGATGCCGGTATCGCGAGCGTGGCCGTCTACGCCGACCCGGACCGGGACGCTCTGCATGTCCGCGCCGCGGATGAGGCGTTCGCCCTGGGCGGTGACACTCCCGGGACCAGCTACCTCGACATCGAGAAGGTGCTGAACGCGGCCCGGGAGTCGGGCGCGGACGCCGTCCATCCGGGTTACGGATTCCTCTCGGAGAACGCCGAGTTCGCTCAGGCGGTCCTGGACGCGGACCTGATCTGGATCGGCCCGCCTCCGCAGGCCATCCGCGACCTCGGCGACAAGGTCGCCGCCCGGCACATCGCCCAGCGCGCCGGCGCTCCTCTCGTGGCCGGCACGGCCGACCCGGTCTCCGGCGCCGACGAGGTCGTCGCCTTCGCCGAGGAGCACGGCCTGCCGATCGCGATCAAGGCCGCGTTCGGTGGCGGCGGCCGGGGTCTCAAGGTCGCCCGCACCCTCGAAGAGGTCCCCGAGCTGTACGACTCGGCGGTCCGCGAGGCGGTCGCCGCCTTCGGTCGCGGCGAGTGCTTCGTGGAGCGCTACCTCGACAAGCCGCGCCACGTGGAGACGCAGTGTCTGGCCGACCGCCACGGCAACGTGGTCGTCGTCTCCACCCGTGACTGCTCCCTGCAGCGCCGCCACCAGAAGCTGGTCGAGGAGGCCCCCGCGCCGTTCCTCTCCGAGGCGCAGCGGGCCGAGTTGTACGCCTCCTCCAAAGCCATCCTGAAGGAGGCCGGCTACGTCGGCGCCGGCACCGTGGAGTTCCTCGTCGGCGCCGACGGCACGATCTCCTTCCTGGAGGTCAACACCCGGCTCCAGGTCGAGCACCCGGTGACCGAGGAGGTCGCCGGCATCGACCTCGTCCGTGAGATGTTCCGCATCGCCGACGGCGAGGAGCTCGGCTACGGCGACCCGGAACTGCGCGGCCACTCCTTCGAGTTCCGCATCAACGGCGAGGACCCGGGCCGCAACTTCCTGCCGGCCCCCGGCACGGTCACCCTCTTCGCCCCGCCGTCGGGCCCGGGCGTCCGCCTGGACGCCGGCGTCGAGTCCGGCAGCGTGATCGGTCCGGCCTGGGACTCCCTCCTGGCCAAGCTGATCGTCACCGGGGCGACCCGCGAGCAGGCGCTGCAGCGGGCGGCCCGCGCCCTGGCCGAGTTCCAGGTCGAGGGCATGGCCACGGCGATCCCGTTCCACCGCGCGGTGGTCGTGGACCCGGCGTTCGCTCCCGAACTCACCGGCTCCGACGCCCCCTTCACGGTCCACACCCGCTGGATCGAGACCGAGTTCGTCAACGAGATCCCGGCCTTCTCCGCCTCGGCGGACACCGACGCCGAGGACGAGACGGACCGCGAGACGATCGTCGTCGAGGTCGGCGGCAAGCGGCTGGAGGTCTCCCTCCCGTCCTCGCTCGGCATGTCGCTGGCCCGCACGGGCCTCGCGGCGGGCGCCAAGCCGAAGCGCCGCGCGGCCAAGAAGTCCGGTCCGGTGGCCTCCGGCGACACCCTCGCCTCTCCGATGCAGGGCACGATCGTGAAGGTCGCGGTCGAGGAGGGCCAGGAGGTCAAGGAGGGCGACCTGGTCGTCGTCCTCGAGGCCATGAAGATGGAGCAGCCCCTGAACGCCCACCGCTCCGGCACCGTCAAGGGCCTCAGCGCGGAGGTCGGCGCGTCCATCACGTCGGGCGCGGCGATCTGCGAGATCAAGGACTGACCCCACCCGCACACCGTGTCGAGGCGCCCGCCACCCCGGGCGCCTCACCACGTCAAGCCCCCGCACCCGCAGCAGGCATCATCAGCCCGTCCGGCGCGCACTGAAAGACGCGGACCGCGATATCAGCCCGTCCGGGGGTCCCTCCTCTGGGGGAGTTCGAGGACGAGGCCCCTTCAGGGCCGAACGGGGGCCTGGGGGCGGAGCCCCCAGCAGCGGACCCGCGACGTCACCGACGGCGCAGGTCCGCGACCCGCGCCCGCTCCGCACCCGGCGCCTGCTCCCCCAGGACGGACCCGGCACGAAGCCCCGACGCCGCACCGGGAACCTGGCCCCGCCGCGGAGCCGGCAGCGGCACGTCCCGGCGCTGTTGCTGATGGCGCGCCGGGGCCGCATCACCCCCCGGGCTTCCCGGCGCCCCCGCCACGGCGATCTGCACCCCCTGGTCCGCCAGGGCCTGCAGTTCGGTGGCGGCACGGTCGTCGTGCGCGGGCGGCTCGTCCGTCACCAGGCGGGTGACGAGGTCCGTGGGCACGGTCTGGAACATGGTGTCCGTGCCGAGCTTGGTGTGGTCGGCGAGGACGACGACCTCGGCGGCCGCCTGGACGAGCGCCCGGTCGACCGACGCCGACAGCATGTTGGACGTGGACAGTCCGCGTTCGGCGGTGAGGCCGCTCCCGGAGAGGAAGGCGCGGGAGACCCTGAGTCCCTGGAGGGACTGCTCGGCCCCGCTGCCCACCAGGGCGTAGTTGGAGCCGCGCAGGGTTCCGCCCGTCATCACCACCTCGACCCGGTTGGCGTGGGCCAGGGCCTGGGCGACCAGCAGGGAGTTGGTGACCACGGTCAGGCCGGGCACCCGGGCGAGCCGGCGGGCCAGCTCCTGTGTCGTGGTGCCCGCCCCGACCACGATGGCCTCGCCCTCTTCCACGAAGTTGGCGGCGAGGTCCGCGATGGCGGTTTTTTCGGCGGTCGCGAGATGGGATTTCTGCGGAAAGCCGGACTCCCGCGTGAACCCGCCCGGCAATACCGCACCGCCGTGCCGGCGGTCGAGGAGTCCTTCTGCCTCCAGTGCGCGCACGTCCCGCCGCACGGTCACTTCGGAGGTCTGGACGACGCGGGCGAGTTCACGGAGCGACACGGCCCCGTTCGCTCGCACCATTTCGAGGATCAATTGACGACGTTCTGCAGCGAACACGAAACTGACAGTAACGCGGACGACCGTCTGCTTTCAGCTCTTTGCGCCGAATAGTAGAAGTTGTTCGCACAGAGGCACGGGGGGTGGTATAGGGCTCACTTCCGGCGCCTATAACCCCCGCGCCGTCTCCCGCGCTCTCCCGCGCTCTCTCCCGAGCCGTCTCCGCGCCGTCCGCCGACGCCGGGCCGCCCCGCCGGTCGGCTTCCTGTGACCGGCGGGGAGTCCGACGGGTGGCCGGGGGCCGTCGGAACGGACCGTCAGCCCTCGCCCGACGTCTTGCGGGTGTGCAGCTGCCTCGCCACCTCCGCGATCGACCCCGAAAGGGACGGATACACGGTGAACGCGTTCGCGATCTGTTCGACCGTCAGGTTGTTGTCGACGGCGATCGAGATGGGGTGGATCAGTTCCGAGGCGCGCGGGGCGACGACCACGCCGCCGACGACGATGCCCGTGCCGGGGCGGCAGAAGATCTTGACGAAGCCGTCCCGGATGCCCTGCATCTTGGCGCGCGGGTTGCGCAGCAGCGGCAGCTTCACGACGCGGGCGTCGATCTTCCCGCCGTCCACGTCGGCCTGGCTGTACCCGACCGTGGCGATCTCGGGGTCGGTGAAGACGTTCGAGGAGACCGTCTTGAGGTTGAGCGGGGCCACCGCGTCGCCGAGGAAGTGGTACATGGCGATCCGGCCCTGCATGGCGGCGACGGAGGCGAGGGCGAAGATCCCGGTCACGTCGCCGGCCGCGTAGACGCCCGGGGCGGTGGTGCGGCTGACCTTGTCGGTCCAGATGTGCCCGGACTCGCGGACCCTGACGCCCGCCTCCTCCAGCCCCATGCCCTCGCTGTTGGGGATGGCGCCGACCGCCATGAGGCAGTGCGAGCCGGTGATGACCCGGCCGTCGGACAGGGTGACCTCGACCCGGTCGCCGACCCGCTTGGCGGATTCGGCGCGCGAGCGTGCCATGACGTTCATGCCGCGACGGCGGAAGACGTCCTCGAGGACCGCGGCCGCGTCCGGGTCCTCGCCGGGCAGCACGCGGTCACGGGAGGAGACCAGGGTGACCTTGGAGCCGAGGGCCTGGTACGCGCCGGCGAACTCCGCGCCGGTGACGCCCGAGCCGACCACGATGAGCTCCTCGGGCAGCTCGCCGAGGTCGTAGACCTGGGTCCAGTTCAGGATGCGCTCGCCGTCGGGCCGGGCGTCCGGCAGCTCGCGCGGGTGGGCGCCGGTGGCCAGCAGGACGGCGTCGGCGGTGAGGGTCTCCTCGGTGCCGTCCGCCGCGGCGACGACGACCTTGCGGGAGCCGTCGAGGGCCTGCATGCCCTCCAGCCGGCCGCGGCCGCGCAGCACGCGCGCGCCGGCGCGGGTGACGGAGGCGGTGATGTCGTGCGACTGGGCGAGCGCGAGGCGCTTCACACGCCGGTTCACCTTGCCGAGGTCGACCCCGACGACCCGGGCCGCCTGCTCCAGCGGCGGGGTGTCGTCGGCGACGATGATGCCGAGTTCCTCGTACGACGAGTCGAAGGTCGTCATGACCTCGGCCGTCGCGATAAGGGTCTTCGACGGCACGCAGTCGGTCAGCACCGACGCTCCGCCCAGACCGTCGCAGTCGACGACGGTCACCTCCGCGCCGAGCTGCGCGGCCACCAGGGCCGCTTCATAGCCGCCGGGTCCGCCACCGATGATCACGATCCGAGTCACGTACTCCATTGTCCCGTACGGGACGCGCGGGCACCGCCCCGGGGCCCGCGGGCGCCGGGACTGTGACCAGAGTGACGCCTGCGCGCACTGCCGTACTCTCCTTGCATGTCGCTCTACGCCGCGTACGCCGGCAACCTCGACGCGCGGCTGATGACCCGCCGCACCCCGCACTCGCCGCTGCGCGCCACGGGCTGGCTGAACGGCTGGCGGCTGACGTTCGGCGGCGAGCAGCTCGGCTGGGACGGCGCACTGGCGACGCTGGTGGAGGAGCCCGGGGCGCAGGTGTTCGTCGCGCTGTACGACATCGCCCCCATGGACGAGGAATCGCTGGACCGCTGGGAGGGCGTGGGCCTGGGCATCTACCGGCGTGCCCGGATGCGCGTGCAGACCCTGGAGGGCGAGGAGTCGGCCTGGGTGTACGTGCTGAACGGCTACGAGGGCGGGCTGCCGTCGGCCCGGTACCTGGGCGAGGTCGCGGACGCGGCGGAGTCCGCCGGGGCGCCGCACGACTACGTGATGGAGCTGCGCAAGCGGCCCTGCTGAACGCGGCCGCCTTCGGACCCGGAGCGTCGGCGCGGCGACGGGAGAGCGGTGCGGGCCCGGGTGACGACGGGGACACCCTGGTCACGGGCGCCCGAGGGGCTCCGCGGCCGTTCCTCGTTGGAAACGACAAGACAACGATCGCATTCCCGTGGGCTCTGTCATCTACGCGCGTAGGCACAAACCGGCTACGCTCTCTCGCGTGAACGCATCTCTTCTCCCGGACGACATCCAGGGCGACCCGCACGCCGCCGCCGACGCCGCCGCCGCGCGCCTGCGCGAACTGACCGGCGCCGAGACCCACGACGTCGCCCTCGTGATGGGCTCGGGCTGGGCGCCCGCCGTGGACGCCCTGGGCGTCGCCGACGCCGAGTTCCAGGTCACCGACCTTCCCGGGTTCCCGCCGCCCGCGGTGGAGGGCCACGGCGGCAAGGTCCGCTCGTACCGGATCGGCGAGAAGCGGGCGCTGGTGTTCCTCGGCCGCACCCACTACTACGAGGGCCGCGGCGTCGCCGCCGTCGCCCACGGCGTGCGCACCGCGGTGGCGGCCGGCTGCAAGACGATCGTGCTGACCAACGGCTGCGGCGGTCTGCGCGAGGGCATGCGTCCCGGTCAGCCGGTGCTGATCAGCGACCACCTGAACCTGACGGCGACCTCGCCGATCGTCGGCGCGAACTTCGTCGACCTGACGGACCTCTACTCGCCGCGGCTGCGCGCCCTGTGCAAGGAGATCGACCCCACGCTGGAGGAGGGCGTCTACGCGCAGTTCCCCGGCCCGCACTACGAGACGCCGGCCGAGATCCGCATGGCGCGGACCATCGGCGCGGACCTGGTGGGCATGTCCACCGTGCTGGAGGCCATCGCGGCACGCGAGGCGGGCGCCGAGGTGCTCGGCATCTCCCTGGTGACCAACCTCGCCGCCGGTATGACGGGCGAGCCGCTGAACCACGAGGAGGTCCTCCAGGCGGGCCGGGACAGCGCGACGCGCATGGGGTCGTTGCTGGCCCGCGTACTCGGCCGGCTCTGAGCGCGCCACCGGGGGCCGCGGCCCCCGGACCCGGGCGGGACCGGTCCTCGCCCCGGCCCCGAGCGGGCCTCGTCCTCGCCCTTCCCGGAGGGGGACAACGGACGGGCCGGCCGGATCGACCCGGCCCGAACTGACAGACAAGCGGCGTCCACACGCAACCGGAGGGTGACCCCCGTGCACGACGATCTCCTCGCCCGCGCCCAGGCCTGGCTCGCGGAGGATCCCGACCCCGAGACCCGCGCCGAGCTGGCCCGGCTCCTCGACGCCGGGGACGTCGCCGAGCTCGCCGACCGCTTCGGCGGCACCCTCCAGTTCGGCACCGCCGGTCTGCGCGGCGAGCTGGGGGCCGGGCCCATGCGGATGAACCGGTCCGTGGTGATCCGCGCGGCGGCCGGTCTCGCCGCCCACCTCACGAAGAACGGCCACGCCGGCGGGACCGTCGTCGTCGGCTACGACGCCCGTCACAAGTCCGCCGACTTCGCCCGCGACACCGCGGCCGTGATGACCGGCGCGGGCCTGCGGGCCGTCGTCCTGCCGCGTCCGCTGCCCACGCCCGTCCTCGCCTACGCCATACGGCACCTGGGCGCGGTCGCCGGCGTCGAGGTCACCGCCAGCCACAATCCGCCCCGCGACAACGGCTACAAGGTGTACCTGGGCGACGGCTCGCAGATCGTGCCGCCCGCCGACACCGAGATCGCGGCGGAGATCGACGCGATCGTCTCGCTCGACGACGTCCCCCGTCCCGAGGACGGCTGGCAGACGCTCGACGACTCCGTCCTCGACGCCTATCTGGCCCGCACCGACGCCGTCCTCGCCAAGGGCTCCCCGCGCACGGCCCGTACCGTCTACACGGCGATGCACGGCGTGGGCAAGGACGTCCTGCTCGCCGCGTTCGCCCGCGCGGGCTTCCCGGAGCCGGTCCTCGTCGCCGAGCAGGCCGAGCCCGACCCGGACTTCCCGACCGTCGCCTTCCCCAACCCGGAAGAGCCCGGCGCGATGGACCTCGCGTTCGCCGCCGCCCGCGCGGCGGCCCCGGACCTGGTCATCGCCAACGACCCGGACGCCGACCGCTGCGCGGTGGCCGTCCCGCACGACGGCGACTGGCGCATGCTGCGCGGCGACGAGGTCGGCTCACTGCTCGGCGCCCACCTCGTCCGGCGCGGCGCGCAGGGCACGTTCGCCGAGTCGATCGTCTCCTCCTCCCTCCTCGGCCGCATCGCCGCGAAGGCGGGTCTGCCCTACGAGGAGACCCTCACCGGCTTCAAGTGGATCGCCCGCGTGGACGGCCTGCGCTACGGCTACGAGGAGGCACTCGGCTACTGCGTGGACCCCGAGGGCGTCCGGGACAAGGACGGCATCACCGCCGCCCTGCTCGTCACGGAACTGGCCTCGGAGCTCAAGGAGGAGGGCCGCACCCTCCTCGACCTGCTGGACGACCTCGCCGTGGAGCACGGTCTGCACGCCACCGACCAGCTCTCGGTCCGGGTGCAGGACCTCTCCGTCATCGCCCGCGCGATGGACCGGCTGCGCGCGCGGCCCCCGGCCTCCCTCGCGGGCCTGACGGTGACGCGGGCCGAGGACCTCACCCTGGGCACGGACCGGCTGCCTCCCACCGACGGCCTGCGCTACACGCTCGACGGCGCGAGGATCGTCGTCCGGCCCAGCGGCACCGAGCCGAAGCTGAAGTGCTACCTGGAGGTCGTCGTCCCGGTCGCCGCCCACGCCGACCTGCCGGCCGCCCGCACCGAGGCGGCCGCTCTCCTGGCGGACCTCAAGCGGGACCTGTCGGCGGCAGCGGGCATCTGACGCGTCGGGCGCCCCACGCAGCGCGCGTCCGACGCCCGAACGCGCGGGCACGGCGGGCGGACCGCGGCGGCCGACGGGCCTGCGGGCGGCGGGGCAGCGACACGGCGGGCCGGCCCGGGCAGGAGGAGCGGCACTTCGCCGCGCTCCCGCCGTGGCCGCCGCCGCGCCCCTCGCCGGGCCGGCGTCACCGCAGGAGGAGCAGTCCCGCCGCGACCGCCGTCGCCAGGGCCGCGCCGAGCGGCCACAGGGGCCGTCCGCGGTCGCGGCCGGTCGCCGTGCCGGCGGGCCGCAGGGCCGGGGTCCGCCACACCGCCGTGATCTCCGCGGCCGTCCGCTCGTACGGATGCAGCAGCCCGAGCCTGTCCTCCAGCCAGGACCAGCGCGGGGACGCCACCCGCCACTCCCCGAACGCAGCGCTCCTGCCGTCGATCCGCAGGCGCGCGCCCTCGCACTTCACGATCCGGACGTCGTGCCAGGGGAGGTGCCGGGTCCCCCGCAGCCCGTTGAACCACAGGCCTTCCCGGTCGGCGGTGACCCGCCAGGCAAGCCGGCGCGGCAGCGAGAGCGCGGCGAGGACCGTGAGGCCGATGCCGTACGCGTCACCCCACCTGCCGGACTTCGCGTAGCAGGCGAGGAACAGTGCCACGAGCGCGACGGCGGTCCAGTCGGCCCACCCGGCGCGCCAGTGCCGCGTCCGCGCCTCGTCGGCGCGGTCTCGTGCGGCGACGGCCTCCGCGGCCGTCGTGCGTCGCCGGGCGTCCCGGGCCGCGCGCACGGACGTCCGCTTCTCGGCCCTGTTCCTGCTCCGCAACGCGCCCGGGGTCATCGGCCGCACCGGGCCGAGGGACGCCTCCACCACGGGCGCCCGGCCGGCCGCGGACGCGGCGGCCAGGAAGACCGCCTCGCCCCCGTCGTACGGGACCCCGTGCAGTACGGCCTCGCGCAGCGGTCCTGATCGCCCGTCACCGATCCGGTCGACCAGCGCCCGCAGCTCCCCGTCCTCATCGTCGTCCCGGCAGCCGTCGTCCTCGTCCGCACCGGCGTCGTCCGCGCCCCGGGGGGTCTCGGGCCCGGACGTGGGGACCGTGAGCGACGTGGACACCGTGAACAGGGGGCGCAGCGCGGCGAGATCGTCGGCGGCGTAGACCTCGGTGTCGGCGTCGATGCCGTCGCGCACGAGGACCCGCAGCACAGGGACGGGCGCCCGGCGCAGGGCGAGGGCCCGGCGGCGGCCCAGCACCCCGGAGAGCAGCAGGGTGAGGCCGAGTCCGGCGAGACACCAGCCGGCCGCCGGTACCGCCTGCCGTTGGGCAGACCCGTCCGGGAGACCGGCGGCGGCGTACAGCGCCCCACCCGCGACGACCGTGCCGAGGCCGCACCACGACAGGAACGTCCCGCGTTCCGCCCGCCCGCCCCCGGGCGCCGGCGCCGCGGCTGTCACGCCTGCGGCGGCCTCCCGGCCCGCCGCCCGCTGCCGCCGACGGACGGCAAGCCGCAGACAGGCGGTTCCCCAGACGCCCGCCAGGACGGCAGCCGTGCTCAGCCGCACGCCGGGGGCGAGGTCTCCCGTCGTCAGCGCCACGCCGACGGCGACCGGCCCGAGGACCGCGGCCGCCTCGGGCCGCAGCACCCACCACACGAGGTGCAGGGCGACCAGGGCGGCGGCCCACGCGGGCAGGGCGCCCGACGCGCTCAGCAGGGCGGCGCCCGCCACGGCCGCCGGCGGCAGCGCCACGAAGGCCGACGCGGGGGTTCGCACCGGCGCCCAGCGCGGCGGCAGCGCGCGCGTCCAGTGCGCCGCCCGCTCACCGGACCAGGGCGGACAGCCCTCGGGTATCGCGGCCGCGGGCAGCCGCAGCACCGTGTCGACTTCCGTGCTCATCGCTCCCTCTCGGCTTCGGGGACACCGGTACGGCGGGCAACGCTACGCGGCGGGCCCGACGTCCAGCGCAGGTGGGAGCCCCGGTGGGCCCGGCGGCGAGGTTCGGCGGAAGATTCCTGAGCGGCTTCGGGCGCCGATGGCTCCACGACCGTGCCGGCGGCCTTCCCGACCGACGAGCAGACGGTGACGAGCTGCCCGACCGGGCACGGGCACAGCGGGACCCGCGGGTGGGCCCGGCCCGGGGTCCGGCACAGCGCGACCCGCGGGTGAGCCCGGCCCGGGGTCCGCCCCGTCGACCGGGTGCACCCGGCGGGCCCGCTCCCGGCTCGCCGACGTCGTCATCCGCCTCCGCGCTTGTGCACGCGCCCGGCAGATCGTCGACCGGAGGGACGGGTCGTCGCCGGCCGGCCGCGCGCCGCCCCCGGCACCGGTCGCCTAGGCCGGCGTCGTACATGTAGCCCGAGGGCGTTCCGGGCGACCTGTACGGCGTGCACCGCTGCGGGTGCGAGGCTGAGCCGCGTCGCCGGAGCAGTCGAAGCACACGCCCACCGCCCGGACCCGTGGCACACGCCCACCCGGACCCGAGGACCCGAAGGACACCCACCCGCCCCCGAGGCGTGCGCCCCCGGCGGCGGCTCAGCCCACGGCGAGCAGGATCGCGAGCACCACGGCCCCCGCCGCGACCGGGCCCAGGATCTCCCAGGCCCAGCGCACGGAGACCTCGCCCTGGGCGCTCTCCTCCTGCTGGCGCGCCTCCCACACCTCGCGCAGCTCGTCCACGTCCCGGTCGCCGCGGGCGCGCAGCGGGCCGTCGGCGGCGGTCGCGCCGGCCCCGCCCAGGCGGCTGCTCTTCCCCCGGGCCGCCCGCTTGCGCGCCCGCAGCGAGACGGGGATGGACCACAGCTGGAACTTCTTCCCCGACACGGCGATCGCCTCGTTGGAGTAGCCGGAACGCAGCGTGGCGACCTCCCCCCAGGGCAGCACGATCAACCGGAAGGGGTTGCGCACCCGCAGCCGGTCCGGGCCCGCGTACACGGCGGGCCGCAGCGTGAAGGCGATGATCAGCGGTACGACGAGGATCAGGGTCGCGAGCGCCAGCCAGGGGGTGCGCCCCTCGCCCGAGACGATCGCGTCGACGCCCAGCCAGGCGGCCAGCCCGAGCAGCAGCACACCGCCGAAGACGCCCCCCGAAGACCGGTAGACCCGGTCCTTCGTCACGGGCTCCGGGGGCTCCTGAAACCCGGAGGGTCCTGATGCGCCGGGCCGGGGAGTGCCCGTGGGCCCCGGGGTCCCCGCGGGCCGTTCGGGCTCCGGGGCGCCCGCGGGCTTCGCGGGCCGTGGCTCAGGCGACTGGTCTTCCGGGCTCGTCATGGCCCCGATTGTGCCCGAAGCCGGCGATGCGCTCATACGCGGTGCCCCCGCGCGCGATGAGCGCCCGAACCGCTTCCGGGGGGTGTACACCTGCTACGCGCGTAGATATGCTCGTCTGGTGACCATGCCCACCAATGCACCCACCGCAGCCCCGGCGCTCACGGACGTGACCGCGTCCGACGCCGCGTTGCGCCGCTTCCTCCACGGGCTGCCCGGCGTCGACGCGGTCGGCCTGGAGGCGCGCGCCGCCACGCTCGGCACCCGTTCCATCAAGACGACCGCCAAGGCGTACGCCATCGACCTCGCCATCTCGATGGTCGACCTGACGACGCTGGAAGGCGCGGACACCCCGGGCAAGGTCCGGGCGCTCGGCGCGAAGGCGGTCCGTCCCGACCCGACCGACCGGACGGCCCCCGCCACGGCCGCGGTCTGCGTCTATCCCGACATGGTGGCCGTCGCCAAGGAGGCCGTCGCCGGCTCCGCCGTGAAGGTCGCCTCGGTCGCCACCGCCTTCCCGGCCGGCCGCGCCGCCCTCGACGTGAAACTGGCCGACGTCCGTGACGCGGTCGCCGCCGGCGCCGACGAGGTCGACATGGTCATCGACCGCGGGGCGTTCCTGGCCGGCCGGTACATGAAGGTGTACGAGGAGATCGTCGCCGTCCGCGAGACCTGCGGCTCGGCCGCCCGTCTCAAGGTCATCTTCGAGACCGGCGAGCTGTCGACGTACGACAACATCCGGCGGGCGAGCTGGCTCGGCATGCTGGCCGGGGCGGACTTCATCAAGACGTCCACCGGCAAGGTCGCCGTCAACGCCACCCCCGCCAACACCCTGCTCATGCTGGAGGCCGTCCGCGACTTCCGCGCCCAGACCGGCGTCCAGGTCGGCGTGAAGCCCGCCGGCGGCATCCGCACCAGCAAGGACGCGATCAAGTTCCTGGTCCTGGTCAACGAGACCGCGGGCGAGGACTGGCTGGACAACCACTGGTTCCGCTTCGGCGCCTCCTCGCTCCTGAACGACCTGCTGATGCAGCGCCAGAAGCTGGCCACCGGCCGCTACTCCGGCCCCGACTACGTGACGGTGGACTGAGACCCCATGACCACGCAAAAGCTGACTTCCGCATTCGAGTACGCACCGGCGCCCGAGTCCCGCTCGGTCGTCGACATCGCCCCGTCCTACGGCCTGTTCATCGACGGCGAGTTCACCGAGGCGGCCGACGGCAAGGTCTTCAAGACCGTCTCGCCGTCCTCCGAGGAGGTCCTCTCCGAGATCGCCCAGGCGGGCGAGGCGGACGTGGACCGCGCCGTGAAGGCCGCCCGCAGGGCCTTCTCGCCCTGGTCGGCGCTCCCCGGCGCCGAGCGGGCGAAGTACCTGTTCCGCATCGCCCGGATCATCCAGGAGCGCAGCCGTGAGCTGGCCGTCCTGGAGACGCTGGACAACGGCAAGCCAATCCGGGAGACGCGTGACGCCGACCTCCCGCTGGTCGCGGCGCACTTCTTCTACTACGCGGGCTGGGCGGACAAGCTCGACCACGCCGGGTTCGGCCCCTCGCCGAAGCCGCTGGGCGTGGCCGGCCAGGTCATCCCCTGGAACTTCCCGCTGCTGATGCTGGCGTGGAAGATCGCCCCGGCGCTCGCCACGGGCAACACGGTCGTGCTGAAGCCGGCCGAGACCACGCCGCTGTCCGCCCTGTTCTTCGCGGACGTCTGCCGCCAGGCGGGTCTGCCCAGGGGCGTCGTGAACATCCTGCCGGGCTACGGCGACACGGGTGCGGCGCTCGTCGCCCACCCCGACGTGAACAAGGTGGCCTTCACCGGCTCCACGGCCGTCGGCAAGGCGATCGCGAAGACGGTCGCGGGCACCCGCAAGAAGCTGACGCTGGAGCTGGGCGGCAAGGGCGCCAACATCGTCTTCGACGACGCGCCGATCGACCAGGCCGTCGAGGGCATCGTCAACGGCATCTTCTTCAACCAGGGTCAGGTCTGCTGCGCGGGCTCCCGCCTCCTCGTCCAGGAGTCGATCCAGGAGGAGCTGCTGGAGTCCCTCAAGCGCCGGCTGTCGACGCTGCGACTCGGCGATCCGCTGGACAAGAACACGGACATCGGCGCGATCAACTCCGAGGAGCAGCTGACCCGCATCACCTCGCTCGTCGAGCAGGGCGAGGCGGAGGGCGCGGAGCGCTGGTCCCCGGCCTGCGAACTGCCGGACGCGGGCTACTGGTTCGCGCCGACGCTGTTCACGAACGTCACGCAGGCCCACACCGTCGCCCGGGACGAGATCTTCGGCCCGGTGCTGTCGGTCCTCACCTTCCGCACCCCGGACGAGGCCGTCGCCAAGGCCAACAACACGCCGTACGGCCTGTCGGCGGGCGTCTGGACGGAGAAGGGCTCCCGCATCCTGGCGGTGGCGAACAAGCTCCGGGCCGGCGTCGTCTGGTCCAACACGTTCAACAAGTTCGACCCGGCCTCGCCGTTCGGCGGGTACAAGGAGTCGGGCTTCGGCCGCGAGGGCGGCCGCCACGGCCTGGAGGCGTACCTCGATGTCTGACAAGTCCGAGAAGACCGGGCAGCCCCGGCTGGGCGTCTTCAAGACCTACAAGCTGTACGTCGGCGGGAAGTTCCCGCGTTCGGAGAGCGGCCGGGTGTACGAGGTGACCGACGCACAGGGCGAGTGGCTGGCCAACGCACCGCAGTCGTCCCGCAAGGACGCCCGTGACGCGGTGGTCGCCGCGCGCAAGGCCTTCGGCGGCTGGGCCGGGGCCACGGCCTACAACCGGGGCCAGATCCTCTACCGCGTCGCGGAGATGCTGGAGGGACGCCGGGGGCAGTTCGTCCGCGAGGTCGCCGACGCCGAGGGCCTGTCGAAGTCCAGGGCGGCCGCGACGGTGGACGCGACGATCGACCGCTGGGTCTGGTACGCGGGCTGGACCGACAAGATCGCCCAGGTGGTGGGCGGCGGGAACCCGGTCGCGGGACCGTACTTCAACATCTCCTCGCCGGAGCCGACGGGCGTCGTGACGGTCCTCGCGCCGCAGGACTCCTCCTTCCTGGGCCTGGTCTCGGTCGTCGCCCCGGTGATCGCCACCGGCAACACGGCCGTGGTGATCGCGAGCGAGCGCTCGCCGCTGCCGGCGCTGTCGCTCGGCGAGGTGCTGGCCACCTCCGACCTGCCCGGCGGCGTCGTCAACGTCCTCTCCGGCCGCACGGCGGAGATCGCGGCGCCCCTGGCGTCCCACCAGGACGTCAACGCGATCGACCTCGCGGGCGCCGACGAGGCGCTGGCGAAGGAGCTGGAGATCGCCGCGGCCGACAACCTCAAGCGCGTCCTTCGTCCACAGCCTGTGGACGACTGGGCGGCGACGCCCGGCATCGACCGCATGACGGCCTTCCTGGAGACCAAGACCGTCTGGCACCCCACGGGCTCCCTGGGCGCGTCCGGCTCGTCGTACTGACGGCCTTGGGGCGACTCCCACCGCCGCCCCTCACGAGCGGGGCCGCGCCTCCTCTCCGTCCGGAGGAGCGCGGCCCTTTGTCATATTGACGCATGAATCGCTCACTAGATTAACCATGTGCTACTTTTCCAGCATGGTTGAGATCGCCATCAGCGCCGCCCGCTCCCAGCTCGGCGACCTGGTCCGCCGCGCCGCCCACAGCCGCGAGACCATCGCCCTCACCGACCACGGTCACGTGGCCGCACTCCTCGTGTCGCCGCAGGTGATAGAGGACTTCGAAGACGCCCTGGCGCTGGCCGACTACCAGCGGCGCAAGGCCGAGGGCACTCTCGAACCCGGCATTCCACACGAAGAGGTCGGCAGGATGTTGGGGCTTCGGTAAGTGACCTACAAGATCATCTGGGAACCACGCGCCACCGATGCGGCGGTCAGGTTCCTGAAGGAAGACCCTGCCGGACTGTCCGCCGTCTATGAAGCGGTGGACGCTTTGGCCACGCTCCCCCGGCCCGCCGGTTCCGTCCCCTACGGCTCGCAGGACGTGCGCCGCCTGCACGTCGGTGACTATCGGGTGCTCTACCTCATCGACGACGACGTGATCCACATTCTCGTCACCCACCTCGGCCGCACCCCCTGACCGAAAAGCGGGAGCCGCACCGACCCCTTCGTCGGGGCCGGCGCGGCTCCCGCCGCCCGTATGCCGTGCAGGGTGCTCAGCCGCCCAGCACCTTCGTCACCTCGCCCAGCACCGGGATCGACCCGATGGACTGCGCCTGGGCGACCGGGGCCGTCAGCATCTGGGACGTCAGGGGCCGGAAGTCGGCGAGCTGGGTTCCCACGCCGTTGTCCAGGGGGTCGACGCCGGTGCCCGCGAGGGGGTTGGGCTTGAGGCCCGAGACGGCGCCGGTGACGTACGGGAGAGCGCCCAGCGCCCCCTGCACGCCCGCCTGCGGGTCGATCGAGCCGATCGAGCCGGGCCGGCCGTTCACCGCGTCGAGGACCGGCTCACCGGTCGCCGCGGAGGCGGCCGAGGCGCCCGCGCCCAGCGCCACTCCGGCGGTCGCGAGGGCGGCGAGGGCGCGCCGGCCGGTGGAGATGCGGGGGGAGTCGTGTCGGGCCATCGTCGATGCCGCCTTCTGATGCGCAAGGTGATCAGGTCGCCACGAAGGGTAGTTGAGATGTGACGCGCGCATCAAAGCCGACCCGCGGGGTCGTTGACGGACCGGGGGATGCCTCACACTGGTGTCCCGTGACTCCCCCTCCGCCCATACCGACGCGAGTCGTGCTGCTCTGCGGCCCCTCCGGCTCCGGCAAGTCCCTGCTCGCGGCCCGCTCCGGGCTCCCTGTGCTGCGGCTCGACGACTTCTACAAGGAGGGCGACGACCCGACGCTGCCGTCGGTCGCCGGCAGTTCCGACATCGACTGGGACCACCCCGACTCGTGGGACGCGGACGCCGCCGTCGCCGCGATCGTGGAACTGTGCGGCACCGGACGCACGAATGTTCCCGTCTACGACCTCTCGCTGAGCGCGCGCAACGGCGAGGAGGCGGTCGAGATCGGGCGGACCACTCTGTTCATCGCCGAGGGCATCTTCGCCGCGGAGATCGTCGTCCGCTGCCGGGAGCTGGGCGTCCTGGCCGACGCGCTGTGTCTGAGCCGCGGTCCGGTGAAGACCTTCCGCCGCCGCTTCCTGCGCGATCTGAAGGAGGGCCGCAAGTCGGTGCCCTTCCTCCTGCGGCGCGGCTGGCGCCTGATGCGCGCCGAACGCTCCATCGTGGCCCGGCAGACCGGGCTGGGCGCGTACGCCTGCGACCGCGACGAGGCGATGGGCCGCCTGGCCGCCGCCGCGGCGGGCCGCCGCGCCGCCGCCACGCGGACGGCCGTCTAGCGCCGTGACAGGGGCGGGGCGGCCCGGACGGAAGGCCGCCGACCGGGCCGGGCACGCAGAAGCGGGACTGGACGGACCCCCCGGCCCTCCAGCCCCGCTCCCGGTGCTTCCCCCGTGCTTCCCCCGTGTGGTGCTCCCCCGTGCTTGCGCGGCGCCGCTCCCCCGTACGTCCCCCGTCGGGTCCCCCCGGCGCCGCTCCCCCGTTCACCGGCTCCCCTGAGCGGAGCCGGGCCCTCCCCCGTTCACCCTCAGGCGACCAGCTCCCCGAAGGCGTCCTCCTCGTCACGGCCGAAGCTGAGGACCTCGTCCTCGCGCAGCCGGCGGAGCGACCGCCAGATGCTGGACTTCACCGTGCCGACACTGATGTCGAGGATCTCCGCGATCTCCGGGTCGGTGCGGCCCTCGTAGTAGCGCAGGACCAGCATCGTCCGCTGGAGTTCGGGCAGCCGGGCCAGCGCCTGCCACAGGACGGCGCGCAGTTCGGTGCCGCGCATCGCGTCCGTGTCGCCGGGCGTCTCCGGCAGTTCCTCGGTCGGGTACTCGTTCAGCTTGCGGCGGCGCCACGCGCTGATGTGCAGGTTCGTCATCGTCCGGCGGAGGTATCCGCCGACCGCGGCCTTGTCGCTGATCCGCTCCCAGGCCCGGTACGTCGAGAACAGCGCGCTCTGCAGCAGGTCCTCCGCCTCGAAGCGGTCACCGGTGAGGTGGTAGGCGGTGGCGTACAGGGAGGCGCGGCGCTCCTGGACGTAGGCGGTGAACTCCGCCTCCGTCAGGGAGCGACGCTCCCCCGGGTCCTCCCCGTACGCGGCTCCCCCGTGAGCCGCCGGTTCCCCCGTGTCGACCACCGTCATGAACCCGGTGTGCTGACGCCCGGCGCCGCGAGCGCACCCCCGCCCGCTCACGACGCCGGACTTCTCGGAACCCCGGTTCACGTCGTGCAGACGCGTGACGACCGCGACTGCGTTGGTGCTCATACCGTGCAGCGTGTTCATCTCGCGCCCCCCGTCGTGGACTTCCGGTGTTCTGTCTGGTGCATCGGCCGGGCTTCGCGGTGTTCGCCGTGCTCGTCTCCGCGTCGCCCCGCCTCGTGACCAAAAGACTGCCCGGGCCACTTCATCGCCGTGTCCGCCGTCTGTCACAGACCTGTCACAGGGGCCTGTCACGGGAACACCACAGACACTCCACAGGCTTGCGCGGTACGGCAGTTGGCCTGGTCCGCGCAGGAGCCCGGCGCGGGGAGGCGGGGTCCCTCGAACCGCCCCCGCACCCCTTGGACCACGCGGCGGGGACGGTCCCTTCGGCTGCTCCGTGGACGGCGGGGCCCGAGCGGTCACCGATCAGCCGGCTGTCATGCCCGCGACCGGCAGGGGGAGCTGTCGACCCGGTCCCGCCGCGGCCGGCCCGGCGGGGCCGCGCCTTGGCGAAGGAGCGCCCGTCCCCGACGAAACCGCAGGTCCGCGACGTGCGGATCGAGCATTTATGCGCTTCGGGCGCAGGTGTTCGCGGGATTTCCGCGGCCCCGTGCACACCGCCCGGCGCGGTCCGACGCCGCCGGAACCGGCGCTCCGCGACGGCCGCGCGCAGGCCGACGCCTACCCACGGGTCGAACGACAGCCCCCTCATGGGCCAGAATGAGCCCGTGCCTTCCCTGTTGCTGATCGAGGACGACGACGCCATCCGTACGGCCCTGGAGCTCTCACTGACGCGCCAGGGGCACCGTGTGGCGACCGCTGCGAGCGGTGAGGACGGTCTGAAGCTGCTGCGCGAGCAGCGGCCGGATCTGATCGTGCTGGACGTGATGCTGCCCGGCATCGACGGTTTCGAGGTGTGCCGTCGCATCCGGCGCACCGACCAGCTGCCGATCATTCTGCTCACCGCGCGCAGCGACGACATCGACGTGGTCGTCGGGCTGGAGTCCGGCGCCGACGACTACGTCGTCAAACCCATCCAGGGCCGGGTGCTGGACGCCCGGATCCGGGCCGTGCTGCGGCGCGGCGAACGCGAGTCGAGCGACGCGGCGACCTTCGGCAGCCTCGTCATCGACCGTGCCGCGATGACGGTGACGAAGAACGGCGAGGATCTGCAGCTCACGCCGACCGAACTGCGGCTGCTGCTCGAACTGAGCCGCCGGCCGGGGCAGGCGCTGTCCCGGCAGCAGCTGCTGCGGCTGGTGTGGGAGCACGACTACCTGGGCGACTCCCGGCTGGTGGACGCCTGTGTCCAGCGGCTGCGGGCCAAGGTCGAGGACGTGCCGTCCTCCCCGGTCCTGATCCGTACCGTGCGCGGCGTCGGCTACCGCCTGGACGCCCCTCAGTGACACAGCCGCAGGGGGGGCTCCGCGGCTGGTCCGCGGCGCGCAAGGGAAGACTGTCACGGCTGCGTCTCACCAGCCTGCGCCTGCGGCTGGTGGTGGTCTTCGGCGCGGTGGCGCTGACGGCCGCCGTGTCCGCGTCCGGCATCGCGTACTGGCTGAACCGCGAGGCCGTGCTGACCCGCACCCAGGGCTCGGTGCTGCGCGACTTCGAGCAGGAGATGCAGAACCGGGCGGGATCGCTGCCGGCGCATCCCTCGCAGGACGAGCTCCAGCACACCGCGGGGCAGATGGCCAACAGCAGTCAGCGGTTCAACGTGCTGCTGGTGGGCGCGGACGACAGCGGCAAGACCGTGTACGGCAACTCCAACGGACTCAACGGGTTCTCGCTGGAGGACGTCCCCGAGTCGCTGCGCACGGCGGTGAACAAGCAGCAGGAGGTCACCGGCGGCAACAAGTCGCCGTACCACCTGTACTGGCAGCGGGTCGTGGACCACGGGACGCCGTACCTGGTGGCCGGGACGCGGGTGAACGGGGGCGGGCCCACCGGCTACATGCGCAAGTCGCTGGCGCCGGAGGCCAAGGACCTGAACTCGCTGGCGTGGTCGCTGGGCATCGCCACCGCCCTCGCGCTGATCGGGGCCGCGCTGCTCGCGCAGGCCGCCGCCACGACCGTCCTGAAGCCGGTGCACCGGCTGGGCGTCGCGGCGCGCCGGCTCGGCGAGGGACGGCTCGACACCCGGCTGCGGGTCTCCGGGACGGACGAGCTCGCCGATCTGTCCCGGACGTTCAACCGCACCGCCGAGGCGCTGGAGAAGCGGGTCGACGACATGGCCGCCCGCGACGAGGCCTCGCGCCGGTTCGTCGCCGACATGTCGCACGAGCTGCGGACGCCGCTGACCGCCATCACCACCGTCGCGGAGGTGCTGGAGGAGGAGCTGGACGCCGAGTCGGGCAGCATCGACCCGATGATCGAGCCCGCGGTGCGGCTGGTGGTGAGCGAGACACGGCGGCTGAACACCCTCGTGGAGAACCTGATGGAGGTCACCCGCTTCGACGCGGGGACCGCGCGGCTGGTCCTGGACGACGTCGACGTCGCCGACCAGATCACCGCGTGCATCGACGCGCGGGCCTGGCTGGACGCCGTCGACCTCGCCGCGGAGCGCGGCATCCACGCCCGGCTCGACCCGCGCCGGCTGGACGTCATCCTCGCCAACCTCATCGGCAACGCGCTCAAGCACGGCGGTTCGCCGGTGCGGGTGTCGGTGTCGGCGCAGGACGACTCGGTGGTCATCGCCGTGCGCGACCACGGGCCGGGCATCCCTGAGGAGGTGCTGCCGCACGTCTTCGACCGGTTCTACAAGGCGAGCGCCTCCCGGCCGCGTTCGGAGGGCAGCGGGCTCGGCCTGTCCATCGCACTGGAGAACGCCCACATCCACGGCGGTGAGATCACCGCCGCCAACTCCCCGGAGGGCGGCGCGGTGTTCACGCTGCGGCTGCCGCGGGGGGTCGCCGAACCGGTGGAGCAGGACGTCGCGGGCGTGCCGGGCGGGACGACCGGGCAGGACGAGGGGGACGCATCGTGACCATGGGCCGTGCGACCGTACGACGGCTGTGCGCCGCCGTGGTGCTGGCGGGCCTCGCCGGTCCGCTCGCGGGCTGCGGCATCCGGGCGACCGAGGTCCCGACCGACTTCGGTCCCGCGCCCTCGCGGGTGCGCTGCTCGCTCGCCGATCCCGTCGTGTCGCCGCAGGCCGCCCGCGCGGGCGTGCCGGTGCAGGTGTTCCTGCTGTGCGGTTCGTCGCTGGTGACCGTGGACCGCAGCGTGCGGGTGCCGGACGGCGCGGCGGGCTCCGCGCGGCGCGCGCTGGTCGCGCAGGGCCTGCTCGACCAGCTCGCCGAGTCGCCGTCGGCCGCCGAGAAGGAGGCCGGGTACACGACGGACGTGCGCGGCGCGATGACCGTGAGCGGCCCGGCCGCCAAGGACCCGGACGACGCGCTGCGGCTGAGCGTCCCGCCCGGGGACCTCACCTCGTACGCGCTCGCGCAGGTCGTGTGCACCTTCTCGGACTCCGCGGCGGCCGAGGGCGACGGCTCGGTGATCCTGGGCGGTCCCGGCCCGGAGCCCGTGCGCCGCTACGCGTGCACCGACGAGGTCCGTTCACGGCCCGGCAGCACCGAGCCCCCGTCCTCGGCCGTCACGAGCGGCGGCTGAGGGTCCGCGCCCGCTCCTCCCGGCCCGCGCGCCGTATCGACACGCCGTATCGACACGCCGGAACGGCGCGCCGCGGGGAGCGCGCCGCGGGGAGCGCGCCGCGGGGAGCGCGCGCCCTCCGGGAGCGGCGGCCGGGTGTGTCGGACGCCTCATGCGGGCGAGGGCGTGGACGTCGTCGCAGGTCACCGTCTGTCGTGGCACTGCGGGGCGGGGACCGGGCCGGGCGCCGTGCCGGTGGGCCGGAACCGATCGTGCCGGGGGGCGCGTCTTGGGGGGCGTGCAGCGTCAAGGCTCCATCGGCGGCAGCGCCGCGATCCGCATCCGCGCGACCGGGATTCTCCTCCTGGCCGCCCACCTCGTGTTCGTCGCCTGGGTCACGCTGCGCCCGCTGAACGTTCCCTGGGTGATGCCGGCCAACCTGCATCCGTTCGACGGGATCCGCGCCGATCTGAGGCTGGGCTGGCCCGAGGCGGCGTCGCGGATCGGCGCCGGGCTCGGGCTGTTCGCCCCGCTGGGCTTCCTGCTCCCGCTGGTGCACGGCAGGCTCCGGGTGTCGCCGCTCGCGTCCCTGGTCCGCACGGTGACGGCGGGCGCGCTGCTGTCCCTGGCCGTCGAGCTGCTGCAGACGGGGGTGCCCGGTCAGGTCGCGGACGTCGACTCGATGCTGCTGAACACGGCCGGCGTGGCCCTGGCGCACGTCGCGGTGGTGCCTGCGGTGCGCGGGTGGCTGCGCCGCCGGGAGGAGCCCGCAGGGCGTGCCGGGGTCCGGCAGGGAGAGCCGGCTCAGGGTCGCACCCCGAGGATTCCCAGGGTCGGTATCGCCCCGTAGAGCGACGCTTCGTCCCCTTCGTCACCGTAGCGTTGCCGTCAGAGGGAGCAGCCACAGGGCCGCCTCCGACGGACGCTCACGAAGGAGCCGCAGATGTCCAGCCTCGCCCGCCCCACCCACGGCCGCATGATCGGCGGAGTGTGCGCCGCGCTGGCCCGCCGCTTCGGCACCTCCGCGACCACGATGCGCGTGATCTTCGTGCTGTCCTGTCTGCTGCCCGGGCCGCAGTTCCTGCTCTACATAGCCCTGTGGATCCTCCTGCCGTCGGAGGGCAAGGCGGCGCGCACCGCCTGGTGACCCGCCGCCTCGCACCACGCCGTCGGGGCGTGCCCGGTACGTACGGGCACGCCCCGACGGCGTGACGGATCGCGGTGGGCGCGGTGGGCGGCGCCGCTCAGCCCAGCGGGATCCCGTTGACCGGCAGGCCGTGGGTGGGCAGGCCCTGCAGCGGCAGACCGCCGAGCAGCCCGGAGACGGGCGCGGTGGGGCCTTCGGCGAGCAGCTTCCCGGCGACCGGCTGGGCGGCGCTCAGACCGGCGCCGAGCGTCGGCTGGGCGTGCGTCAGCACCTGGCCGGCGGCGGGGAGCGCCTGGGTCACGTTCTCCGCCGGCAGCGTGCGGGTGATGCCGTCCAGGGCCTTCGTGGCGTCCGGTACGGCGGGGGCGGCGTTCGCGGCGCCCGCACCGGCGGCGGCGAAGGCGGCGCCGAGAGCGGCGACGCCGAGGGTCTTGGCAGCAGACTGCTTCATGATGAATGCGTCCTCGAATGGGATACGGGGAACTGAACGGTTCTCGACCGTAAACACGGGACGGGGTCAGCGGCAAACATCGAAATGCGGACGGTTGGTGAACGCCCGCCCGCATTTCGTACGCCCAAGATTTCCCGCTCAGCTTTCCATTGCCACAGAACCGCTGGTCGAGGCGGTTTGCTGGAACAGCCATTCGGATTTCAGCTCAGCATATCCGGGCTTGATCACGTCACTGATCATCGCGAGTCGTTCATCGAAAGGAATGAATGCTGACTTCATAGCATTGACCGAGAACCACTGCAGATCGTCGAGCGTGTAACCGAATGCTTCGACCAGGTGCTCGAATTCACGGCTCATGCTGGTACCGGACATCAGCCGGTTGTCCGTGTTGACGGTGGCCCGGAAGTGCAGCCGGCGCAGCAGCCCGACGGGGTGTTCGGCGTAGGAGGCGGCCGCTCCGGTCTGCAGGTTGGAGCTGGGGCACATCTCCAGCGGGATGCGCTTGTCGCGGACGTAGGAGGCGAGCCGCCCGAGCTTCACCGAGCCGTCGTCGGCGACCTCGATGTCGTCGATGATCCGCACGCCGTGCCCGAGCCGGTCCGCGCCGCACCACTGCAGCGCCTGCCAGATGGACGGCAGCCCGAAGGCCTCGCCGGCGTGGATGGTGAAGTGGTTGTTCTCGCGCTTGAGGTACTCGAAGGCGTCAAGGTGGCGGGTGGGCGGGTAACCGGCCTCGGCGCCCGCGATGTCGAAGCCGACCACGCCCAGATCCCGGTGGCGGTTGGCGAGTTCGGCGATCTCCAGCGCGCGGGCCGCGTGCCGCATGGCGGTCAGCAGGGCGCCGACGCGGATGCGGTGGCCGTTGGCGCGGGCCGCCCGCTCGCCGTCCCGGAAGCCCTCGTTGACCGCCTCGACGACCTGCTCGAGGGTCAGTCCGCCGTCGAGGTGCTGCTCCGGCGCGTATCGCACCTCGGCGTAGACGACGCCGTCCTCGGCGAGGTCCTCGGCGCACTCCCGGGCGACCCGCACCAGGGCCTCGCGGGTCTGCATCACGCCGACGGTGTGCGAGAAGGTCTCCAGATACCGCTCCAGGGAGCCGGAGTCGGCGGCCTCCCGGAACCAGACGCCGAGCTTGTCGGGGTCGGTCTCGGGGAGGCGGTCGTAGCCGCCCTCCCGGGCGAGGTCGACGATCGTGCCGGGGCGCAGCCCGCCGTCGAGGTGGTCGTGCAGCAGAACCTTGGGCGCCCGCCGGATCTGGTCCGGGCTCGGGGTGATGCCCGTCTGGATGCTCTGGCTCGTCATTTTCGCACTCTAACTCCTACGCGCGTAGATCGCGCGTTGTACAACTCCGCCGATATGTAACGGTGACCGCACGGACAGGTGGAGTACACCACTGCTTCTGACACTGTTCTGCCATGGCACAGGAACTGACGCCGGTTCGGACGGCCCGGCTGGGGAGGGCGCTCGGCCCGGAGCCGACGACGGTGAGCGGGGCGGTGCTGCTGCTCCCGGGCGGCGAGGAGGTCTCCGGCCGCAGACCGTCCGCGCTGTGGGCGGCCGCCTCCGTCCGGGGCCTCGGGCGCAGGCTCGCCCGTGCGGGAGCCGGGGAGGGGCTCGCCGTGCACGCCGTGCACTACCGCTACCGCGGCTGGAACGGCAGCGAGGCGCATCTCGCGGCCGACGCGGCCTGGGCCGCCGACGAGATCGTACGGCGCTACGGGGACGTCCCGGTGTGCCTGGCCGGCGTCGACATGGGCGCGCGGGCAGCGCTGCACGCGGGCGGCCACGACGCCGTCAACTCCGTTCTGGCGATGGCGCCGTGGCTGCCGGAGGAGGACCTGGCCGCGCCGCCCGAGCCGGTCCGGCAGCTCGTGGGACGACGGGTGCTGCTCGTGCACGGCACCAAGGACGAACGCTGCGACCCCGAGCTGTCGTTCCGGCTCGCGGCGCGCGCCAAGAAGGCGAACCGGGACGTGTGCCGCTTCGAAGTGCACTCCGACGGCCATGGGTTGCACCAGTACCGCACGGAAGTCCTCGCCCTCGCAGAGGACTTCGTCATGGGCGCGCTGTTCGGCCGGGCCCTCTCCCGCCCGGTCGAGGACGCGCTCGCGGCGCCTCCCCCGCTGGGCCTGCGCATGCCCCTGGCCGCCGGTTTCGGGAAGTCGTTACGGCGACGGTAGGCACACGGGCCCCCGGCGGGGCGGCCGTGCGTCCCCCCACGGGCGGCGCGGGCGGCGGGGGCGACCCGGACGACAGGCTTCAGGACGGGAGCAGGTTGCCCCGTCTCGAGAGCAGGAACTTCTTGAAGGCGGCCACCGGCGGGGTGTCCGGACGGCCGGCGAGCCAGGCCACGCCGATCTCGCGGGCCGCCCGCGGGGCCGTGACCGTCAGTTCCACCACGCCGGGACGGGCCACGGCCGGCGGCGGGAGCAGGGCGACGCCCAGGCCCGCCGCCACCAGTCCGCGCAGCGTCTCCGCCTCCTCCCCCTCGAAGGCGACCCGGGGCCGGAAGCCCGCCTCCTTGCAGAGGTCGTCGGTGATGCGGCGCAGGCCGTAGCCCGGTTCCAGGGTCACGAAGGTCTCGTCGGCGGCCTCGGCCAGGCGGACCCTTCGCCGGGCGGCGAGCCGGTGGTCGGCCGGCACGACCAGACGCAGCTTCTGCTCATCGAGCCTGCGGGCGACGAGGTCCGGGGCGTCCGGGACCGGGGAGGTGAGACAGAGGTCCAGCTCGCCGGCCCGCAGCCCTTCGAGCATCGCCTCGCCGTAGTTCTGCACGAGGCTGAAGCGCACCCGCGGGTGGTCGGCGCGGAAGGCGTGCAGCAGCCCGGGCACCGTCTCCGCGCCCATGGTGTGCAGAAAGCCGAACGCGACCTTGCCGGCGTTCGGATCGGCGTCGGCGCGGACCTCGTCGGCGGCCCGCTCGATCTCCGCGAGGGCGCGCTCCACCGAGGTGAGGAAGGTGCGGCCGGCCGGGGTGAGGGAGACCGTGCGGCCGCGGCGGGCGAACAGGTCGACGCCGAGGTCCTGCTCCAGCCGGACCATCGCGCGGGACAGCGTCGACTGGGGGACGTCCATCTCCTGAGCGGCACGCGTGACGTGCTCGGTACGGGCGACCCCGGCGAAGTACGCGAGCCGCGGGGCGAGCAGCCTCGCCATGTCGGTGGTGTCTTGTGTGTCACCGGACGGTGACAGGCGACTCCGTGACCTCTGCTGATGCACCATGGGAACGATTATGACGAGTCCGTGCATTGGACGGATCAGCGGGACGATCCGTAGGTTCGAGGCATGTCTCCCGCCAGTACCGGGGCGTCCACGATCGTGGTCGCCGCCTCGTCCGCCCGCACGACCGCCGTCTCCCCCTCCGCCCCCGTCCCCTCCTCCGACACCCGGCTCACCCCCGGCGGCCCCGGCTACCGCCGGATGAGCTTCGCGCTCTTCCTCGCCGGGGTGGCGACCTTCGCCCTGCTCTACTCCACACAGGCGCTGCTGCCGCTGATCTCCGGCGACTTCGGCGTGGCGGCGAGCCGGGCGAGCTGGACCGTGGCGGCGGCGACCGGCGGACTGGCGCTGTTCGTCCTGCCGATGAGCGCCCTGTCGGAGCGCTACGGCCGCCGCACCGTGATGACGGCCTCGCTGGCGGTGGCGGTCGGCGTGGGCCTGCTGGTCCCGTTCGCGCCCTCCCTGGGGTGGCTGGTCGTGCTGCGGGCGGTGCAGGGCGCGGCGCTGGCCGGGCTGCCCGCCTCGGCCACGGCCTACCTCGCGGAGGAGGTCCGGCCGAAGGCGCTGGTCACGGCGATCGGTCTGTTCGTGGCCGGCAACAGCGTCGGCGGGATGAGCGGCCGGGTCATCACCGGCTGGGTCGCGCAGGAGTGGGGCTGGCGGATCGCCGTCGGCGTGATCGGCGCGCTGGCGGTGGCCTGCGCGGTCGCCTTCCGGCTGCTGCTGCCGGCCCCCCGCCACTTCACGCCGGGATCCCTGGCGCCCCGCGTCCTGGCCCGGACCGTCCGCGACCACCTCGCCGACCCGCTGCTGCGCCGGCTGTACGCCATCGGCGCGCTGTTCATGACCGTCTTCGGCGGCGTGTACACGGTCATCGGCTACCGGCTGACGGAGGCGCCGTTCTCCCTCCCCCAGGGCGTCGTCGGCTCGATCTTCCTCGTGTACCTGGTGGGCACGGTGTCGGCGTCCACGGCGGGCAGGCTGGTCGGCCGGCTCGGGCGGCGCGGCGCGCTGTACCTGGCGGGCGGCACGACCGCCGCGGGCCTGCTGCTGTCCCTTGCGGACTCGCTGGCGTCGGTGCTGCTGGGGCTGGTCCTGATCACGGCGGGCTTCTTCGCGGGGCACGCGGTGGCGTCGTCGGCGGTCAGCAGGACGGCGACCACCGGCCGCGCCCAGGCCTCCGCGCTCTACCAGTCCGCGTACTACGTCGGCTCCAGCGCCGGCTCCACCGTCGGTGCGATCGCCTTCCACTCGGGCGGCTGGGCCGGCACGGTCGGCGTCGGCCTGTTCGCGGTGCTCGGTGTCGTCGCGATCACGGTGGCGGGCACGCGCGCGGCGCGCCGGGAGGCTCCGGCGGCCGCCTGACCGCCCTCCCTCGTTCCCGTTCTTGCCTGTTCAGAGCCCGTTGTCAGTGGTCGCGGATAGCCTCCGCGACCACTGATCGGTTTCTGGCACAGGGGGTTCTCGTCCATGGAGTTCCGGATCGACCGCGGTGATCTCGTCGAAGCCGTGGGATGGGCGGCCCGCGCGCTGCCCGCCCGCACACCGGTGCCCGTGCTGGGGGGCCTGGTGCTGGAGGCGGCGGCGGGGACGCTGAGCGTGTCGGGGTTCGACTTCGAGACGGCCGCGCGGATCGATGCGGACGCCGAGGTGGACACCGGCGGCCGGGTGCTCGTCCTCGGGCGGCGGCTGCTGGACATCTGCAAGGTGCTGCCGGACGGGCCGGTGGACTGCGCGCTCGAGGGGACGCGGTTCACGGTCGAGGCGGGCGGCACGAGCTTCGGCCTGTCCACCCTCCCGCACGAGGAGTACCCCGCCCCGCCCGCGCCTCCGCAGGTGTACGGCGCCGTCGACGCGGCCGCGTTCGCGACCGCCGTCGCGCAGGTCGCGGTGGCGGCGGGCCGCGACGACACCCTCCCCGTGCTGACGGGCGTCCAGCTGCGCCTGGAGGGGGACGAGATGACGCTGTCGGCGTCGGACCGCTACCGGTACGCGGTCCGGCGGCTGGAGTGGAAGGCGGAGCCCGGGGCGGCGGGCGCGGGTGTGGTGGAGACGCTGCTGCCGGCGCGGCGGCTGCTGGACGCGGCCCGGTCGCTCGCGCGGTGCGGGACCGTGCGGATCGGCCTCGACGGGACCGCCGGGGGCGGACCGGTCGGGTTCGGGGGCGGACGGATGCGGACCGTCCTGCGGCCGCTGGACGGGCGGCTGCCGTCGTACGGGAAGCTGTTCGACATGGGAGAGGCCGTGGCGGCCGAGATGGAGTGCGCCGCGCTGACGGAGGCCGTGCGCAGGGTCGCGGTGGTGGCGGAGACGAACAGCCCGGTGCGGCTCGACTTCTCGGCGGAGTCGGTGCTGCTGCGCGCGGGGTACGGCGACGACGTCGCGGCGCAGCGGCTGCCGGCCGCGCTGACCGGGACCGAGGACGTCACGGTGGCCTTCAACCCGGCGTACCTGCTGGACGCGCTGTCGTCGTTCGGGGCCACGCGGCTGCGGATGGAGCTGCTGGGGACCGGCCAGCGGACGCTGCTGAGCGCGGCGGACGAACCGGAGAGCCACCGGCACCTGCTGATGTCGGTCAGGCAGTTGGTCTGAGCCGCGGCCGCGAACAGCGGCCGCAATGGCCGGGGCACGCCTTCCACCTGCGCTTTCGTCGACTCGGCAGGCCGTTGTCAGTGGGCTGCGGTAGCTTCCGAGGTGCTGGGCGCGAAGACGCGTGACAGGACGGCCGCAGGGGTGGGTTGGACGATGGGCGACAGCACGGCGACGACGACGGACCTCGACGTCGCACTGGAGAAGCACCGGACGGAACTCACCGGTTACTGCTACCGCATGCTCGGCTCGTCCTTCGAGGCCGAGGACGCGGTGCAGGACACCATGGTGCGCGCCTGGCGGAGCTACGACAGGTTCGAAGGCCGCTCCAGCCTGCGCTCCTGGCTGTACCGGATCGCCACGAACGTCTGTCTGGACATGCTGACGGCGGGCAACAAGCGGGCCCGGCCGATGGACCTCTCCGGGCCCACCCCCCTCGCCCGGGCCGCGCTCTCGCCGCGCCCCGACCACACCTGGCTGGAGCCGATGCCCGACGCCCGTGTGCTGCCGACGGTGGAGGACCCGGCCGAGGCGGCCGTCGCGAAGGAATCGGTGCGTCTCGCGTTCATGGCCGCGCTGCAGCAGCTGCCGCCGAAGCAGCGGGCGGTGCTGATCCTGCGGGAGGTGCTGGCGTGGCGGGCGAGCGAGGTGGCCGAGCTGCTGGACACCTCCGTCGCCTCGGTCAACAGCGCGCTTCAGCGGGCGCGGGCCACGCTGGCCGAGCGGAAGGAGTCCGGCGCGGACGCGGCGGTGTCGGACCCGCTCGACGAGGAGCAGCGAAAGCTCCTGGACCGCTATGTGGCGGCCTTCGAGGGCTATGACATGACGGCGCTGACGGCCCTCCTCCACGAGGACGCCGTCATGACGATGCCGCCGTTCGACCTGTGGCTGACCGGGCACGACGACATCACCGGCTTCATGACCACGCTCGGCTCCGCCTGCGAGGGCTCGCGACTGCTGCCGGTCGAGGTCAACGGTCTGCCGGGGTTCGCCCAGTACAAGCCGGACCCGGAGAAGGGCGGGTTCACCCCGTGGGCCGTCCAGATCCTGGAGATCTCAGACGGCCGTCTCACCGGGTTCCACTTCTACCTCGACACCCAGCGCTGGTTCCCCCTCTTCGACCTCCCCCTCCACCTGGACGGGGAGTCCGACGAGGTCGAGCAGGGCGCGTAGCGCGGGGTCGGGGCCGCGCAGGCGTATACGGCCCCCGGCCCGCCGCGCGGCCAGCTGGAGCCGCGCCAGCAGATCGACGGCGAGGAGCCCCGGCGGCCCGATCCCTGCGACGTCGCAGATCACGACCCCGGTCTCGGTGCCGGCCAGCAGCGCGCGCACGGCGTCGCCCAGCCCTGCCGCCTGCCCTCGGGTGACGGGGCCGGTCAGGGTGAGCACGGGGGGTGTCGTCGCTTCCACGATCGGTAGACCGTGCGCAACGCCCCGACTCATCGGAGGCGGCCGCTGACACCGGCGGCCTCCGGCCGCAGGCCAGGTCAGGTCCGGTCGCGCCTGGTCAGGCGATGCGCTCCAGCACGACCGGGGACGCCGTGAACGGGGCCCGGGGCGGCGATGTCACTAGCCGGCCGGGAAGTCTGCGGTGTCGAGCTTCAGTCCGAAGGGCTCGGGCAGCTCGACGGTGTCGCCGAACTTGCCCGCCCGCAGGACGCGGTAGACGTCCCCCTGGGGTTCCCCGTACAGGGTGACGGTGGGTCCGCCCGGTGCCCAGCTGTCGATGAGGAGGTACAGCGGGACGCCGGCCTGGGCGTATCCGGCAGCCTTCCGGATACGGTCGTTGCTCGCGTTGGCCTTGGAGGTGATCTCGACGATCAGCTCGGCCTCGGACGCGGGGACGCAGTTGCCCGCCTCCGTCCGCAGAACCTCCTTCGGCGCCACCGCGATGTCCGGTATGTAGAGCCCCACACGAGACGGCACCGCAGTGCCCAACGACTGATAGATGCCCCACTCCCGTGGGATTACCAGGTACAGCTCTCGCTGGACCTGGTCCGCGATGTCGTTGTGGGCGTTGGACGGCGGTGGTGCCACGGTGACGATCCCCTCGATGATCTCCACCTTGCAGCCCTCCGGCGCGTCCGTCTCCTGCCAGATCCGGACGAGGCCGTCCCACTCATGGCCTCCGGCCGTCGAATGGTCGACCGTGAGTGCGCTCATGGCGGTCTCCTTGATCGGTGCGTCACCGAGTCCAGCATGCCGAACGGGACCGGCGGAGGTCCACCGATCCCGTTCACCCGAAAGGGGGCTGTGACACCGGTGGCCTCCGGCCGCAGGCCAGGTCAGGTCCGGTCGCGCCTGGTCAGGCGATGCGCTCCAGCACGACCGGGGACGCCGTGAACGGGGTGCCCGCGGCCGCGATGTCGTAGGAGCCGTCCACCGCGTCGAGCGCGTACGCGAAGCGCTCCGGGGTGTCCGTGTGGAGCGTCAGCAGGGGCTGGCCCTCGCGCACGGTGTCGCCGGGCTTGGCGTGCAGTTCCACGCCGGCGCCCGCCTGCACCGGGTCCTCCTTGCGGGCGCGGCCCGCGCCGAGACGCCAGGCGGCGATGCCGATGTCGTAGGCGTCGAGGCGGGTCAGGACGCCCGAGGCGCCCGCCTTCACCACGTGCTGTTCCTTCGCGACGGGCAGCGCGGCGTCCGGGTCGCCGCCCTGGGCCGCGATCATGCGCCGCCAGACGTCCATGGCCGAGCCGTCGGCCAGCGCCTTCGCCGGGTCGGCGTCCTTGATCCCGGCCGCGTCGAGCATCTCGCGGGCCAGGGCGATCGTCAGCTCCACGACGTCCGCCGGGCCGCCTCCGGCCAGCACCTCCACCGACTCGCGGACCTCCAGGGCGTTGCCCGCGGTGAGGCCGAGCGGGGTGGACATGTCCGTCAGCAGGGCGACCGTCTTCACACCGTGGTCGGTGCCGAGGCCCACCATCGTCGAGGCGAGCTCACGGGCGTCCGCGACGGTCTTCATGAAGGCGCCGGTGCCGACCTTCACGTCCAGGACCAGCGAGCCGGTGCCCTCGGCGATCTTCTTGGACATGATGGACGAGGCGATCAGCGGGATGGCCTCGACGGTGCCGGTCACGTCCCGCAGCGCGTACAGCTTCTTGTCGGCCGGGGCGAGCCCGTCGCCCGCGGCGCAGATCACCGCGCCGGTGCCGTCCAGGACGGACAGCATCTCCTCGTTGGAGAGCAGCGCGCGCCAGCCCGGGATCGACTCCAGCTTGTCCAGCGTGCCTCCGGTGTGGCCGAGGCCGCGGCCGGAGAGCTGCGGGACCGCCGCGCCGCAGGCCGCCACGAGGGGGGCCAGGGGCAGCGTGATCTTGTCGCCGACGCCGCCCGTGGAGTGCTTGTCGGCGGTCGGGCGGGACAGGGCGGAGAAGTCCATGCGCTCGCCGGAGGCGATCATCGCGGCCGTCCAGCGGGCGATCTCGCGGCGGTTCATGCCGTTGAGCAGGATGGCCATGTTGAGGGCGGCCATCTGGTAGTCGGCGACCTCACCGCCGGTGTACGCGTCGATGACCCAGTCGATCTGCTCGTCGCTGAGCTCACCGCGGTCCCGCTTGGTGCGGATGACGGAGACGGCATCCATCGACAATTGCGTCATGGCTTTCCTTCCGGTGGTGCAACGGTGGTGCACCGTGGTGCGACAAGACGGGGAGAAAGTGCGCGGCCCCTCTGCGGGTGTCAGAGGGGCCGCACGGGAGTCACCTGGTGAGGTGGTCCGGGCCGAAGGCCTGCGGAAGCATCTCGGCGAGCGGCAGGATTCCCGCCGGCGTCTCCAGCAGGAGACCGGGGCCGCCGAACTCGTACAGCAGCTGGCGGCAGCGGCCGCACGGGACGAGGACCTCGCCGCGGCCGTCCACGCAGGTGAAGTGCGTGAGCCGGCCGCCGCCGGTGTTCTGCAGCTGCGAGACCAGCCCGCACTCGGCGCACAGGCCGAGGCCGTAGGAGGCGTTCTCGACGTTGCAGCCGGACACGATCCGGCCGTCGTCGACGAGCGCCGCCACACCGACCGGGTAGCCGGAGTAGGGGGCGTACGCGCGGGACATGGCCTCGCGGGCCACCGCGCGCAGCGCCTCCCAGTCGACGGCGGCGGCCGGGGTCACTTGCCCTGGCCCTTCCGGTACCGCATGCCGTCGGCCCTGGGCATGCGCAGTCGCTGCGCGGACAGCGACAGCACCAGCAGGGTGACGACGTACGGGGTGGCGCCCACGAAGTCGCTCGGGACCTCGTCGGTGAACAGGTACCAGACCAGGACGAGCGCGGCGACCATGAGGCTGATTCCGGCCTGCCAGTGCGCCTTGCGGTACAGCTTCCAGCCGGCCAGGCCCGCGAGGAGCACGACCAGCAGGAGCAGCAGCGCGTGGACGGTCTCGCCGCCGTTGCGCAGCTGCAGCGCGTCGGAGTAGCCGAACAGGCCCGCGCCCATGGCCAGACCGCCGGGACGCCAGTTGCCGAAGATCATCGCCGCGAGGCCGATGTAGCCTCGGCCGCCGGTCTGGCCCTCGAGGTAGGTGTGCGAGGTGACCAGGGCGAGGAAGGCGCCGCCGAGACCGGCGAGGCCGCCGGAGACGGCCACGGCCGCGTACTTGTACTTGTAGACGTTGACGCCGAGGGACTCGGCGGCGATCGGGTTCTCACCGCAGGAGCGCAGCCGCAGGCCGAACGGGGTGCGCCACAGCAGCCACCAGCTGCCGACGAACAGCAGGAAGGCGAGAAGCGTCACCACGGACAGGTCGGTGACCAGGCCGCCGAGGATGCCCGCGATGTCGGAGAGCACGAACCAGTGGTGCTTCTCGACGGACTGGAGGGCGTCCGAGAGGCCGGGCACGTCGATGTGGGGCAGCGACTCCACGGGCGGGGACTGCTTGGGGTTGCCGCCCGCTTCGGCCGGCTTGCCCTCGGAGAAGAACAGCTTGGCGAGGTACTGGGTGATGCCGAGCGCCAGCAGGTTGACCGCGACGCCGGAGACGATGTGGTCCACGCCGAAGGTGACGGTCGCGACCGCGTGCACCAGACCGCCGAGGACGCCGAAGCCGACGCCGCACAGCAGACCGAGCCAGGGGTTGGACTGCCAGCCGATCCAGCCGGCGCCGAAGGTGCCGAGGATCATCATGCCCTCGAGGCCGATGTTGACCACACCGGACCGCTCGGACCACAGGCCGGCCAGACCGGCGAGGCCGATGGGCACGGCGAGGCCGAGTGCGGCCGACACCTGGCCCTCGGAGGTGAGCTGGTTGGCGCCGGTGATGATGCGGACCACGGCGACGAGCACCAGCGCGCCGGCGATGATCGTGAGGATCCGGCCGACCGAGCGCCCCGACCGGGCGCCGGTGTCCGCCTTGGGAGCCGCGGGGGGCGGCGTGTCGGTCATCGTGGCAGTCATCACGCCACCTCCTGCTTCTGGGTCGGGGCGGCGGCCTGGGCGGCGAGCTCGGCGCCGACCCGCTGCTGCTGGCGCTTGAGGCCGTAACGCCGGACGAGCTCGTAGGCGATGACGACGCACAGCACGATGACGCCCTGGATGACGCCGAGGATTTCCTTGTCGTACCCCTCGAACTCGAGGTGGTTGGTCGTGCGCTCCAGGAAGCCCCAGAGCAGCGCGCCGAGCGCGATCCCGACCGGGTTGTTGCGGCCGAGCAGGGCGATGGCGATGCCGGTGAAGCCGATGCCCGACGGGAAGTCGTTGCTGAACTGGTGGCTGTCGTTGAGCAGGGTCGGCATGCCGATCAGACCGGCCACGGCGCCCGAGATGACCATGCTGGTGGCGACCATCTTCTTGACGGAGACGCCGCTCGCGGTGGCCGCGCTCTCGGACTGGCCGACGGTGCGCAGGTCGAAGCCGAACCGGGTGCGGCCGAGCACGAACCAGTAGGCGACGCCGACGAGGATCGCGATGACGATGAAGCCCCACAGCACACCGGCCGCGCCGGTGTCGATGCTGAAGAAGTACGAGGACTTCGGCAGCGGGTCGGTCGAGACGACCGTGCCGCCGCTCTGGAGCTCGGCGAGCTTCCCCGGCTGCAGCAGGTAGGCGATGATCGCGGTGGCGATCGAGTTCAGCATGATCGTCGAGATGACCTCGCTGACGCCGCGGGTCACCTTGAGGATGCCCGCGATGGCCGCCCACAGGGCGCCGGTCGCCATGGCGCACAGGATGATCAGCGGGATGGCGATCCAGCCGGGCACGGTCAGCGCGCCGCCGAGTACGGCGGCGACGAACGCGGCGAGCCGGTACTGGCCGTCGACGCCGATGTTGAACAGGTTCATGCGGAAGCCGATGGCCACCGCGACGCCCGCCAGGTAGTACGTCGTCGCCTTGTTGAGGATGTAGACCTGGCTGTCGCTGGCGGAGCCGTAGGTCAGCATGTCGCTGAAGGCCGCGCCCGGGTTCTTGCCGGTGGCGAGGATGACCAGGGCGGTGACGACGAGCGCGGTGACGATCGCCAGCAGCGGGGCCGCGACCCCGAGGAGCAGCCGCTCCTTGTCGATCCGTGAGGTCAGCTTTTTCATCGGGCGTCGTCCTCTGCGTGCTCCAGGTGGCCGGTGGCCGCACCCGTCATGGCGGAGCCCAGCTCCTCGGGGGTGATCGTGGCGGGGTCGGCGTCGGCGACCAGTCGGCCGCGGTACATGACCCGCAGGGTGTCGGAGAGCCCGATGAGCTCGTCCAGGTCGGCGGAGATCAGCAGCACGGCCAGGCCCTCGCGGCGCGCCTCGCGGATGTGGTCCCAGATCGCCGCCTGCGCGCCGACGTCCACACCGCGGGTGGGGTGGGCGGCGATGAGAAGCTTGGGCGCGTGGCTCATCTCGCGGCCGACGATCAGCTTCTGCTGGTTGCCGCCGGACAGCGAGGCGGCGGTGACGTCGATGCCGGGCGTGCGGACGTCGTACGCCTGGACGATGCGCTCGGTGTCGGTGCGGGCGGCCTTGATGTCGAGCAGCTGGCCGCGCGAGTTGGGCCGCTCGGTGACATGGCCGAGGATGCGGTTCTCCCACAGCGGCGCCTCGAGGAGCAGGCCGTGGCGGTGCCGGTCCTCGGGGATGTAGCCGACGCCCGCCTCGCGGCGGTTGCGGGTGGGGACGTGGGAGATGTCGGCGCCGTCGAGGCTGATGACGCCGGCGTCGGGGGCGCGGATGCCCATGATCGCCTCGACCAGCTCGGACTGGCCGTTGCCCTCCACGCCGGCGATGCCGAGGACCTCACCCTTGTGGATGGTGAAGGAGATGTCGTCGAGGATGATCCGCTCGACGCCGTCGAGGTCCGTCTGCGTCAGGTGCAGCCCGTCCAGCTTCAGCAGCGGGACGTCCGTGACCGTGGACTCCTCGGTCTCCGGCGTGGGCAGCTCGCTGCCGACCATCAGCTCGGCGAGCTGCTTGGTGGTGGTGTTCGCCGGCTCGACCGTGCCCACCGTGGTGCCGCGCCGGATGACGGTGATCTCGTCGGCGACGGACAGCACCTCCCCCAGCTTGTGGGAGATGAAGATGACGGTGAGGCCCTCGGCCTTCAGCTCGCGCAGGTTGTCGAAGAGGGCGTCGACCTCCTGGGGCACCAGGACGGCCGTGGGCTCGTCGAGGATGAGGGTCTTGGCCCCGCGGTAGAGGACCTTGAGGATCTCCACGCGCTGGCGGTCCGCGACGCCGAGCTCCTCCAGGAGGACGTCGGGCCGGACGTTCAGCCCGTACGCGTCGGAGATCTCCTTGATCTTCGTCCGGGCCTTGCCGCCGATGCCGTGGAGCTTCTCCGCTCCGAGCACGACGTTCTCCAGGACCGTGAGGTTGTCGGCGAGCATGAAGTGCTGGTGCACCATGCCGATGCCGCGCGCGATGGCGTCGGCGGGGTTGCTGAAGGTGACCTGGTCGCCGTTCACGGTGATGGTGCCCTCGTCCGGCTGCTGCATGCCGTAGAGGATCTTCATCAGGGTGGACTTGCCGGCGCCGTTCTCACCGCACAGGGCGTGGACGGTGCCGGTGCGAACCGTGATGTCGATGTCGCGGTTGGCGACTACGCCGGGGAATCGCTTGGTGATGCCGCGCAGTTCGACGGCAGCGGGAGGGCTGGACGCGTTGATGGCGCACTCTCCTCGGGGAAAGGGGCTGCGTGGGGAGGGCAGGCGTCGGCGACGCTAGCGCGGCAACTCCGTGCTACACGCGTAGAGTTGACACATTGTTATGGCTCGACGAGGGGGTTCTCATGCACCCCCCTCGTCGAGCCGGGGTCAGACGGCGACCATCAGGTCACGGGGTGGTCTTGACCTTGATGGAACCGTCGATGATCTTCTGCTTCGCCGCGTCCAGCTGGGTCTTGATGTCGTCGATGAAGCCACCGCTGGTGGCGAGCGAGACACCGTTCTTGGCGAGCGAGTAGTTGTTGGTGCCCGTAAGCGGCTTGCCGTCGTGGACGGACTTGACGAAGTCGTAGACGCCGACGTCGACGTTCTTGACCATCGAGGTCAGGATCGAGGCCTTGTACTTGGCCAGACCCGGGATGTTGTACTGGTCGGAGTCCACGCCGATGGCCCAGGCGCCCTTGACGCCGTTGACGGCCTCGATCGCGCCGTTGCCGGAGGAGCCGGCCGCCGAGTAGATGACGTCGGCGCCGTTGTCGAGCATGCCCGACGCGGCGGCCTTGCCCTTGTCGGGGCTGGCGAAGCCGGAGAAGTCCGAGCCGTGGCTCAGGTACTGGGAGTCGACCTTGACGGTCGGCTTCGTGTCGTGGACGCCCTGCGTGAAGCCCGCCTCGAACTTCTTGATCAGCGGGACGTCGACGCCGCCGATGAAGCCGACGTGGTTCTTCTTGGTCTTCAGCGCCGCGGCGACACCGGCCAGGTACGAGCCCTGCTCCTCGGTGAAGGTGATGCTGTCGACGTTCTTGGCGTCCACCACCGAGTCGACGATGCCGAAGCTGACCTTCGGGTACTTCGCGGCGACCTTGGTCATCGAGGCGGCGTAGGAGAAGCCGACGCCGACGATGGGGTTGTAGCCGGCGTCCGCCAGGTCGGTCAGGCGCTGCTCGCGGTCGGCCTCGGTGTCGGAGGTCTTGGCGGTCAGCTCCTTGATCGAGCCGCCGAACTCGGCCTTGGCCTTGTCGGCGCCGCGCGCGGCGGAGTCGTTGAAGGAACGGTCACCTCGGCCGCCGACGTCGAAGGCGAGACCGATCTTGACGCCCGAACCGCCGCCGGAGGAGGCGGAGGACGAGCTGCTGGCGTCGTTCTCGGAGGAGGTGCTGCCACATGCAGTGGCAGTCAGTGCGAGAGCTGCGGTGGCGATACACGCAGCGGAAAGCTTGGCTACCCGGCGCACGGGAAGGCTCCTTCACCTGACCTGAGCGCCTTGTCGGCGCTTGATGTGAGCACCTTGCCAGTGCTCGGGCCTGGACGCCCCATCGGCGTTGGCTTCGCGGCATCGTAACGCGCGTAGATGTCAGAAAAACACCCCTCGCGACGCCGTTATCGATTCGAGGCGAACGCCGTCTGAACTCGACACCTTGCGGCTTCGCGCCGATGATTTCGAACCGGGGACGAATGGCTTACAACAGGGTTGCGCCGAACGGCGGAACGACCACGTGAGGGCCGTTCCGCCGCCGTCGGCTCACCTTTCGGCCGCGTCCAGCAGCGCAGCCGCCGTGAAGAGCTCGACACCGACGGTGATCGCCGACTCGTCGGCGTCGAAGTCGCCCTGGTGCAGGTCGCGCACGGTGCGCTCACCGGGCGGGCGCACGCCGAGCCGGGCCATCGAGCCGGGGACCCGCTCCAGATACCACGAGAAGTCCTCGCCGCCGAGGCTCTGCTCGGTGCCCTCCACGCCCGACTCGCCGCGCCGGGCCACCATGGCGTCGTGCAGCAGGGCGGTGACGTCGCCGTCGTTGACGACCGGCGGGACGCCCCGCACGTAGTTGATCTCCGACTTGGCCCGGTGCAGGTTGGCCACCTCGTCGATCGCCGCGACGACGATGTCCGGGGCCTGCCGCCACGCCTCGATGTCGAGGCAGCGCACGGTGCCGGAGAGCTCGGCGTGCTGCGGGATCACGTTCGGGGCGTGGCCGCTCTCGATGCGTCCCCAGGTCACGGCCAGGCCGGCGCGGGTGTCGACCCGGCGGCCGACCAGCGCGGGCACGTCGGTGACGACCCGGGCGGCCGCCGTGACGAGGTCGGTGGTCAGGTGCGGGCGCGCGGTGTGGCCGCCGGGCCCGTCCAGGGAGATCTCCAGCCGGTCGCAGGCCGAGGTGATGGCGCCCTCGCGCAGACCGACCTTGCCCGCGTCGACCCGGGGGTCGCAGTGCACGGCGATGATCCGGCCCACGCCGTCCAGCGCGCCGTCGGCGATGGCGTCGGCGGCGCCGCCGGGCAGCACCTCCTCGGCGGGCTGGAAGATCAGCCGCACCGGCCGCGGCAGCCGGCCCTGCCGGTGCAGCTCCGCGAGGACGAGACCGGCCCCGAGGACGACGGTGGTGTGCACGTCGTGGCCGCAGGCGTGCGCGCGGTCGGGGACGGTGGACCGGTAGGCGCACTCGGTCTTCGTGTCCGGGATGGGCAGCGCGTCGATGTCGGCCCGCATCGCGAGGACGGGGACGCCGTCGACCGCCGCGCCCTCCGCGCCCACGGTCCCGATGTCGCAGATGAGGCCGGTGCCGACGGCGAGCACGCGGGGCCGCAGCCCTGCCTTCTCGAGGCGGGCCTTGATCGCGGCCGTCGTGCGGAACTCCTGGTTGCCCAGCTCAGGGTGCATGTGCAGGTCGCGGCGGAAGGCCACGAGCTCGGCGCGCAGCGCCTCCGGCAGGGCGCCGGGAAGGGCGCCGGGGAGCACGGCTTCCCCTGAGGGATCGGCCTCGGACTCTCGGGACATCAGTTGCTTCACCCTCTGAAGGGTAGGACGCCTGGGCGGTCAACCGACCTACGATCAACAAAACTTCAACCCGTCAGGCGAAGAAAAGTTGGCCGCGCGGCGCATGGCTGCTGTGCGGGATGGGTAAACTCGCCGGCTTTCGGGGTCGGCAACCCGCACTTCTTCCTTTCTCTCACGGATACCACGGACCACCAATGGCACGCCGTGCCAGTCCACACACCGGAACCGATCCTGAAATCATCACCTCCGCGCAGCGGTCCCGCCACACAGGGCGATCCGGCCGGCGCCTCCGGGGAGGGCGGGCACGACGCGAGCGTGGCGGCCCCGCACGGAGAACGGGCGGAGCACCGGCGGAGGGCCCGCCCTCCCGTGCCCCTCAGCCGATCCCGTACCGGGCCGCGATCCCGTCCAGGATCAGGTCGAGGCCTTCGGCGAAGTGCCGGTCGTAGTCGGCGAAGATCTCCGCGCCCGCCTGCGCCGACAGCGGGAACGCGGCGAGGCGCCGGGCCCGTTCCTCTACGTCGTACCCCTCGCGCCGCTCGTCGGGCAGCGGCTCGACGCCCTGTTCCTCGGTGACGAAGCCGATCGTGTACAGGTACGTCGTCGAGGTCGCGCGGACCGCTTGGGCGAGGGTGAAGCCGGCGGCCGTGAGCAGCCGTAGGCCGTCCTCCATCTGCTCGGCGTGTTCGACGCCGGTGAAGCGGGAGCCGCTGAACACCTTCGCGCCGTCGCGGTAGCCGCGCAGCGCCCCGCGCAGACCGTGGTTGGACTTGCGCAGCCGCTGCCGCCAGGTGTCGGCGGGGTCGAGCGCGGCGCCGGCGACCATCCGCCGGTACATCTCGGTCGCCATCTCGTCCAGCAGCGCCTGCTTGTCCTTGAAATGCCAGTACAGCGCGGGCGCCTTGACGTCCAGCTCCCTGGCGATGGCGCGCAGGGTCAGCCCGTCGAGGCCGACGTCGTTCAGCAGGCCGAGCGCGGTGTCCGCGACCCGTCGGCGGTCGAGGGGGGCTCGTCGTCCGGTGCTCACGCTTGACAGTTTAACGCCGTTAAGGCCACTCTCGTGAGAGACAGCACTTAACATTGTTAAGGAGACTTGCATGGGTATCGACATGTACGGGGCAGTACAGGCGGACGCGCATGCGGATGCGGACGCAGTCGCGGACGTCGACGTCGACGTCCTGATCGTCGGCGCGGGCCCGACCGGCCTCGTCCTCGGCATCGACCTCGCCCGCCGCGGGGTGCGCGCGCTGGTCGTGGAGCGGGGCGCGACCCTGTCCCCCGGCTCGCGCGGCAAGGGCCTGCAGCCGCGCACCCTCGAGATCTACGAGGACCTCGGCGTCCTCGACGAGATCCTCGCCGCAGGCGGCCCCTACCCGGTCGGCATGATCTGGGCGGACGGCGTGCCGGCCGGCGAGCACGCCATGTTCGACCCGGCCAAGGACGGCGAGGAGGGCTCCCGCTTCACCGGCCCCTGGATGGTCCCGCAGTGGCGGAACCAGGAGATCCTGCTGGCCCGGCTGGAGGAGCTCGGCGGGTCGGTGGCCTTCGGCCGTGAGGTCGTCGGCGTGGAGCAGGACGAGACGGGGGTGACGGCCCGTTTCGCCTCCGGCCGGCCGGTCCGCGCCCGGTACGCCGTCGCCGCCGACGGCGGACGGTCGGCGCTGCGGCGTGCGCTGGGCATCGGGATGACCGGCGAGACCGTGGACCCGCGGCCGATGCTGGTGGCGGACGTCCGGATCGCGGACCTGGGCCGGGACCACTGGCATGTGTTCCCGCCGGGCGAGGGCTCCGACTTCCTGGCCCTGTGCCCGCTGGCGGGGACGGACGACTTCCAGCTGGCCGCGCGGTTCCCGCAGGGGTCCTGGCTGGACCTGTCGCCGGAGGGCGTCCGCGCGGTCGTCGCCGAGCGCACCCACCTCGCCGCCGGGGACGTCACGGGGATCGGCTGGGCGTCCGACTTCCGGCCCCGTGCCGCCCTCGCGGACCGCTTCCGCGAGGGCCGGGTCTTCCTGGCCGGCGACGCGGCGCACGTCCACTCCCCCGCCGGCGGCCAGGGCCTCAACACCGGCGTCCAGGACGCGTACAACCTGGGCTGGAAACTGGGCGCGGTGCTGACCGGACGCGCTCCCAAAGACCTGCTGGACACCTACGAGGAAGAGCGCCGCCCGGTCGCGGCCCACGTGCTCGGCCTGTCGACGGCGATCCACCGGGACGAGGCGCGCCGGGGTGCGGGGACACGGCAGCTGGGCCTGCACTACCGGCGGTCGTCGCTGAGCGAGGAGACGAGGCGGGCCCCGGGTCCGCTGCGGGCCGGCGACCGCGTCCCCGACCTGACGGTCGACGGCGTCCGTCTCTTCGACCGGCTCAGGGGCCCGGACTGGACCCTGCTGACCCTGGAGTCCGGCGTGTACCTGGTCCGCCCGGACGGCCACGTGGGCTGGGCGGGCGCCACGCGGGACGGACTCGAGACCTACCGCGGGCGGGTCGGCCTCGGCCGGGACGGATCGTAGGCCGGTGGAGGCCCGCCCCGCTCAGAAGACGTCCGACGGGACATACGTCCCCCACACCTCCCGCAGGGCGCCGCACACCTCGCCCACCGTCGCCCGGGCCCGCAGCGCGTCCTTCATCGGGTACAGCACGTTGTCCTCGCCCTGCGCCGCCTTCCTCAGGGCGTCGAGGGAGGCGTCCACGGCCGCCCGGTCGCGCTCCGCGCGGAGCCGGGCCAGCCGCTGCGCCTGCTGCGCCTCGATGGCCGGGTCGACGCGCAGGGGCTCGTAGGGCTCCTCCGCGTCGAGCCGGAATCGGTTGACGCCGACCACGATCCGCTCGCCGGAGTCGGTCTCCTGCGCGATCCGGTAGGCGGACCGCTCGATCTCGTCCTTCTGGAAGCCGTGCTCGATGGCCGACACCGCGCCGCCGAGATCCTCGACCCGGCGCATGAGATCGACGACGGCCTCCTCCAGGTCGTCGGTCATCCGCTCCACGACGTACGAGCCCGCGAAGGGGTCGACGGTGGCCGTCACGTCCGTCTCGTGGGCCAGGACCTGCTGGGTGCGCAGGGCCAGCCGCGCGCTCTTGTCGGTCGGCAGCGCGATGGCCTCGTCGAAGGAGTTGGTGTGCAGCGACTGGGTGCCGCCGAGCACCGCCGCCAGCCCCTGAACGGCGACCCGGACCAGGTTCACCTCGGGCTGCTGGGCGGTCAGCTGGACGCCGGCGGTCTGCGTGTGGAAGCGCAGCATCAGCGACCTGGGGTTCTTCGCGCCGAACTCCTCCTTCATCACCCGCGCCCAGATCCGGCGGGCGGCGCGGAACTTCGCGACCTCCTCGAGGAGCGTCGTGCGGGCCACGAAGAAGAAGGACAGGCGCGGTGCGAAGTCGTCGACGTCCATGCCGGCGGAGACCGCCGTACGGACGTACTCGATGCCGTCGGCCAGCGTGAAGGCGATCTCCTGCGCGGGCGACGCGCCCGCCTCCGCCATGTGGTAGCCGGAGATCGAGATGGTGTTCCACTTCGGGATCCCGGCCCGGCAGTAGCGGAAGATGTCGGCGGTCAGCCGCAGCGAGGGCTTCGGCGGGAAGATGTACGTCCCGCGGGCGATGTACTCCTTCAGCACGTCGTTCTGGATCGTGCCGGTGAGCTGGTCGGCGGGGACGCCCTGCTCCTCGCCGACCAGCTGGTACATCAGCAGCAGCAGCGCGGCGGGGGCGTTGATCGTCATGGACGTCGAGACCCGGTCCAGCGGGATCCCGTCGAACAGCACCCGCATGTCCTCGACCGAGTCGATCGCCACCCCTACCTTGCCGACCTCGCCGTGCGCGATCGGGGCGTCGGAGTCGTGGCCCATCTGGGTGGGCAGGTCGAAGGCGACGGACAGGCCCGTCGTGCCGTGGGCGATCAGCTGCCGGTAGCGCGCGTTGGACTCGACGGCCGTGCCGAACCCGGCGTACTGACGCATCGTCCAGGGGCGGCCCGTGTACATCGACGGGTAGACGCCCCGGGTGAAGGGGTACGCGCCCGGCTCGCCCAGCCGCTGCGCGGGGTCCCAGCCGGCCAGGTCCTGCGGACCGTACACCGGCTCGATGGGCAGTCCGGACTCCGACTCACGCGCCATGGGTGCAGGCCTCCCGCCGGGCGGTCGCGGCGGCGGCCGCCCCTGGTCTTCGACTGAGTACTCGTCAGTCTGCCGGGCGGTCCGCGACTCGTCATCCGGACGGCGGGGAGGAGGGGGAGGCGTTTGGGGCGCGAGCGGGACCGGGGGAACGTGTCCCGCCCGCGCCGAGCGCACGAGCCGAAGGTACGGGGGGAACCCCCGGCTCTGTGCTGGGGCCGATGACCAGTCGGCTCACTCGGTACTGCGTACCGGCCCCGGAAAATGTCACACCCGGGGCGAACGAATTTTTCGCGGTGGGAAAACCGCAGGTCAGCGATGGTGCCCGGAACCGCCGCCAGTACCGCGTCCCTGCCCCCGGCCGTGCCCAGCGCCGTTCCCGTCCCCGTCTCCGTGGCCGCTGCCGTGGCCCTGACCCTGCCCCCGGCCGTGACCGTGGCCGTGCCGGCGGCCGTCCCGGCCCGCGTCCTCGTCGTCGGAGCCGCCGCGGCCGCCCGGGTCGTCCGGACCGTTCTGCCCGGCCTCGTCGCCGCCCCCGCCACCGCCGCCGCCCCGGCCACCGCGGCCCGACTGCCCCTTTCCGGCGTCCCGGCCGGCCGAGCCGCTCCCGGCGCGGGCGCCGTCGAGCAGGATGGCGCAGTACGCCTGGACGCGCTGCGCGCCGCCCGCGAGCTTCTCCAGGCGCCGGCGGCGCTCCCGGTCGAGGGTCCTGCCGGCGCCGAGCTCACGGCAGGAGGAGGTCGCGCCGGACGGCCCCTCGCCACGGGCCTTAGGGGCGCCCGAGGCGTCGCCGCGCGCGTCCTTGCCCGCCGCACCCCGGCCGGCGGCGCTCGCGCCGGCCTCCGGCCCGGACGTCTCGCCGCCGCCGGCCGGCACGGACGGGGAGGGCGAGCCGAGCGGACGGCCGCCGGTCGGCGCGGGTGCGGAGACGGACGCCACGGGCCGCCCGGGCGCCTGATCGTCGAACGGCGTCGGCAGATAGCCGGCAGCCGTGGCCGCCGACACCCCGCCGACCATCCCGACCGCCAGCGCGGCGGCGAGCCCCAGTCGCACGGGCCGGCCCCGGCGCGGACGACGCCCGCTCTCCGCGACCCGCCCGCCGATGCGGACGAGGCCCGCGTCGCCGCCTTCCGGCGCGGGCGCGTCCGCGGCTCGGGCGGCACGGCCGGCCCGAGCGGCCGGACCCGTGTGCCCCGCGACGTCGGACAGACCCGCGACACCCGTACGACCGGGGCGGGCCGCGAGGTCATGGCGGTCGGCGTGCACCTTGCGGAACGCGGCCAGGGCAGCGGCCTCGCCGGGCAGCTCCTCGTCGGCGGGCGGCGGGGCGGCGGCCGACGCCGAGAGTGCGCCGAGCGTTCTGGCGAGCCGTTCGGCCTCTTCCCGGGCCGCGCCGGCGACAGCGTCGTCGACGGACTCGCCGCGCAGCAGACGCTCCGACGTCTCGCGGTCGAGCCACCTGTCGTGCTTGTCGGCCATCACATGTCCCTCTGCGTCCGTGTGCGCACATGCGTCACACCGGCGGACGTCACCGTACGGGACCGCGGTCCTCGCTGGGGCGGCAGCGCGTCGAGCACCCCGGCCGTCTCGGGGTCGTCGCCGAGCAGCTCGGCGAGTTTCCTCAGGCCCCGATGGGCGGCGGTGCGCACCGCGCCGGGCCGCTTGCCGAGCGTGTCGGCGGCCGTCTTGGCGTCGAGTCCCATGACCACCCGCAGGACGACGGCCTCGGCCTGGTCCTGCGGCAGCCGGGCGATGAGGCCGAGGGCGCTGTCGGTGGCCAGCGCCTCGATGGCCTCGCCCGCGGTGTCGGAATCGGCGGCCCGGCCGGCCAGCTCGGTCTCGTCGCCGACGGTCGCCGGCCGTCTTCCGCGCATCCGTATGTGGTCCAGGGCGCGGTTGCGCGCGATCCGGGCGGCCCAGCCGCGGAACCGGTCCGCGTCGCCGGCGAAGCGCTCAAGGTCCCGGGCGATCTGGAGCCAGGCCTCCGACGTCACGTCCTCGGCGTCGGGATCACCGACCAGTGTGCGCACGTATCCCAGCAGCCGCGGGTGCACCGCGCGGTACACGGTCCGAAACGCGGTCTCGTCCCCGTACTGTGCCGCGAGCACCGCGGCTGTCAGCTCCGCGTCGTCCCCCACGTCGTGGTTCCTCGGTCGATGCTTCGCGGTCTCGGGACCGCAGGTCGTAGCGGTGGTCTTCCGCTTGGCCGTCCGGCGCGAAAGGCACGTTACGACCTGAAACCGCCACCCGTCCATGTCCATAGAACATGCAACTACTTCGTGACGCGCGCAAGGTGTGACGGAAACCGCACTCCCGGCGCTGTAGGGAGTACGGGTCGCCGCGCGGCCCGTGCCGCGCGACGGCCGGGGCCTCTCCTGTGGGGGGTGGCGGCCCCGGCCGTTGCCTCGGTTCCGGCGCCCCCGCTCCCGGCGCACCGCGGTCACCGGCTTCCGGTGACCGCGTCCCGGCACAGCAGGCGCAGCGAGCCGTGGCCGGCGAAGCAGCGGCGGGCCTCGTCGAGGGGTTCCCACAGGCGCCCGTCGGGGGTGCGGACCCAGTGGTCGCCGCCGGACGCCCACCACTCGGCTCCGGACCGACGCACGATCACCTCGCCCGCGTAGGCGCCGAGTCCGCGCAACAGGTCCCCGACGGCCGCGGGCGCGGCGCCGGTGCGCCGCAGTTCCGCGATCCACCGGTCGACGCGCCACAGGCTCTGCGGCGAGTGGTCGAGGTGCGGCCGCACGGTGTCGGGCGCGGCGGCCACGGCCTCCGCCGCCCATCGCACGGGCCGGGCCGCGGCGGAGGGCCGGGCGGGCGGACGGGGGTGCCCGCTCCGGTCGGTCTGGTCGGTCTGGTCTGTCGTCCTGCGCGTCACACTCCATTGAGCGAGGTCGGCGGGTGTTCCGTCACGTGATTGCGCGGCGGACGCCAGACCGGTGCAGGACCGCCCCAGCTCCGCCGCGAAACGCTCACGACCGTCCACGAGCCCGCCGCGAGACCACCGCGCGCAGGACGCGGCGTCCCTCCGTGGACACCTCCAGAGCCCGCCGCAGTCCGCCCGCGCCGTGACCGGCGAGCACTTCCAGGACGATGACCTGGCGGCGCAGTTCGGCGGCGACGAGGGGCGACATGCCCGCCGTGCGGCCCTCGCGCCCGGGGTCGACCGGGCCGGAGTCCGCCGCCGGGTCCAGCAGGCGGTGGATCTGGAGCGAGGCGACGGAGCATGCGTCGGCCCACGTCCGCACCTCGGCGGCGCGCCGGTCGGCCGGGGCGGCGAGCAGCATGCGGCGGACCAGCAGCACGGCCTCGTCGTCCTCGCCCTCGGCGGAGTCCAGCTTGGCGCGCGTCTGCTCGAGCAACCCGCCCCAGTCGGCCGGGTCGGAGGCGTCCGCGAGGTTTCCCCACAACGGTCGCAGGGACTCGTCGTCGCCGCCGAGCAGGGGCACGCACCGGTCCAAACAAGCCAACCCGCTGGCGGCCAGTCCGCGTTCGTCGGCCTGCGCGATCAGTTCCACCAGGCTCATGCACGCCTCCCTCGCCAGGGCCCGACCTGACGGAGCCCGCACTTCCCCTTACAGCGTGCGACGGCCCGGGAGTGTCACAGGAGATCTTTTCAGCCAACCCCGGGGACGGGCGCGCAGTCGGCCGAGCATGACAGACGAGCCGGTTTCAGCCCAGCCTGTTGGCAAGGGACGTGAACTGCGCCCACGTCAGCGTCGGCGTCCGCGCGTCCCAGAGTTTCTGCGCGGTGGCCCGCAGCGGCATCCGGACGCCCGCCGCGACCTGCGCCTGCGTCTGGGAGTTCGCGAGGTCGCACCAGACCGAGAAGGAGCCGCCGAGGACCTGGGCGTCGTACCTCGCGGCGACGGGGGTGGTGCCGCGCAGCACGCGCGGGGTCCACTCCTCGTAGATGCGCCGTCCGGTCGGGTACACGAAGTCGTTGGGCTCGCCGAGGACGTAGTAGAGGTACTTGTCGTTGTAGTTGAGCGTCTTGCGCCCCGCGCTCAGGTACTCCGTCGGCGTCCGGGCGCCGAACTCCTTGCCCGTCCAGTAGGCGACCACGAGGTCGGAGGCCGGCTTCACCGACGTGCCGCGGAAGAACCCGTCGTTCCACGCCCGCATCGTCCGGCCGTGGGCGCGGACGGTGCCGGCACGGTCGTTGAGCCAGCCCGTGGCGAGGTCGGAGACGCCGGCGCCGGGGCCGTACCGGGCGGTCGCGGCCGCGGCGAGCTGGGGGTAGGAGGCGGCCGGGTTGCGCACCGTCAGCGCCTGGTACTCGTCGCCGCCGAGGTGCCAGTAGGCGCTGGGGAAGAGACCGGCGTACTCGTTCAGCAGGTCGTCGAGGAGGTTCGCGGACGCCTTCTTGGAGATGTCGATCGCCCCGCGGGTGGCCACTCCCTGCGCGTTGCGCAGCTGGAGCTCGGGGTGGGCGGCCAGGACGGCGCCGAGGTGACCCGGCGAGTCGATCTCGGGCACGACGGTGATGTGCCGCTGGGCCGCCAGCGCGACGATCTTCTTCACCTGGGCCTTGGTCAGGTGCTCCCGGGCGACGATCTCCGGGTGGGTGTCGGACTGGATCCGGAACGCCTGGTCGTCGGAGAAGTGCAGGCCGAGCTGGTTGTACTTGAGGTCGCCGAGCTCGCGCACCCGGTCCTCGATCCAGCCGGCGGTGAAGTTCTTGCGCGCGATGTCCAGGGTGAACCCGCGCTGCGGTTTGGCCGGCTGGTCGCGCACGACGCCCTCGGGAGCCGTCCCGCCGCCACGCACCTCCTGCTTGAGGGTGCGGGTGCCGTAGAACACGCCGGCGTCGGAGGGCGCGCTGACGGTGACCCGCCCGCCGCGCACGGTCAGGGTGTACGACTCCGGGTTCGCGCCCCGGTCCCCGTTGAGGGCGAGGCGCAGGTCGCCTGCGCGCACGTCGTTGCTCAGGCCGGCGTAGGTCAGTCCCAGCTCGCCGGCGACCAGCCGTCCCTCGTCGGCGAGTCCGGCGTCGCCGACCACCACCCGGCGTCCGGCCGCGGGACGCCAGCCCGGGCCGCGGGCCGGGGTGTGGGCGCGGACGGCGGGGATGGTGCGGGGGGCGGTGGACAGGGGGTAGGAGCGGCTGGGCGTGGGGCTCGGGGACGGGGCGCGGGCCACGCCCGGACCGCCGGCGGAGGCGCCCTCGGCGGCCTGCTGGGAGGACGACGCCCCGGTCGGCGTCCCGTCGTCGCCCGAGGAGGCCCACAGGCCCCCTCCGACCCCGAGCGCGGCGACCAGCCCGCCCGCCATCACCGCCCGTGTCACGACCCTGCGGTGCGGTTGCGTCTGCGGCGTCCGGCGCCGGTGCCTGTGCCTGCTCACCCCGCCAACCGTACGACCCGCGCGCGGCCGGGGCGCGCCGAAGTCCCCGCGAAGGGGTCCACGACACATCCTGAAACTCTCTCGTTCGAGTGAAATTCAGGCATCGGTCAGACACACTTCGACCGCTCTCGATAACGTGATGACACATCCTTCACTGCATCCCCTGCCACCACACACGTGACGCGAGGATCCACGCTGCCTGCGCACCGCCTTCCCCACCTCTCCGGCCGCCTCGCCATACCGGCGCAGACCCGGACATCGCCGGTGCCCCTGCTGCACGGCTTCAACACCGCGTCCGCCGACGAGGCGCACCGCACCCTCCTCGCCTGTCTGCGCAGCCTCCGCTGGGCCCGCCGCGTCGCCGACCACCGCCCCTACCCGACGCTCGACGCCCTCTTGGCCGCCTCCGACGAGGCCGCCTACGACCTGTCCCCGGGCGACCTGGCGGAGGCACTGGCGGAGGAGGACCTGCCCGCACTGCCCGAGGGCACCTACGAGGCGGCGCACATGGCGCTGGGCGCGGCGAACGCGGCCTACGAGGCGAAATTCGGACACGTGTTCGTCGTCTGCCTGGACGACGTACCTCAGGACGAGTCCCTGGACCACGTCCTCGAAGCCATCCGATCACGATTGACGAACGATCCGGAGGACGAACGGGTCGTGGCAGCGGAGGAACTCCGCCGCCTGGCAAAGCACCGACTGACCGACTCCCTGAGGGGCGCGGGGCCGTGACGACGTGCGGCTCCGCCGCGTGGGCGCGACCAGCCCCGACGGCGCCGCACCCGGCATATAACAGGGCACCCCACCCCAGAAGCCGCAGACGCTAACCCAAACGCGTGCCACTTTGATCACACCGGTAGGCCCCCTGTAAGCGCCAAGCCTGCGGCTAGCTACCATGCTGGGGGCCGGTGGACCGTACCCGGCCGGGCCCGTCCGACACCCAAGCCGGCAGGCCCCAATCCCCGCTCCCGGAGGGTTCTTCCGTGCCGGCTGGAACGCTGTACCGCGGCCGGGAAGGAATGTGGTCCTGGGTGGCTCATCGAGTCACCGGCGTCCTCATCTTCTTCTTCCTGTTCGTCCACGTGCTGGACACCGCCCTCGTGCGTGTCTCCCCCGAGGACTACGACAAGGTCGTAGCCACCTACAAGACCCCCATCGTCGCGCTGCTGGAGTACGGCCTCGTCGCCGCCATCCTCTTCCACGCGCTCAACGGCCTGCGCGTCATCGCCGTCGACTTCTGGTCGAAGGGCACGCGCTACCAGAAGCAGATGCTCTGGACCGTCGTGGGCCTGTGGCTCGTGCTGATGCTCGGGGCGGTCTACCCCGTCCTCGGACACGCCGCTCGTGAACTGTTCGGGAGCTGACACCCATGGCGACCACTGAATCCACCGCAGCCGGCATCGGCCCCGTCGAGGGCGGCTCCGGCTACGGCGTCGACAACCCGGCGCCCTTCATCGAGGCCCCGCGCCAGCGCACCAAGAAGACCCCGAAGTCCACCCGGGGCAACTTCGAGATGGCCGCCTGGCTGTTCATGCGCCTGTCGGGCGTCGTGCTGGTCGTGCTGGTCCTCGGCCACCTGCTGATCCAGCTGGTGCTGGACGGCGGCGTGTCGAAGATCGGCTTCGCGTTCGTGGCGGGCCGCTGGGCGTCCCCGTTCTGGCAGGTCTGGGACCTGCTGATGCTGTGGCTCGCGATGCTGCACGGGGCGAACGGCCTGCGCACGGTCATCAACGACTACGCGGAGCGCGCGAACACCCGGCTGTGGCTCAAGGGCCTGCTCTACACCGCCACGGTGTTCACCATCCTGCTGGGCACGCTGGTGATCTTCACCTTCGACCCGAACATCCGCTAGGCACGGGGTTGCGAGAATCATGAAGATCCACAAGTACGACACCGTCATCGTCGGCGCCGGCGGCGCCGGTATGCGCGCCGCCATCGAGTCGACCAAGCGCAGCCGCACCGCCGTGCTGACCAAGCTCTACCCCACCCGCTCCCACACGGGCGCCGCGCAGGGCGGCATGGCCGCCGCGCTGGCCAACGTGGAGGAGGACAACTGGGAGTGGCACACCTTCGACACGGTCAAGGGCGGTGACTACCTGGTCGACCAGGACGCCGCCGAGATCCTGGCGAAGGAGGCCATCGACTCCGTCCTCGACCTGGAGAAGATGGGCCTGCCGTTCAACCGCACCCCGAACGGCACGATCGACCAGCGCCGCTTCGGCGGTCACAGCCGCAACCACGGCGAGGCCCCGGTCCGCCGGTCCTGCTACGCGGCCGACCGCACCGGCCACATGATCCTCCAGACGCTGTACCAGAACTGCGTCAAGGAGGGCGTGGAGTTCTTCAACGAGTTCTACGTCCTCGACCAGCTGATCACCGAGGTCGACGGCGTCAAGAAGTCCGCCGGCGTCGTGGCGTACGAGCTGGCCACCGGGGAGATCCACGTCTTCCAGGCGAAGGCCGTGATCTACGCCTCCGGCGGCTGCGGCAAGTTCTTCAAGGTGACGTCGAACGCGCACACGCTGACCGGCGACGGCCAGGCGGCCGTGTACCGGCGCGGGCTGCCGCTGGAGGACATGGAGTTCTTCCAGTTCCACCCGACCGGCATCTGGCGCATGGGCATCCTGCTGACGGAGGGCGCCCGCGGTGAGGGCGGCATCCTGCGCAACAAGGACGGCGAGCGCTTCATGGAGAAGTACGCGCCGGTCATGAAGGACCTCGCGTCCCGTGACGTCGTCTCCCGGTCGATCTACACCGAGATCCGCGAGGGCCGCGGCTGCGGTCCCGAGGGCGACCACGTCTACCTCGACCTCACCCACCTCCCGCCGGAGCAGCTGGACGCCAAGCTGCCCGACATCACGGAGTTCGCGCGCACCTACCTCGGCATCGAGCCCTACACGGACCCGATCCCGATCCAGCCGACCGCGCACTACGCCATGGGCGGCATCCCGACGAACGTCGAGGGCGAGGTCCTGCGCGACAACACGACGGTCGTCCCCGGCCTGTACGCGGCCGGCGAGGTCGCCTGTGTGTCGGTGCACGGCGCCAACCGCCTGGGCACCAACTCGCTGCTGGACATCAACGTGTTCGGCAAGCGGGCCGGCATCGCCGCCGCCGAGTACTCCCAGAAGGCCGACTTCGTCGAGCTGCCGGAGAACCCGGCGCAGCTGGTCGTCGACCAGGTGGAGCGGCTGCGGGCCTCCACGGGCACCGAGCGCGTGGCGGTGCTGCGCCGCGAGCTGCAGGAGACCATGGACGCGAACGTCATGGTGTTCCGCACCGAGCAGACGATCAAGACGGCGGTCGAGAAGATCGCCGAGCTGCGCGAGCGGTACAAGAGCGTCTCGATCCAGGACAAGGGCAAGCGGTTCAACACCGACCTGCTGGAGGCCGTCGAGCTGGGCAACCTGCTCGACCTGGCCGAGGTCATGGCGGTGTCGGCGCTGGCCCGCAAGGAGTCCCGCGGCGGCCACTACCGCGAGGACTACCCGAACCGCGACGACGTCAACTTCATGCGCCACACCATGGCGTACCGCGAGGTGGGCGACGACGGCGCCGAGACCGTCCGTCTCGACTACAAGCCGGTCGTCCAGACCCGCTACCAGCCGATGGAGCGTAAGTACTGATGGCTACCCCGACCCTCGACAAGGCGGACGCGGCCGGCGCCCCCGAGCCCGGCTTCGCCGACTCCCCGTACATCACCGTCACCTTCCGCATCCGCCGGTTCAACCCGGAGGTCTCGGCGGAGGCGGTCTGGGACGACTTCCAGCTGGAGATCGACCCCAAGGAGCGCGTCCTCGACGGTCTGCACAAGATCAAGTGGGAGCTCGACGGCACGCTCACCTTCCGCCGTTCCTGCGCCCACGGCATCTGCGGCTCGGACGCGATGCGGATCAACGGCAAGAACCGCCTGGCGTGCAAGACGCTGATCAAGGACATCAACCCCGAGAAGCCGATCACGGTCGAGCCCATCAAGGGCCTGACGGTCCTGAAGGACCTGGTCGTCGACATGGAGCCGTTCTTCCAGGCGTACCGGGACGTGATGCCCTTCCTGATCACGAAGGACACCAACGAGCCGACGCGCGAGCGTCTCCAGACGGCGCAGGACCGCGAGCGGTTCGACGACACGACGAAGTGCATCCTGTGCGCGGCCTGCACCTCGTCCTGCCCGGTGTTCTGGAACGACGGCCAGTACTTCGGCCCGGCGGCGATCGTCAACGCCCACCGCTTCATCTTCGACTCGCGTGACGAGGCCGGCGAGCAGCGGCTGGAGATCCTGAACGACAAGGACGGCGTGTGGCGCTGCCGCACCACGTTCAACTGCACGGACGCCTGCCCGCGCGGCATCGAGATCACGAAGGCGATCGCCGAGGTCAAGAAGGCCCTGATCACCCGACGCTTCTGACCTGCGTCGCAGTACGCCCACGAGGGCCCCGTCTCCCGGATTCGTCACTGGAGGCGGGGCCCTCCGGCGTGCAAACCCCACGATCGGGTGAACGTGATCAAGAGAGACACCGGAGCGCGCCCCGGCCTACGATGATGCTCTCGACACCAGCCCCAAGGAGGCACGCGATGTCCGCTGCATCCGTCGAGCAGCCCTACACCGACGACGAGCCGTTCTCCCTCACGGCGATCGCCGACGAGATCATGGAGCGCCATCCGGGCTACCGCGTCGAGATCATCGGAGGCCACCTCCTCGTGACCCCTTCACCGGATGCCCCGCACGCCCGCGCACTGACCCAGCTGATGATTCCGTTCATCGCCGCCGGGCTGCACGGTACGGAAACCGAGGTCCTGCAGAACGTCGGGCTGTGGCTGCCGACGGGCGCGGAGGACTACGCGATTCCCGACCTCGTGATCGTCGACGCGGACATCGACGACCACTTCGTGGAGAACAACGCGTACGACCCCGGCTGCTTCCGCCTGGTGCTCGAGGTGACCTCGGGGAACTGGAAGGACGACCTCAGGACCAAGGTCGCCGCGTACGCCCAGGCCAAGGTGCCCGTCTACGTCATCGTCGACCGCAAGCACCAGCGTGTCCACGTCCTCACCGAGCCGGTCGTGGGCGGTTACGACAACCACCAGTTCTACGCGCCGGGCCAGTCCGTCACGCTGCCCGACGTCATCGGCGCGAAGGTCACCCTGGAGGCGGCCGAGATCCTCGCGGCGGGCCGCCCGAGGAAGAGCGACTGAGCGCTCACCACCGCGCGTACCACTCCGGGTCGTCGCCGAGCCGCCGGCGCAGGTAGTCCTCCAGGTCGTTCGCCGCCCAGCGGCGGCTGTCGTTCTCGTGGTCCCAGACGAAGACGTCGGGCCGCTGCGGCCTGACGACGCAGGCGAACAGGTCGCCGCCGCCGCTCTCGCCGAAGAGCAGCAGCGGATCGAAGGGCATGTAGAGGTCGCGGAAGTCGGCCGAGCTCCGGAACTCCAGGTTGCGGCCCATCACTTCGCCGACGGGGCAGACGACGGCGAAACCGTTCTCGTCGTGCGCGCCGTCAGCGAGCCGCCAGAAGTCCTTGAGGGCGGCCGGCAGAGGATGTCCGAGCACGGCCTCGGTCGCCCGCATTTCCTCCTCGCATCCGGGACCGCCGAGCTTCACGTCGGCGCTGAGCGAGGAGATGAGATCGATCCACATGCGGCCATCCTTCACGGATCCCTCCGGCGCACAAGCCCTTTCACCCCTCATCCTGCCGAGTTGAACATGTTCAAACACGGCGCTACAGTCATCCTCGACAGCGTTTTGAACGCGTTCAAGAAGAGGTGGGGAACATGGACCGCACGGTCATCGCCTACGTCGTCTACCTGGTCGTCAGCATCGGGCTGACCATCTGGGTGGCCAGGACCCTCAGTCGCAACGGCCGGATCTTCCTCGCCGACGTCCTCCAGGGCGACGAGAAGCTCGCCGACGCCGTCAACCACCTGCTGGTGGTGGGGTTCTATCTGGTCAACCTCGGGTTCGTCGCCCTGTACCTGAGCGGTGACGACACCATCGAGGACACCCGGGGCATCTTCGAGGCCCTGTCGACCAAGCTGGGCGTGGTGCTGCTGGTGCTCGGCGCGCTGCACCTGGGCAACGTGTACGTGCTCAACCGGATCCGGCGGCGCGGGATCATGGAACGCGAGCAGCTGCCGCCCGTCGCCCCGCAGGGCTGGACCGCCCCGCCGGCGCCCGCGACCGGGGCGTGAGCACCGTGACGGCCGACCGGGCCGCGCAGGGCTCACCGATCGCGCAGGGCTCACCGGCCGCGCAGGCCGCCGCCAGCCGGGACGCCCGACGCGTCCCGGTCCGCCGGCTCACCGTCCTGCACGACGCCGAGTGCTCGCTGTGCCGCTTCCTGTGCGACTGGCTGCGTCGGCAGTCGCAGCTCGTGCCGCTGGAGTTCGTCCCGGCGGGGTCGGCGCAGGCGCGCGCCCGCTATCCCGGCCTCAACCACCGGGCCACCCTCGACGAGATCACCGTCGTCGGCGACGCGGGCCAGGTCTACCGGGGCGCCGCCGCCTGGATCGTCACCCTGTGGGCGCTGCGCGAGCACCGCCCGCTGTCCCACCGGCTGAGCACTCCCGCCGGAGCGAAGCTCGCACGGGCCGCCGTGCTCGCCGCCGCCAGGTGGCGTCAGGGACAGGAGCCGGCCGCCGGCTGGGGCGGGGGCGTGTACCGGCGCGGCGACGGCTGGTCCTACGACCCGCACGTGGGCTGGCTCTACGACCCGCCCGCCTGTGCGGGCGGCGCCTGCGCCACTGACTAGGCTCTCCTTCCGTGTCCGCGAACAACGACGGTCCCCACGAGGCCGTTCCCCCGACCGAGTCCCCCGGGGCTCCCGCGTCCAAGTCCGAGCAGACCCGCGCCCTGATCCTGGAGACGGCGATGCGGCTGTTCCAGGAGCGCGGCTACGACAAGACGACGATGCGGGCCATCGCCAAGGAGGCCGGGGTCTCGGTCGGCAACGCGTACTACTACTTCGCCGGCAAGGAGCATCTGATCCAGGGCTTCTACGACCGGCTCGCCGCCGAGCACCGGGAGGCCGTCCGGGACGTCCTGGCGCGGGAGACGAGCCTGGAGGCCCGGCTGGCGGGGGTGCTGCGGGTCTGGCTGGAGGTGGCGGAGCCGTACCACGAGTTCGCCGTCCAGTTCTTCAAGAACGCCGCCGACCCGGACAGCCCGCTCAGCCCGTTCTCCGCCGAGTCGGAGCCCGCGCGCGTGCAGGCCATAGCCGTCCACAAGGAGGTGCTCGCGGGATCGAAGGCGAAGGTGCCGGAGGAACTGCGGGACGTGCTGCCCGAGTTGATGTGGCTGTCGCAGATGGGCCTCGTCATGTACTGGATCTACGACCGCACCGCGGGCCGCGAGCGCAGCTACCGGCTGGCCGGGCGGGGTGCGCGCCTCACCGCGCGCGGGGTGGCGCTGGCCCGGTTCCGGGTGCTGCGACCGCTCGTCCTGGAGGTGCACGACCTGTTCACGGACTTCCTGCCCGGGATGTCCAACGCGCTGCCGGAACCCGCGGAGAAGAACCCGCGGCCGGACCCGGCGGAGAAGAACCCGCCGGGCCCGGCCGGGGCGTGAGTCAGCCGACCTCCGCCCCCTCCTCCAGCTCCACGTCGTACACCAGGGGCTCCCCCGCGACCGTCAGCTGCCGGGTGCGCTTCAGCAGCGGCGGCTCGGCCGTCGTCACCAGCAGATAGGTCCCGGCGGCGGGGACGGTGAGGATGTACGAGCCGTCGGCGAGCGAGGTCACCCGGTCCCGTTCCGCTCCGTCCTGCGTCAGCAGGGTGACCGTGGCGCCTTCGACCGGGTCGCCGGCGGTGTCGCGGACGAAGCCGTGGACGACCGTGGCCGGACCGCCGCCCGCGGGCTGCTCCGCGGCCTCCTCCTTCGGTTCGACCGCGAGATGCGGCAGCCGCTTCTCCAGCCACGCGGGCAGCCACCAGTTGGAGTCGCCCAGCAGGTGCATCGCCGCCGGCACGAGGGCCGTGCGCAGGATGAACGCGTCCAGCGCGACCGCCGCCGCGAGGCCGACCCCCGCCATCGCCGCGCCCGAGTCGCCGCTGAGCACGAAGGCGAGGAAGACGCACACCATGATGAGGGCGGCGGAGTTGATGACCCGGCTGGTCTCCGCGAGGCCCACCCGGACGGCGCGCGCGTTGTCCCGGGTGTGCACCCACTCCTCGTGCATCCGGCTGACCAGGAAGACCTGGTAGTCCATCGACAGGCCGAACAGCAGGGACAGCATGATGACCGGCAGGAAGGCGTTGATCGGCCCCTCCTTGCCGAGGCCGAGCAGCTCCAGGCCCCAGCCCCACTGGAAGACCGCGACGAGGACGCCGAACGAGGCGGCGGCCGCGATCAGGTTCATCACGGCGGCCGTCAGCGGCACGACCAGCGAGCGGAAGGCGATCAGGAGCAGCAGGAAGCCGAGGCCGATGATGGTGGCGATGAAGAGGGGCAGCCGGTCGCCGGTGACCGTCGCGAAGTCCTTGGAGACGGCCGTCACACCGCCCACGTGCGCCTCGGCCCCCGACGCGGGGATCACGTCGTCGCGCAGCCGGTCGATGAGCGCGTCGGTCTGCTCGGACTGCGGCGAGGTCGTGGGCACCACCTGGATGACGGTGATCCCGCGGGCGGGCGGCAGCGCGACCGACTGCGCGACGCCGGGCGTCTTCGCGATGCCCCGGGTCAGCGCGGTGGCGTCGCCGCCCTCCACGACCACCTGGAGGGGGCCGTTGAAGCCCGGCCCGAAGCCCTCCGCGAGCAGGTCGTAGGCCTGGCGGGTGGTCGTCGCGGCGTCGTCGTTGCCCTGGTCGGTGGCGCCGAGGTGCAGCGACAGCACGGGCAGCGCCAGGACGGCCATGACGGCGAGGGCGAGCGCGGCGATCGTCCTGGGGCGGCGCTGCACACCCGCCGACCAGCGGGCCGACGGGCTGCTCGTCTTCTCCGGCTCCGGCCCTCCCCCACTCTCGGCTTCGCTCGAGCGGGAGGTACCCGCATCCGCCAGCAGACGCCGCTGCCTGCGGCTCAGCACGCGCACGCCGAGGAAGCCGAGCAGCGCCGGCAGCAGCGTCGTCGCGGCGAGGACGCTCAGGACGACCGTGAGGGAGGTGCCGACGACGACGCCGTCCAGGAAGCGCAGGTTCGTCACCAGCATCCCGGCGAGCGCGATGCACACCGTGCCGCCCGCGAACAGCACGGCCCGGCCCGAGGTGTTGAGGGCGGTGACCGCCGACTCCTCCGGGTCGATTCCGCGCAGGACGCCCTTGCGGTGCCGGGTGACGATGAACAGGGCGTAGTCGATGCCGACGCCGAGCCCGATCAGCGAGGACAGCAGCGGGGCCAGGTCCGGGATGTCGGTGACGTGGCTGAGCAGCTGGGTCGAGAACAGCCCCAGGCCGACGCCGAAGACCGCCACGGCGAGCGGAAGCAGCATCGCGTACAGCGAGCCGAAGGCCAGGAACAGGACCACGGCCGCCGCCGCGAGGCCGACCATCTCGGCGAGGCCGGTGGGCGGTTCCTGCACCCGCTTGACGGCCTGGCCGCCCACCTCGACGTCCAGGCCGTCCCGACCGGCGCCGCGCGCGGTGTCGACGACGTCCTGGACGAGTTCCCTGGGCACCGCGTTCGCCTGCTCGGTGAAGGTGATCTGGGCGTAGGCGATCCGCCCGTCGCCGCTGATCTGCCCTGCTCCCCCGGCGTACGGGCCGGTGACCCCGCCGACGCCCTTCATCTTCGCGATGTCGTCGAGGACGGGCTGTATCCGGGACCGTACGTCCTGGTCCCGTACCGAGCCCTCGTCGACCTTCCAGACGACGGTGTCGGTGTCGCCCGCGCGCGCGGGGAACGCCTTCTCCATCAGGTCGTACGCCTTCTTGGAGTCCGTGTCGGGGAGGGAGAAGACGTTCGCGTAGTCCGTGCCCGCCGCCGAGGCCGAGAAACCCAGCCCGAACAGCGCCCCCACCCAGAGCAACAGGACCACCAGCCGGTGCCGATAGCACCAGCGCGCCAATGCCGCCACGCTCAAACTCCTTCTGCAGATCCTCGGTCGGTCCCCCGGGTCGTCCGGTCCAGGATCGGCGGCGGCGCGCCCGGGCGGTCATGGGGCCGGGCCGACTCTCAAGGAACTCCAAAGCGCGAAGCGGTCCCGGCGGCTCCGGGGGCCGCCGATACTGGGGTCATGACGACGGCTTGTGGGACCGTGCTGGTCGTGGAGGACGAACCGAGCATCGCGGACGTCCTCGCCATCGCCCTGCGCTATCACCGCTTCGAGGTCATGACCGCGGGCACGGTCCGCGAGGCCCTCGCCCTCGCCGAGCGGACCAGGCCGGACGCGGCCCTCCTCGACGTGATGCTGCCGGACGGCGACGGGAGGGCGCTGGGGCGCGAACTGCGGTCCCGCAGGCCGGACCTGGCGCTGGTGTTCCTCACCGCGCGCGACGCGCCCGCCGAGATCGTCGGCGCCCTCGGCTTCGGCGACGACTACATCACCAAGCCGTTCGACATCGACGTGGTGGTCGCCCGGATCACGGCGGTCCTGCGGCGCACCCGGCCAGCCGACGTCCTGCCGCAGCGGCCGCCGCTGCGCTACGGCGACCTGGAGCTGGACGAGACGACGTACAGCGTGCACCGGGCCGGCCGCTCGGTCGAGCTCACCCCCACCGAGTACGCGCTGCTGCGCTTCCTGGTGCGCAACGGCGGCCGGATCGTGCCCAAGGAGCAACTCCTGCGCCACGTCTGGCAGTACGAGCACACCCCGCCGGAGTCGACCGTCGTCGAGACCTACATCAGCTATCTGCGGCGCAAGCTGGACTCCCTGGGACCGCCGGTGATCACCACCCGGCGGGGCGTGGGATACGGGCTGGCGTGAGGCGGATCCACCGGCACGGCGTCCACTCGCTGCGCGCCAAGCTGACGGCGGCGAGCGTCGGGCTGCTCGCGCTCGGCATCGTCGTGGCGACCGCCGTCAGCCTGATGGGGATGCGGCACTACCTGCTCGACCAGGTGGACACCGAACTGACGCATCTGCGCGACTCGCTGGGCGGTTCGCGGCTCACGCTGAGCCAGATCGACTCGCTGAGCGCGCTGAGCGTCGTCAGCGACCGCCTCGCGCCCCGGGGCGGCGACGTGCCCGCGCCCGACTCGGTGTTCACCGCCGTCGACGGCCGGGGCGCCGCCCTCAGCCTGTTCGGCGTCGAGCCCACCGACGCCCAGCGCGGCCTCGCCGAGGCGGTGCGGGACCCGGCTGCGCTGGCCGCCGCCGACGGCCCGCGCGACGTCACCGTGCACGACGCCCCCTACCGGGCGACCGCGACCCGGCTCTCCGACGGCACGTACATCCTGCTGGCCACCTCCACCGAGGCGCTCCACAACGGCATAGCGAAGGCCCTCCGCCTGGACCTCGCCGTCGGCACGCTGCTGCTGGCGCTGCTCGCCTGTCTGACCCTGTTCAGCGTGCGGCGGCGGATGCGGCCGCTGGAGGACATGGTGGAGACCTCGTCGGCGATCGCCGAGGGGGACCTGACCCGGCGGGTGCCCTCCAGCGAGCACCCCACCCACGAGGTCGAACAGCTGCGGCTGGCCCTGAACTCGATGCTCCACCAGGTGGAGACGGCGTACCGCACGCGCGAGCGCAGCGCGGCCCAGCTGCGTCGCTTCGTGGCCGACGCCTCGCACGAGCTGCGCACCCCGCTCGCCGCGATCCGCGGCTATCTCCAGCTGTACGACCAGGGGATGCTGGTCGAGCCGGAGGAGCGCCGACGGGCCTGGGACCGGATGAACGGCGAGGTGGACCGGATGGGCCGGCTGGTCGACGAGCTGCTCATGCTGGCCCGTCTCGACCAGCGGCCCGAGCTGCGGCTGCGCACGGTGGACGTGAGCCGTCTGGTGCGGGAGTCGGCGCAGGACCTGCGGGCGCAGCAGCCCGGCCGGCCGGTGACCGTCGAGGCCGAGGGGGCGGTGCTGCTGCAGGCCGACGAGTCGGGGCTGCGGCAGGTGCTGGGCAACCTGGTCGGCAACGTCCGCACGCACACGCCGGCCGGGGTCCCGGTGCGGCTCGGCGTGGGGCGGGTGGACGGCGTGGTGCGGCTGTGGGTGGAGGACGAGGGGCCGGGGCTGGGCCCCGAGGACGCGGCGCGGGTCTTCGACCGCTTCTTCCGGGCCGGCGGCGGCGCGGGCAGCGGGCTGGGCCTGGCGATCGTGCAGGGGGTGGTCGGGGCCCACGGGGGCGAGGTCGGGGTGCGGACGGCGCCGGGTGAGGGCCTGGCGGTGACGGTGACGCTGCCGACCCGCCCGAGGACCTGCGGATAGGGCTCAGATCCAGTCGAGCTTCCAGAGGCGGAACACGCCGTTGCCGTCCGCCAGGTACTGGCCGCCGCCGACCTCCGAGGAGGTGACGACGTACTCCTTGCGCTGCCACAGCGGGACGACCGGCACGTCCTGGGCGATGACCTGCTGCAGGTCGCGGAAGTCGTCGGCGACCTGGCTGCGGTCGGCGAACCGCCGGCTGTCGGCGATGTACTCGTCGACGTCCTTGTCGCTGTAGCCGGTGTTCATGGTGGAGCCGGTGCCGACGAGCGGGGCCGTGAAGGTGTCCGGGTCGGGGTAGTCGGCCACCCAGCCGACGGCGTAGGCGTCGAGTCTGCCGGTGGCCCACCGTTTCTGGAAGTCGGTCCACTTGTAGCCCTTGACGTTCACCTTGAACAGACCGCCGGCCTCCAGCTGCCGCTTGATCTCCACGGCCTCGGCCGCCGCCGCGCCGCTGCCCAGGCCGTAGCCGTAGGTGAAGGTCACCGGGATGCTGACGCCGGCCTTCTCCAGGAGCCCCCGCGCCTTCGCGAGGTCGCGGTCCGGGTAGCTGTCGAAGAAGGAGGAGGTGTGACCGTTGATCCCGGTCGGGATGAGCGAGTACAGCGGCTCGACGGTCCCGTCGTACACGGTCGACGCGAGCTGCCCGCGGTCGATCAGCCAGGCCACCGCCCTGCGGGCGTCGACGTCGTGCAGCGGCGAGCCGGAGCGGGTGTCGAAGTACAGGTTGCGGATCTCGGAGCTGTCGGCTTCGGTGACCCGCTGGCCGGGGTCGCTGGCGTTGAGGGCGGCGAGGGCCGCGGGGGGCAGCTGGCGCGTGGCCGCGTCGACGTCCTTGGCCTTCCAGGCCTTCTCCAGCGTGTCCGGGTCGGCGTAGTAGCGAAGCTCGACGGGCGCGCCGGCGGAGACCGCGCCCCGGTAGCGCGGGTTGGGCGACAGCTCGGCCTTCTCGCCCTTGGAGTACCCGGTGAGCGTGTAGGGGCCGGTGCCGTCGACGCCGTCGCCCGTGCGCAGGGCGTCGGCCGGATAGCGGGTGTGGTCGAGGATCGACCCGGCCCCGGTGGCCACCTTGAACGGGAACGTGGCGTCCGGCGACGACAGATGGAAGACGACGGTCAGGTCGTGGGCGTCGACCGACTTCAGGGTGGAGAACAGGGACGCCGGACCGACGTCCGAGTGGATCTTCTTGACCCGGTCGAAGGAGAACTTCACGTCCTCGGCCGTCACCTTGTCGCCGTCGGGGAAGGCGAGGTCGTCGCGCAGTTCGCAGGTGTACGTGAGCAGGCTGCCGTGGGCGAAGGAGCAGCTCCGGGCCGCGTCCGGCACGGGTGAGACACCGCCCGGCTGGTAGGTCAGCAGGGACTGGAAGACGTTGCTGAACAGCGCCCACGATCCGGCGTCGTAGGCGCCCGCAGGGTCCAGCGAGGTGACGGTGTCCGTGGTGCCGACCGTGATGGTCGCGTCGCTCTTCTCCTTCGACGGCAGCATCTGCCAGCCGCCCGCTCCGATCACCGCGAGGACCAGCAGCGTCAGGAGAATCCGCATGCGAACAGAGCGCATGGTGGTGCCCTGCCTCCCCAGGCCGCCAGACGGGCCCAGTCCACAAAAAGTGCCGCTCCCCTTGGCGGCGGCCTCACCTAACCACAGGAGTTTCAGCCGAGGGAAGAGGTGTCCGGCGAGATGGGAAAGAACTTACCGACGCACTGTTTCGGCCTGGTTTCACAGCTCCTTCTCAGGTTCCCCGCAAGGGATGAGACGGGGCGTCAGGTCCGTCCGGGCGGCCCGGCCGGAGCCCGGGCGAGCCCCCGTCAGGCGTGCCGGGAGGCCAGTTCGACGACGGTGATGTCGGACGGTGCGCCGACGCGCGTGGGCGGGCCCCAGGCGCCGGCGCCCCGGGAGACGTACAGCTGGGTGTCGCCGTGGCGTTCCAGTCCCGCCAGGGTGGGATTCGCGGCGGCGGCGACGAAGTTGCCGGGCCACAGCTGACCGCCGTGGGTGTGCCCGGACAGCTGGAGGTCGACGCCGTGACGCATCGCGTCGTGGATCTGGACCGGCTGGTGGGCGAGGAGCACACAGGCGCGCGCGGTGTCGCGGCCGCCGAGGGCCCGGGTGAAGTCCGGTCCCTGTCCTTCGCTCTCGCCGGCGATGTCGTTGACTCCGGCGAGGTCGAACCGGTCGAGCTCGGTGCGCGCGTTCTCCAACGGTGTGAGGCCGAGTCGGCGCACCTCCTCGACCCAGCCGGCGGCGCCGGAGAAGTACTCGTGGTTGCCGGTGACGAAGTAGCTGCCGTGCCGGGCCCTCAGCTGCGAGAGCGGTGCGGCCGCCGGCCCGAGGTCCTTGACGCTGCCGTCGACGAGGTCGCCGACCACCGCGATCAGGTCGGGCTGCGTCGCGTTGATCGTGTCCACGACCTTCTGCGCGAAGCCGCGGCCCAGCACCGGGCCCAGGTGGATGTCGCTGACCACCGCGATCCGGTAACCGTGGGCGGCCCGCGGCAGCTTGGCGAGGGGAACGGTCACCCGCTTGACCCTGGGTCCGCGCAGCACGCCGTAGGTGCCGTAGCCGACGGTCCCCGCGGCGGCCGCGGCCGCCGCGCCGGCCACCACCCGCGAGACGAACACCCGGCGGGACGGCGAGGGCGCCCCGGCGGCCGGGCTCCCCGGCCCCGGCGCGCCCGGTCCCGGCTTCGTCTCCGGGGCGGACCGTTCGGAGGCGGGCGCGCCCACCGGGACCGGGTCCGGCACCGGGTCGCCGACGGACGTCCCGGACGGGTCCGCGGCGCGCGCCCGCTTCTCCAGGAAGCGGCGCAGCAGCGGCCGTACCGCCTCGCCCGCGACGACGCCCAGCAGCAGGTAGACGGACAGGGCCAGCCACAGGAAGCCCGGCCAGGCGAGGATCCGCTGGAGCCAGAAGGGGGCGCCGGCCCGCTCGGCGGCCAGGGCGCCGAAGGCCAGCGCCCAGCCGCCGGCGATGAGGACGGCACCGCCGCGGCGGGCCCGGCCGGGGCCGCGGGTGGTGTCGCGGAACAGCCGGCGCCACAGGTACCAGTTGGCCGTGACCAGGACGGTCAGGGCGACGACCGCGAAAACGATCACCATGGCTATGACGTCCGGCCGAGTGCGCGCAGACCACGCAACCCGATGGCCCCGACGACCGTCCCCAATACGAAGGACACGACGGCCAGCGTGAGATGCACCCAGAAGTACGCGGTGGGGTCGCCGTCCTCGAACGCGAGCCCGCTGCTGTCCTTGACCAGGTTCTTGACGAAAGTGACCCAGATGATCCAGCTCCACACCCCGAAGGCGAGCAGGAACCAGGAGAGGCGGCGGCTGAGCGTCATGCGTTCAGTATCGCCGCCCGGTGTCCTGTTCCGTGACCGGGGTGGGGAGGGGAGCGGGACTTCGGGTCGCGGGCCGGGTACGTTCTGCGTCGTGCCCGCACCCATGAAGCAGACCGTCAGGCGCTCCCTGCTGGTCACCTCCGCGACCCTCGCGGCCCTCGCGCTGACCGCGCCCGCCTCGCTCGCCGTGCCGATCCCGCCCCCGTCGGCGCCCCGTTCGCCTTCGGCGTCGCCGCCCGCCTCCGCGTCGGCGTCGCCGTCCGCCGGAGCCTCGAAGGGGGCCTCGGCTTCCGCCTCTCCCTCGGTCACCCCTCCGGCGAAGATGTCGACCGTGGGCGGCGCGCGGCTCGGGCAGGCGGGCACCCAGGTGACGATCGCGGGCGGCGCGCCGGTGCTGCCGAAGAACCTCACGGCGCGGTCGTGGATCGTCGCGGACGCCGAGTCGGGCGATGTGCTGGCATCGCACAACGCGCACTGGCGGCTGCCCCCGGCGAGCACGATGAAGATGCTGTTCGCCGATACCGTGCTGCCGCGTTTCCCCCGGGCCACCGTGCACAAGGTCGACCCGAAGGACCTGGCCGGCATCGGCTCGGGCTCCAGCCTCGTCGGCATAAAGGAAGGCGAGACGTACTCGGTCCACGATCTGTGGCTCGGCGTCTTCCTGCGGTCGGGCAACGACGCCGTGCACGTCCTGTCCGCGATGAACGGCGGCGTCGCCGCCACGGTCGCCCAGATGAACGACCACGCCGGCGAACTGCAGGCCCTCGACACCCATGTCGTCTCCCCGGACGGCTACGACGCGCCCGGGCAGGTCTCCTCGGCGTACGACCTGACGCTGTTCGCCCGTTCGGGCCTGCAGAAGAAGGACTTCCGGGAGTACTGCTCGACCGTCTCGGCCAAGTTCCCCGGCGAGACGACGAAGAACAAGAAGGGCAAGACCAGCCGCGGGACCTTCGAGATCCAGAACACCAACCGGCTGCTGAGCGGCGACTACGACATCTCCCAGTACCCCGGCATCGCGGGCGTCAAGAACGGCAACACCACCAACGCGGGCGCCACCTTCACCGGCGTCGCCGAGCGCAACGGCAAGGTGCTGCTGGTCACGGTCATGAACCCGGAGAAGTCCGACCACAACGAGGTGTACAAGGAGACCGCCGCCCTGTTCGACTGGGGCTTCCAGGCGGCCGGCAAGGTGACGCCGGTGGGTGAGCTGGTCGCGCCGCGGAACGCCGCGCAGCCGAGCGCCCAGCCCGGCGCGAACCCGTCCGCGGAGGCCGGGCAGGCGGGCGGCGCGGGGAACGCGTCGGCGAAGCCGGTGGCGGGCGTGGTGGCGGAGGGGCGTTCCGGCGGCATGTGGATCGCGCTGGCGATCACCGGCGGTCTGCTGGTGCTGCTGGCGGGCGGCGCGTGGCTGGTCAACCGCCGCTGGCCCCTGCCGGACCTGGTACGACGGCGTCGCTGACGTCGATGTCCCCGGGCTCCTCGGGTGCGCTGCCGGTCGCCGTCCAGGCGGCGCAGTACAGGACCAGCTTCGCGGTGAAGTTGATCCACAGCAGCAGGGCGATGGGCACGCCGAACGCGCCGTACATGCTCTTCGCGGCCACGCCCTGCATGTATCCGCTCAGCAGCAGCTTCAGCAGCTCGAAGCCGACGGCGCCGATGAACGCGGCGACGACGAGCCGGCGGCGGCCCGGTTCGACGCCCGGCAGCAGGGTGAGGACGTAGAGCAGCAGCAGGAAGTCGGCGAGGACGGCGACGGCGAACGCCGCGGACCGCAGCAGGACGCTGCCCCAGCCGGCCTGGTCTATGCCGAGCTCGTCCGTGATCCAGCCGACCAGCGCCGAGGCGATGGTGGAGATGGCGAGGGTGAGCAGGAGCGCACCGCCGAGCCCGACGAGGACGCCGGCGTCCTTCGCCTTGGCGAGGACCGGGTTCTCGTCCTTGTCGGGCAGCTCCCACACCGCGCGCAGACAGTCCCGCATCTGCCCGACCCAGCCGATGCCGGTCAGCAGCAGGACGGCGCCGGCGATGGACCCGACCGTGCCGGCGTTCTCGACCAGGCCGTGGACGTCGATCTGGTCGGAGATGCCGGGGACCTGGTCGACGATCTTGTCCTGGAGTTCCTGCTGCCGGGACTCGGTCAGTGTGGCGGCGGCGACGGCCGCGGCCACGGTGAGCAGCGGGAAGAGCGCCACGAAGCTGACGAAGGTCATCGCGGCGGCGAGCCGCGTCCACTTCACGCGGTCCAGGCGCTCGTACGACCGCCACGCGTGCGTGGCCATGAGGCGCGCGACCGACGGGCCGATCCACGGCAGCTTTCTGAGCCAGTCCATGAGCCCACTCTGCCCTGCTCACGACGGATGACGCCGGGCAGAGGTGCACAAGCGCGCCGACACCGCCACCGGAAGCCGGCGATTCGGCCGGTATGCAGTCGATCGGCCATTTCGGGGATGATCGTCACGTTTCACGACCAGTCGCCCGACCAGGGGCGATACGGTCGCCGGGATGCCGGCCGAGACCGTTCCCGGCACCGTTCCCCAGGAGCCCGTATGAAGGACGCCTCCGGCCTCCCCCAGTCCCTGCTCGTCCTCGGCGGCACGTCGGAGATCGCCCTGGCCACCGCGCGCCGGCTGATCGCCCGCCGCACCCGCACGGTGTGGCTGGCCGGGCGGCCGTCCCCGGCGCTGGAGTCGGCCGCCGCGAAGCTGCGGCTGCTGGGGGCGGACGTCCACACCGTGCCGTTCGACGCGCTGGACCCGCAGTCCCACGAGAGCGCCCTCGGGAAGGTCTTCGCCGAGGGCGGCGTCGATCTGGTGCTGCTCGCCTTCGGCGTCCTCGGCGACCAGGCGAACGACGAGCGCGAGCCGGCGGCCGCGGTGCGCGTCGCGCAGACCAACTACACGGGGGCGGTGTCGGCCGGCCTGATCGCCGCGCAGGCCCTCCAGACGCAGGGACACGGCTCGCTGGTCGTGTTCTCCTCGGTCGCCGCCGAGCGGGCCCGCCGTTCGGACTTCATCTACGGCTCCAGCAAGGCCGGCCTCGACGCCTTCGCCCAGGGCCTGGGCGACGCCCTGTACGGCACCGGCGTCCACGTCATGGTCGTGCGGCCCGGGTTCGTGCGGACGAAACGGACGGCCGGGCGGGCGCACACGCCGCCCGCGACCACCCCGGAGGCGGTCGCCACCGCCGTCGAACTGGGACTGCGGCGCCGCTCGGAGACGGTGTGGGCGCCCGGGGCGCTGCGCCCGGTGATGTCCCTCCTGCGCCACCTGCCGCGGGGGCTGTTCCGGCGTCTGCCGCTCTGAACCGGTCGGTCGGGCTCAGCGCGCCGGCAGGGAGCCCCGGTCGACGTGGGCGGCCTGCGGGGGCACCACCGTGCCGCCGAAGGGGTACTCGCGGAGCTTGCGCCAGACGCCGTCGGCGCCCTGTTCGGCGAGGGCGAAGCCGGTGCAGGGCCACTCCGCCTCGTAGCCGGCGAGCTCCTGGAAGGCCCGGTCCATCGCGGCCTCGTCGATGCCGTGCGCGACGGTGACGTGCGGGTGGTACGGGAACTGCAGCTCACGCACCAGGGGCCCGGAGGCGTCCCGGATGCGCTGCTGGAGCCGGGCGCAGGTCTCCGCGCCCTGAACGACCCTCAGGTAGACGACCGGCGACAGCGGCCGGAACGTCCCCGTGCCGGAAAGCCGCATCGGGAAGGGACGGCCGGCCGCCGCGACCTCGGTGAGGTGCGCCTCGACGGCCGGCAGCGCGCCCGCGTCGATCTCGGTCGGCGGCAGGAGCGTGACGTGGGTGGGGATGCCGTGAGCCGCGGCGTCGCCGAAGCCTGTGCGCCGCTCCTGGAGCAGGCTGCCGTGAGGCTCCGGGACCGCGATCGACACGCCGATCGTTACGGTCCCCACGTCTTCTCCTGTCGTCATGTCGTGATGGCGGGGTGTGGTGCCGGGTTCGTACTCGGTCGTACGGCTATCGACTGTACGGCTGCCGCTGTCCTGTGGGCAGGCGCAGACAGAGTGATGTGCAGCGCTCTGCCCCGAGGAACAGGTGTGCGGTGCGCCCCGGGTGCTTCGGAGCGCCTTCAGTGCTTCGCGGGCAGGAAGCCCATCCGCTCGTACGTCCGCGACAGCGTCTCGGCGGCCACGGCGCGTGCCTTCTCGGCGCCCTTGGCGAGGATCGAGTCGAGCGTCTCGGGGTCGTCCAGGTACTGCTGGGTGCGGTCCCGGAACGGCGTCACGAAGTCGACGACGACGTCGGCGAGGTCCGTCTTGAGCGCGCCGTAGAGCTTGCCCTCGTAGCTGCTCTCCAGCTCGGGGACGCTGCGGCCGGTGAGCGTCGACAGGATGGTGAGCAGGTTGCTGACGCCGGGCTTGTTCTCCGCGTCGTAGCGGATGACCGTGTCGGTGTCGGTGACCGCGCTCCTGACCTTCTTGGCGGTGGCCTTCGGCTCGTCGAGCAGGTTGATGAGGCCCTTCGGCGTGGACGCCGACTTGCTCATCTTGATCGACGGGTCCTGGAGGTCGTAGATCTTCGCGGTCTCGCGCAGGATGTACGGCTTCGGGATCGTGAAGGTCTCGCCGTAGCGGCCGTTGAAGCGCTCGGCGAGGTCGCGGGTGAGCTCGATGTGCTGGCGCTGGTCCTCGCCGACCGGGACCTCGTGGGCCTGGTAGAGCAGGATGTCGGCGACCTGGAGGATCGGGTACGTGAAGAGGCCGACGCTCGCGCGGTCGGCGCCCTGCCGGGCGGACTTGTCCTTGAACTGCGTCATCCGGCTGGCCTCGCCGAAGCCGGTGAGGCAGTTCATCACCCAGGCGAGCTGCGCGTGCTCGGGGACGTGGCTCTGGACGAACAGCGTGCAGCGCTCGGGGTCGAGGCCGGCCGCGAGCAGCTGGGCGGCCGCCAGCCGGGTGTTCGCGCCGAGCTCCTTCGGGTCCTGCGGGACCGTGATCGCGTGCAGGTCGACGACCATGTAGAAGGCGTCGTGGGACTCCTGCAGAGCCACCCACTGGCGGACGGCGCCGAGGTAGTTGCCGAGGTGGAAAGAGCCTGCGGTGGGCTGGATTCCGGAGAGCACACGCGGACGAGACTGCATGGCGGAGCCATTCCCCTGAGGGTGGTGGTGGGCGACGGGCGGGCGGTCAGAGGCCATGCCCCCTATTGTCTCAGAGCGCGGAGACCACCCGGAACGGGTCCCGGGCGGCCGCGCGGGCCGCCCGGGACGCCGGCGGGTCAGCCGAGGTCGATCTCCGGGTACAGCGGGAAGCCCGCGACCAGGTCCGTCGCGCGGCGGGAGATCTCGTCCGCGATCTTCCCGTCCAGGACGTGGGAGGCCTTCGACGGCGCGCCCGACTTCGTGACGCCCGGCTCGGCGGCGGTGAGGACCCGGTCGATGAGGGCCGCCACCTCGTCCATCTCGGCCGCGCCGAGGCCGCGGGTGGTCAGCGCGGGGGTGCCGATGCGGATGCCGGACGTGTACCAGGCGCCGTTCGGGTCGGCCGGGATGGCGTTGCGGTTGGTGACGATGCCCGAGTCGAGCAGCGCGGCCTCGGCCTGCCGGCCGGTGAGACCGTAGGAGGAGGCGACGTCGATCAGGTTCAGGTGGTTGTCCGTGCCGCCGGTGACCAGGGTCGCGCCGCGCCGCGTCAGGCCCTCGGCGAGGGCGCGCGCGTTGTCGACGATGCGCTGGGCGTAGTCCTGGAAGGCGGGCTGCCGGGCCTCGGCGAGGGCGACGGCCTTGGCGGCCATGACGTGCGGGAGCGGGCCGCCGAGGACCATCGGGCAGCCGCGGTCGACCTGGTCCCTGAGGGAGTCGTCGCACAGGACCATGCCGCCGCGCGGGCCGCGCAGCGACTTGTGGGTGGTCGTGGTGACGATCTGGGCGTGCGGGACGGGGTCGAAGTCGCCGGTCAGCACCTTGCCGGCGACCAGGCCCGCGAAGTGCGCCATGTCGACCATGAGGGTCGCGCCGACCTCGTCGGCGATCTCGCGCATGATCCGGAAGTTCACCAGGCGGGGGTACGCCGAGTATCCCGCGACGATGATCATCGGCTTGAACTCGCGGGCCGTCGTGCGCAGCGCGTCGTAGTCGATGAGGCCGGTCGCGGGGTCCGTGCCGTAGGAGCGCTGGTCGAACATCTTGCCGGAGATGTTCGGGCGGAAGCCGTGCGTGAGGTGGCCGCCGGCGTCCAGGGACATGCCGAGCATGCGCTGGTTGCCGAAGGCCTGGCGCAGGGTGGCCCAGTCGGCCTCGGAGAGGTCGTTGACCTGGCGGGCGCCGGTCTTCTCCAGGAAGGGGGCCTCGACGCGGTCGGCGAGGACGGCCCAGAAGGCGACGAGGTTGGCGTCGATGCCGGAGTGCGGCTGTACGTAGGCGTGACGGGCGCCGAAGAGCTCGCGGGCGTGCTCGGCGGCGAGGGACTCGACGGTGTCCACGTTGCGGCAGCCGGCGTAGAAGCGGCGGCCGGCGGTGCCCTCGGCGTACTTGTCGCTGAACCAGTTGCCCATCGCGAGGAGGGTGGCCGGGGAGGCGTAGTTCTCCGAGGCGATCAGCTTGAGCATCTCGCGCTGGTCGGCGAGCTCCTGGCCGATGGCGTCGGCGACGCGCGGCTCGACCGCACGGACGACGTCGAGGGCCGCGCGGAACGCGGCGGACTCGGTGGACGGGGGTGCGGAATTCTCGGGCATCGGGACCTCCGGACGTGGCGTACGGCGAGTTCGGTTCGGCCCAGGCGCACGGCACTGTCACTGCTCACGGGCCGCTCCCCGATGGTCCGTCCCATCCCAGCGCGCCAGTCACGGCCCGTTCAGCAGCCTACCGGCTACCGGTCAGAGGATCACGTGCGGGACGAAGCGGGCGTACTCGTCCGTGATCAGGCCGGCGGACTCGCGGATGCCGAGGCCGGCGGACTCCCCGTCCACCACCCACGCGCCGAGGACGACGTGGTTGCCGTCGAAGGCGGGGAGCGGGGCGAGCGCCTGGTAGCAGCAGGGCTCGTCGTCGCGGACGACGGGATCGGCGCCCTTCTCGTGGATCGTGACGCCGGCCCCCTCGCGGCCCAGCAGCGGCTTGGCGACGTAGCCGGTGGTCGCCGCGAGGTCGCGCGGGCCGTCGAGGTACGCGGGCAGCAGGTGGGGGTGGCCGGGGTTCAGTTCCCACAGGACGGCGAGCAGCGCCTTGTTGCTGAGGAGCATCTTCCAGGCGGGCTCGATCCACAGGGTGCTGCCGGTGCCGCCTCCGTTGTCGAGGGTGTCGAGGACGTGGCCGGCGAAGCGGTCGGTGCTGAGCCATTCCCAGGGGTAGAGCTTGAAGCAGCTGCGGATGAAGCGGAGTTGTCCGTCGACGAAGCGGCCGGACAGCGGGTCCCAGCCGATCTCCTCCATGGAGATCCAGTCGGTGTCCAGGCCGGCCTGTTCGGCGGTCTCCTTGAGGTAGGCGACCGTCATGAGGTCCTCGCCGAGCTCGTCGGCCGAGGAGTGCGCGAAGTAGAGGGGGTTGCCGGGCGGAAGCAGCGCGGCCTGCTTCTTCCAGGCGGCGACGAGGCGTTCGTGCAGGGAGTTCCACTGGTCGGCGCCGGGGAAGCGGTCCTCCATCCAGAACCACTGCGGGGAGGCGGCCTCGACGAGGGAGGTCGGGGTGTCGGCGTTGTACTCGAGGAGCTTCGCCGGGCCCGTCCCGTCGTAGCGGAGGTCGAAGCGCCCGTAGACGGAGGGGAGTTCGGCGCGCCGACGCCAGGCCTCGGCGACCGCCGCCGCGATCCGCGGGTCGGTGATGCCGAGGTCGGCGAGGCGGTCGGCGTTCACCAGGTGCGCGGCGGCGGCCAGGCACAGGGCGTGCAGCTCCTCGACGGTCTCCTCCAGCGCCTCGACCTCGTCGAGGGTGAAGGAGTAGTAGGCGCTCTCGTCCCAGTAGGGGCGCAGACTGCCGTCGGGGTGACGGGTGAGGGGGTAGACGAGGCCCTGTGCCTCGACGGTCTGCTGCCAGCCGGGGCGGGGCTCGACGGTGTGACGTCGCATGGGTGACGGTGTCCTGTTCAGCCGCTCGGTCGTCCGGTCGCCGGGTCGTCCGCCGGCTCAGCCGCCGGAGCTGCCCTTGTGGCCGCCGCCGTCGCCGTCCCCGCCGAAGCCGCCGCGGTCGACGCCGCTGCCGCCGCCGCTGCTGCTCGAACCGCTCGAGCCGCCGGACCCCTTGCCCGGCTTGCCGAGGGATCCGCCGTCCACCCAGGAGCCCTGCTTCTTGCCTCCGTAGTACCAGACGCCGCCGGACGTGCTCTTGGCGGACTTGCAGTTCTTGTCGGCGACGACCTTGTATCCCTTGGCGAGGGTGTAGCTGTCGCGGTCGACGCAGCGCTTGTCGGGGTCGGAGGAGCAGGCGGTGAGGGCGGTGGCGAGCAGCCCCACGCCTCCGAGCACGACCGTGCCCGAACGAAGTCGTCGACGTGCTTCCGCCATGTCCGTGTCTCCCCCTGGTCGCATCGCCCCTACGGCGATTTCCGGTCGACAGCCTAGACACCGGGGTGAGAGCGCCCCGAGGCGGCCCGGGCGGCCCTCCGGCGGCGGCCCGCTCCCCTACAGTCCGTTTCGTGCTCTTGGGAATGGTGTGCGCGCTCGGCGCGGCGGTCTGCTTCGGTGCGGCGACGGTGTTGCAGGCGATGGCGGCCCGGGCGGCGGCCGCCGAGGGCGGCGCGGAGGGCGGCCGCGGCGGGGACGCGGCGCTGCTGCTGCGGGCCGTGCGGCAGTGGCGTTATCTGGCGGGGTTGGGCCTTGACGGGCTGGGGTTCGTCTTCCAGATCGTCGCGCTGCGGTCGGTGCCGATCTACGCCGTGGGGGCGGCCCTCGCGTCGAGCCTCGCGGTGACGGCGGTGGTCGCCGCGCGGCTGCTGCACGTGCGGCTGAGCCGGGTCGAGTGGGCGGCCGTGGCGGTGGTGTGCGCGGGGCTGGCGATGCTGGGGCTGGCCTCCGGCTCGGAGGGCGAGGAGAGCGGGCCTGCGGCGCTGCCGTGGGCGATGCTCGGCGCGGCTGTCGCGATGTTGTTGCTGGGGCTGGTCGGCGGACGGCTGCCCGAGCGCGGGCGGGCGCTGGTGCTGGGCCTGGGCGCGGGGTTCGGGTTCGGGGTGGTGGAGGTGGCGGTGCGGTTGATCGACTCGCTGTCCCCCGTGGCCCTGCTGACCGACCCCGCCCTGTACGCGCTGCTGCTGGGCGGCGGGGCCGCGTTCCTGTTGCTGACCACGGCCCTGCAGCGGGGGTCGGTGACGACGGCCACGGCGGGGATGGTGATCGGGGAGACGGTCTGGCCGGCGCTGGTGGGCGTGGTGTGGCTGGGCGACCGCACCAGGGAGGGGCTGGCGTGGCTGGCCGTGCTGGGCTTCGCGGTCGCCGTCGCGGGCGCGTTGGCGCTCGCCCGGTTCGGGGAGGCGCCGGAAGCGGCGCCGCCTTCGGAATGAAGACGTCCGCCGACCTGAACCGCTCCTTCGGCGATCGACCGGACGCACGGCCGCCTTTCCCCTCCGCGATTCCGCCCGCAGGCCGGACGAGACCCACCGTAAGCCCCTTTTCGGACGGCGGGTGACAGTTGGAAAAGTTTGAAGAACCTGTGAACGCAAGCGCTCTCTGACGCGTACTCGACGGTGTGACCAGTAATCCCGTCACCGTCACCGCCGCTTATCACGTGGTGCCGGGCCGAGAGGCCGACTTTCATTCCTGGGGTTGGGGCATGCTGGGCGCGAGCGCACAGCAGCCCGGATTCCTGGGAGGTGGTGTGCTCGTCGACGAAGGGGCGGAATGGCATGTGGTCTATCGCTTCGTCAGTGAGGGTGCGGCGCGCGCCTGGGAGGACTCGGCCGCCCGGTTGCGGTGGGACGCCCGGGCCCAGGGCGTCGCCCGGCAGACGGACCGCCGCAGCGTGCGGGGCTCCAAGGCATGGTTCGACGCCCAGGCTCCCGCGGCGAAGCCGCCCGCGCCGCCGGGCCCGCCGTCGAAATGGAAGTTGTGGTTCGTGAATATGAGCGCCGTTTTCCCGCCGGTGCTCCTCTTCAATCTGATCGTGCTTCCTTATCTCGGCGGACTGAATCCATTCGTTCGCACGCTGCTGTTGTGTCTGTGCGTGACGGCCCTCGTCACCTGGATTCTGATGCCCCGCCTCCAGCGTTTCTTCAAGAAATGGCTGTATCCACCGCTCCAGGCGCTCCGCGGTCGCCACAAACGCACCGCTCAGGCCAGAGAACGACCCTAGGGAGGTGAGCGGGTGAAAACCCTGCTCATCGACAATTACGACTCGTACACGTACAACCTTTTCCAGCTGATCGCCGAGGTCAACGGCGAGGAGCCGGTGGTGGTCCTCAACGACGCCCCGGCGGACGCCGTCCCCGAGCTCACGGCGTTCGACAACGTGGTGGTGTCGCCGGGGCCCGGACATCCGGAGAAGGCGCGTGACTTCGGCATCAGCGCCCGTGTGCTCGCCGAGTCCCCCCTGCCGGTGCTCGGCGTCTGCCTCGGCCACCAGGGCATCGCGCTCGGGGAGGGCGGCCAGGTCTCGGCCGCCCCACAGGCCCGGCACGGGCATCTGTCGGCCGTCCGGCACGACGAGCGGGATTTGTTCCAGGGGCTGCCCCAGAACTTCACCGCTGTCCGCTACCACTCGCTGGCCGTGCGCGAGCCGCTGCCCGACTCCCTGGAGGCCACGGCATGGGCGGAGGACGGCGTCCTGATGGGTCTGCGGCACCGCGAAAGGCCGCTGTGGGGCGTGCAGTTCCACCCGGAGTCGGTGCTCACCGAGTACGGCCACCGGATGCTGGTGAACTTCCGCAACCTCACGGCCGAGCGGGCCCGCAAGACCCGGACGAAGAACACCGCGGTCCCGCCCTCGGCGGCCACGATGCCGCGGCAGCGGGTGACCGTCCCCGGCCCGCGCCGGACGAGCGGGCCCGCCTACCGGCTGCACACCCGCCGCATCGCCGAGGCGATCGACGCGGAGGCCGCGTTCACCCGGCTGTACGCCGACTCGGCCCGGGCGTTCTGGCTGGACAGCTCCCGTGTCGAGCGCGGCCTGTCCCGCTTCTCGTTCTTCGGTGACGACAGCGGTCCGCTCGCCGAGTTCGTCCGGTACGACGTCGAGGCCGGGCGCTGCGAGATCGAGCGGCCCGGACGGCCGACGCGCAAGGTCCGGGCGAGCGTCTTCGACTACCTCAAGCGGCAGCTCGACGGCCGCCGCGTCGACGCCACCGGGCTGCCCTTCGACTTCACCGGCGGCTACGTCGGCTACTTCGGCTACGAGACGAAGGCCGACTGCGGTTCCCCGAACCGGCACCGCTCCGACGTCCCGGACGCATGCTGGCTGTTCGCCGACCGGCTGATCGCGGTGGACCACCAGGAGGGCTTCACCTACGCCGTCTGCCTGGCCGAGGACACCCCGCAGGCCGCCCTCGAGGCCGCCGACTGGCTCGAGGGCACGCTGGCCCGGCTCACCTCGCTGCCCGCGGAGGCCGACCGGACGCGGACCCCGTCCCCCGGGGCGTCGACGGAGGCGGACCGCTCCGCCGCCGAGCCCTGGCTGGTGCGGGACCGCGAGACCTACCTGGAGGACGTCGCGGCCTGCCGGCGGGCGCTCGCCGAGGGCGTCAGCTACGAGGTCTGCCTGACCGACGCCGCCCGGTTACCCGCACCGGCCGACGCGCTCGCCTTCTACCGGACGCTGCGCCGCGTCAACCCCGCGCCGTACGCCGCCTTCCTGCGACTCGGCGACCTCGACGTGGCGGGCTCCTCGCCGGAGCGGTTCCTGCGGATCACCCGGGACGGGATCGCCGAGGCCAAGCCCATCAAGGGCACCGCGCCGCGCGGCGCCGACCCGCTGGAGGACGCCCGGCTGCGCGACGCGCTGGCGGCCGACGCCAAGACGCGCGCCGAGAACCTGATGATCGTCGACCTGCTGCGCAACGACCTGGGGCGGGTGTGCCGGACCGGCACCGTGCGGGTCTCCCGGCTCATGGCCGCCGAGACGTACGCGACCGTGCATCAGCTCGTCTCCACCGTGGAGGGACGGCTGCGCGAGGGCGCCGACGCGGTGGACTGCGTACGCGCCTGCTTCCCCGGCGGCTCGATGACGGGCGCGCCGAAGCTGCGCACGATGGAGATCATCGACGAGCTGGAGACCGAGGCGCGAGGCGTGTACGCGGGCGCGCTCGGCTATCTGGGCTGCAGCGGCGGCGCGGACCTGAGCATCGTCATCCGCACCGCGGTCCTCGCCGGCGGTTCGATGCAGCTGGGGGCGGGCGGCGCGATCGTCCTCGACTCCGATCCGGTCGCCGAGTACGACGAGATGCTGCTGAAGACGGCCGCGCAGATGCGGGCCCTGCGGGAGGACGCCGAGGGCGCTGCCGCGGCCCCGCACCCGGGCACCGCCACCGCCGAGGAGGCCTCCCGATGACGACCCAGCGTCCCCTGGCGACTCCCCCGATCACCCGGGCGCCCGCCGCCGCGCCACCGTCACCCGCCGCGCCGGCGGCCCGCGCCTCGGGCGTGCCCCGGCCGAGGCGGCCCGCCGACGCCCCCGGCAACCTGGCCGGGCAGCTGGCCGACCTCGCCGAGCGGCGGGGCTGGACCGGGCGGGCCGCGTTCCACCAGGGCCACCGGCGCTGGACCCACAGCGAGGTGCACGACCTCGGGGCGCGGGCGGCGCGGGTGCTGGCGGACCACGGGGTGCGGGCCGGCGACCGGGTGGTGCTCGCGCTGCCCGACTCGGTGGCGTGGATCGCCGCCTTCCTCGGCGTGGCCCGGCTCGGAGCCGTCGCCGTCCTGGTCAATCCCGAACTGCCCGCCGCCGAGCACGCGTTCATGGCCGAGGACACCGAGGCCGTGCTCTGCCTGACGGGGCCGGGGCCCGCGGACGGCTTCGCCGGCCGGGCGCGGCTCGGCGCCGACGAGCTCCTCGCGTCGGCCCCCGCCGCCGAGCCGGCCGCCGTCCACCCGGTCGACGCGCACACGCCGCTGTACGTGCAGTACACCTCCGGCACCACGGGCCGTCCGAAGGGCGTCGTGCACGCGCACGGAGACCCGAAGACCTACCACGACCTGATCGGCCGGCGGCTGCTCGGGATCACCGAGGACGACGTCACCCTGTCGGTGTCGAAGCTGTACTTCGCGTACGGCTTCGGCAACGCCTTCGCCTTCCCGCTCTTCTCCGGGTCGTCCGCCGTCCTGGTGGACCGGCGTCCCACGCCCGCCGCCGTCGACGAGCTCGTCGCCCGGCACCGGGTCACCCTCCTCTACTCGGTGCCGTCGGCGTACGCGGCGCTGGTCGCCGACCGGGGCAGCGGACACGGCGCCTGCTTCGCCTCGGTGCGCGCCGCGGTGTCGGCCGGCGAGGGCCTGCCGGACGGGCTCGGCGTCCGGGTCCGCGAACTGCTCGGCGCTCCCGTGCTGGAACAGATCGGCTCCACCGAGGCCGGTCACGCCTTCTGCGCCAACAGCCTCGGCCACCACCGTCCCGGCACCGTCGGGCACCCCGTGCCGGGGTTCGAGGTGGAGCTGCGCGACCGGGCCGGGCGGCCGGTGCCGGAGGGCGCGGAAGGAGAGATGTGGGTGCGCGGGCCGACGCTGACGTCCGGCTATCTGAACCGGCCGGAGGAGACCGGGCGCACCCTGGTCGGCGGCTGGCTGGCCACCCACGACCGGGCCCGGCGCGAGCCGGACGGCTCCTACCGGCATCTGGGCCGCACCGACGACATGGAGATGGTCGGCGGGATCACCGTCTCCCCGCTGGAGGTGGAGGCCGTGCTGCGGACCGGCCCGGGGGTGCGCGAGGTCGCGGTCGCCGCCGTCACGGACGGGCGCGGCTCCAGCCGGCTGCGCGCCTTCGTGGTCCCGGCCGGCCCGGTCGCCGCCGGTCTCGAGGAGGACCTCCTCGCCCTGGCGCGCGAGCGCCTCGCCGCCTTCAAGGTGCCCAGGAGCGTCAGCTTCGTGACGTCCCTGCCCCGCACCCCCACCGGAAAGCTCCGCCGCCACCTGGTCCGCCAGGGGGCGTGGTGACCCCCTCGGGGCACCGCCGCACGGCCGAAAGGAACAGTCACATGTCGCAGCAACGTCTGCTCGCCGACCGCGGGTTCTATCTGGGCCCCCTGTTCCGGCGGGCGGCCGACCGGCACGGCGCCGTGTTCGTCACCCTGGACCGGCCGCTGGACACCCACCCCGCTCTCGGCGTCGACCTCGACTACACGGTCCTCGCCGACGTGGTCGAGGAGCTGTCGGGCCGGCTGTGGGCGGCCGGGGTACGGCCCCTTGAGCAGGTGGCCCTGCACAAGACGGACAACGTCGACATCGTCCTGCTGACCTGCGCGATCTCCCGCATCGGCGCGGTCCCCGTGCTGCTCTCCCCGGGCCTCGCGGGCCCGGTCGTCGGGCAGCTGCTGGAACGGCTGCGGGAGCCCTGGCTGATCACCGACCGAGCCAAGCTGGCGGGGCCGCTGCAGGGCGTCGACGTCCGCGTGCGGCGGACGCTGTCCGTCGACGAGGCGCCCGGCGCAGAGCCGCTGGGCGGGTTCACCGCCGACAGGCCCCCCGCGCCCGTGCGGCTGCACCCCCGCGAGCCCGCGCTGATCACCCACAGCTCCGGCACCACCGGCGTCCCCAAGCTGGCCGTGCACTGCCCGAACACCATGTGGAACCGGCTGGTCCCGCAGCAGGCGATGGGCTGGCCCACCCGCGGCGAGACGGCCGCGCTGCACATGTCGTTCGTGCACTCGCGCTTCTACCACCTGCTCGGCGTCCTGCTGCGCTTCGGCAGCCCGCTGGTGCTGATCACCGACCCGGACCCGGCCGCCGTACGTCCGCTGCTCGTCCGCCACCGGCCCGGCATCGTCGAGACCCACCCCAACACGTTCGTGCTGTGGGAGGAGCTCGCCGACGCGCCCGGCGCCCCGCTGTCCCGGGTGAAGTCGTACGGCTCCACGTTCGACGCGATCCACCCGCGCACCGTGCGCCGGCTGCTGGGCGCGTCGAAACGGCGTGCGCCCTGGCTGGTCCAGCTGTACGGGCAGAGCGAGACGGGGCCGGTCGCGGTGCAGTGGTTCACCCGGCGCAGCGCGCAGCGGGCGGACGGCCGCCGGGTCGGCACGGGCATCCCCGGCTTCACCCGGCTGCGGATCACCGACGCCGACGGCCGGCCGGTCGCGCCCGGCACGCCGGGCCGTATCGAGGCGCGCACCCGCGGGCGCATCCTCACCTACCTCGGCGCGCGGGCGCAGTACGAGCGCCAGCTCGACGACGGGTGGTGGCAGATGGGCGACATGGGCGTCCTGAGCCGGCTGGGCGCGCTGCGTCTGATCGACCGTGAGATCGACCGGATCGACGCCGTGCACAGCAGCCTGGAGGTGGAGGACACGCTGATGGAGCGTCTGGAGGAGCTGCGCGAGGTGGTCATCGTGCCCGGCGCGGACCGTGAGCCGGTGCCGGTGGTGTGCGTGCGGGACGAGCGTCCGCTCGATCCGGGGCGCTGGCGGGCGGCCACGGCCGATCTGCCCGCGATGGCCGAGCCCCGGCAATGGCGGTTCGAGGAGCTGCCGATGACGGCGACCTGGAAGGTGAAGCGGGTGGAGATCACCCGCATGCTGGCCGGGACGCCGCGGGGCGTGCACGCGTGAACCCGGCCGTCGTCGTGGGCGCGGGCCCCGTCGGTCTGTCGGCGGCGCTCGCGCTGCGCGCGCACGGCCTGCCGGCGCTGGTGCTGGAGGCGGACCCCGAGGACCGCGAACGGCCGGGCAGCCGCGCCCTGTTCGTGCACCGCGAGACCCTCGCGCTGCTCGACGGGGTGGCTCCGGGGCTGGCCGCCGAGATCACCGCCTACGGGCGCACCTGGCACACCCGGCGGACCCTGTACCGGGGCCGCGAGGTGTACGCCCGCACCTTCCCGCCCCGGTCCGGCCCGTCGACGGCCCTGCCGCCCTTCACCAGCCTGCGCCAGGTGGACACCGAGCGGTTCCTGCGCGCCGCCTGCGCGCGGGCCGGGGTCGAGTTCGTGTGGGGGGCGCGCGTCACGCACGTGCGCAGCACGCCGGACGGGGCCGTGCTGAGCGGCGAGGACGGGCGGGAGTGGCACGCCGGACACGTCGTCGCCGCCGACGGGGCCCGCTCGGCGGTCCGGCGCGGGCTGGGCATCGCCATGGAGGGCGTGCGCGGCGAGGGCTTCCACGTCGTCGTGGACGTGGCCGACGTGCCCGGCGCCGAGCTGCCGCTGGAGCGGGTCTTCCACTACGAGCATCCGGGGGTGGGCGGCCGCAGCGTGATGCGGGTGCCGTTCACCGGGGGCTTCCAGGTCGACCTGCAGTGCCGCGACGACGACGCGCAGGAGGCCTTCGGCACCGACCAGGCCGTACGCGAGTGGCTGCCGGCGGTCGTCGGCGACGGATACGACGGCCGGATCCTCTGGGTGTCGACGTACCGCTTCCTGCGCAAGGTCGCCGCGTCGTTCACCGATCCGCACCGGCGGGTGCTGCTCGTCGGCGAGGCGGCGCACCTGTTCCCGCCGTTCGGGGCGCGCGGCATGAACAGCGGGATCGCCGACGCGGTGGCGGCGGCCGCCGCCGTCGCCGCGGGCACCGAGCGGGCCGTGGAGGAGTTCGCCGGGACGCGCCGGGAGGCGGGGCTGTTCAACAGCGCCGCCGCCGGGCTCGCGCTGGAGCATCTGCGCCCCCGGCGCCGGACCGTACGGCTCCGGCAGCGGGCGGCGGCGGCCCTCGCGCCGGTGCTGCCCTCGTGCGGGTCATGGCTGGAGCACGCGCCGTACGGGCCCCGCGGCGGGGCGCCGGCGGCCGCAGGCAGGTACTGAGCGGGACGTCCGGAGAGGAACAGGCGATGACGCAGGCCATGACGCTGGCGATGACACGGACCATGACGCGGGTGACCGCGGTGGAGGGGCTGTCGGGGTGGACGTCGGCCGGGGGGCTGACGCCCGCCGCCGAGGCCGGCGGACGGCTGCTCGTCGCGGACTCGTGGCTGGTGCGCGACGGCCGGGTGCGCGGCCTGGAACGGCACCGGGAGCGGTTCCTGCGGGCCTGCGGCGAGTGCAGCGGTCCGCCGCTGCGCCGGTTGGTGGAGTTCTGGCGGGACGTGACGGCCGCCCTGCCGCGGTCCGGCGAGTGGTTCCCCCGGGTGGAACTCGCCGCGGGATCACTGGAGTTGCGGCTGCTGCTGCGGCACGCCCCGCAGCTCGGGACGGACGTCCGGGTCTGGGCCGCGGGCCAGCCCGATCCGCGGACCATGCCGCGCCGCAAGGGGCCCGACCTCGACGCGCTGGCCCGGGTGCGCCGCCGGGCGTCCGACGCGGGCGCGACGGAGGCGGTGCTGGTCGCGCCCTCCGGCGCGGTGCTGGAGGCGGCCACCGCGAGCGTCCTGTGGTGGGAGGACGACACGCTGTGCCTGCCGCCGCCACGACTGCCGGTGCTGGCCGGGGTGACCGGACAGCTGATCCAGGAACGGGCCCACCGCCTCGGCGTCCGTGTCGCGCACCGCGAGCGGACGCCCGCCGAGCTGGACGGCCGGGAGGTGTGGCTGGTGAACGCGCTGCACGGCATCCGCCCGGTGACGGCCTGGGCGGGAGGTCCGCTCACCCCCGGGCCGGCCGTGCGGGCGGAGGAATGGCGACGGTGGCTGGAATCGCAGGGGGAGCCGCTGCCCCGGGTGTGAGGGAGCGGACCCGGACGCGTGAGGGAGCGGACCCGGACGCGGAGGACTCGGGGTTCTGACGGAGAGAACCCGGACGGCCGGCGGAACAGCGATGCGGGCGCCGGACAACTTGTCCGGCGCCCGTATTCACGTGTTCCCGAATTCCTTTGCCATTCCCTCCGCCATTTCCCGCAATCCCTCGCATTTTCCGTCGACTGACGGATTTCTCGCTATTTCTTCGCCGGCTGGTAGGCACCCGGGACCATGCGCGTCGCGACGGCGATGCGGTTGTAGGCGTTGATGACGGTGGCCGCCCAGATCAACGCGGCGAGCTGGGCCTCGTCGAAGACCTCCGCCGCCTCGGCGTACACCGCGTCCGGCACATGACCGTCGTGCACCAGGGTCACGGCCTCGGTCAACGCCAGTGCGGCGCGCTCGCGTCCGGAGAAGAAGGGGGTCTCCCGCCAGGCGTTCAGCGCGTACAGGCGCTGCTCGGTCTCGCCCTCGGCGCGGGCGTCCTTGGTGTGCATGTCGAGGCAGAACGCGCAGCCGTTGAGCTGCGAGGCGCGGATCCTGACCAGCTCCAGGATCTCGGGTTCGACCTTGGCGTCCCGGGCGGCGGAAACGGCGGCGGCGTGCAGGGAACCCATCGCGGCGGAGACGTCGGGGGTTATCTTCTTGAGCGCCACACGGGACACGGAATTGCTGTTCGTCATGGTGGGACTGTATCCGGGAAATTCCAGGAAATCTATCCGGGATAAAGAATTCCGGCGCCGTCGCCGCCGGCCGGCAGGGCCGCGCACAGGGCGTCCAGCGCGCCGGACCACGCGTGGTCCGGCGGGGTGCCGTAGCCCACGACCAGGGCGTCGAGGGGGGCGGCGACCGCTTCGGCATGCCGATGCCGTGGGGCGAGCCCGTCGACCGCCAGTCCCCGGCGGGCCGCCGCCCTCACCACCGCCGCCTCGGCGCCCGGCGGCAGGCGCAGGACGGCGTGCAGGCCCGCCGCGATGCCGGTGACCCGGATCTCCGGGGCCCGGTCGGCCAGGGCGGCGACCAGGGCGTCGCGGCGCCGGCGGTAGCGCGTGCGCATGGCCCGCACATGGCGGTCGTACGCGCCCGAGGCGATGAACTCCGCGAGCGTCAGCTGGTCGAGGACCCCGGAGGTGTCCACCCCGCCCTTGGCCGCCGTCACCTCCTCGGCCACGCCCGGCGGCAGCACCATCCAGCCCAGCCGCAGGCCGGGGGCCAGCGACTTGCTCGCCGTGCCCAGGTACACCACGTGATCGGGGTCGAGTCCCTGGAGGGCGCCGACGGACTGGCGGTCGTAACGGAACTCGCCGTCGTAGTCGTCCTCCAGGACCAGACCGCCGGTGCGCCGCGCCCAGTCCACGACGGCCGCCCGGCGGTCGTGGTGCAGGGGCACGCCCATCGGGAACTGGTGGGCGGGGGTGAGCAGGACCGCGCCGGCGTCCGTCGAGCCGAGCGCCGGGTCCGTGCCACGGTCGTCGAACGGCAGCGCGGTGGTGGCCAGTTCCGCCGCTTCCAGCAGCCACCAGTGCTCGTCCAGACCGTAGGACTCGACGGCCACCGAGTGCGCCCCGCGCGCCCGCAGGACCTTCGCCAGCAGGCTGAGTCCATGCGCGAACCCCGCGCACACCACGATGCGTTCGGGGTCGGCGCGCACCCCGCGGGCGCGGGAGAGGTAGCCGGCGAGGGCGGTGCGCAGTTCCACCCGGCCGCGCAGGTCGCCGTAGCCGAAGGCGTCGGAGGGGGCCGCGGCGAGGGCGCGGCGGGCCGCCCTGAGCCATGCGCCGCGCGGGAAGGAGGCGACGTCGGGGCTGCCGGGCCGCAGGTCGTGGACGGGCCGGTGATCCGCGGGGCGGCGGGGGCCGGCGTTCGCCGGAGGCACGACGTGCCGCTCGGACACCCGGGTGCCCGAGCCCTGGCGGGCGGTGAGCCAGCCCTCGGCGACCAGGTCGGCGTAGGCGTCGGCGACCGTGTTGCGGGCGACGCCCAGGTCGGCGGCGAGGGAGCGGGAGGAGGGCAGTCGGGTGCCGGGCGGCAGCCGGCCGCTGCGGACGGCCTCGCGCAGGCCGTCGGTCAGACCCCGCCGCACCTGCGGCCCGGTCGGCTCCACGTGCAGGTCGACCCCGAAAGTGGCCCATGGATTCGGCATGGAAATGGACCATACTCCTGGGCTGCCTGGCACCTAGGGTCGAAGCCATGACGACCGACGCATCCGCCCCGACCACCACGACGAGAGCCGCGACCAGCCCCATCACCGCTCCCACCGGTCCCACCGGCCTGCCGGACGGCCCCGCGACCGCCGCCCCCGCTCCGGCCGCCGCCGGGCGGACGAACCGCGCGCCCGAGCACACCCCCCGGCTGAACTGGTCCGCGCACGCCCCCGAGGTGTACAAGGCGATGCTCCGGCTGGACGCCGCCGCCCGGAAGGGCCTCGACCCCGTACTGCTGGAACTGGTGAAGATCCGGGCCTCGCAGCTCAACCGCTGCGCGCTCTGCGTCGACATGCACAGCAAGGACGCGCTCGCGGCGGGCGAGAGCGTCGAGCGGATCGTCCAGCTGAGCGCGTGGGAGGAGTCGGCGCACTTCTACACGGAACAGGAGCTCGCGGCGCTGGCGCTGACCGAGGCGGTGACGGTGCTGACGGAGGGATTCGTGCCGGACGCGGTGTACGCGAGGGCGGCCGAGCACTTCGACGAGCCCGCGCTCGCGCAGCTGATCGCCGCGATCACGGTGATCAACGCGTGGAACCGGTTCGGCGTGACGTGCCGGCTGACGCCGGGGCACTACCGGCCGGGGCAGCACGCATGAGCCCGGCGGACGGCCTCCACCGCGAGGAGTGGACGTCATGAGCAAGGCGGACGACTTCCGCCGGCTGCACCACAACCGGCTGCCGGGCGACCCCCTCGTCCTGCCCGGACCGTGGGACGCGGCCAGCGCCCGGGTCTTCGCCGAGGCGGGCTTCCCGGCGCTCGCGACGCCCAGCGCGGGCGTGGCCGCCTGTCTCGGGTACGCCGACGGTCAGACCCCGGCGGACGAGATGTTCGCCGCGGTCGCCCGGATCGTACGGGCGGTGGACGTCCCGGTGTCCGCGGACGTCGAGGACGGGTACGGGCTGGCTCCGAAGGAGCTGGTGGAGCGGCTGCTGGAGACGGGCGCCGTCGGCTGCAACCTGGAGGACTCCGCCGGCGGGGTCCTGAAGGACCCGCGGGAGCACGCCGAGTGGCTGGCGCAGGTGCGGGCGGAGGCCGGCGGCCTGCTCTTCGTCAACGCGCGCGTGGACGTCTTCGAGTACGGCGACGGCGACCCCGAACGGGCGATCGAGCGGGCGGCCCTGTACGTGGCGGCCGGCGCCGACTGCGTCTATCCGATCGGCGTGCCCACCCGTCTGCTGCCGCTGCTGCGGTCGGGTATCCGGGGCCCGGTGAACGTGGGCGGCCAGGTGGACGGCGAAGGCCCCTCGCCCGCCGGACTCGGCGAACTCGGGGCCACGCGCGTCACGTTCGGGCCGGGCCTCCAGCGGCGGGCGGCGGCCGCCCTGCGGGAGATCAGCGCCCGACTGGTGTAGCGGCGCTCAGGACAGCCACGCCTTCCAGGTGGAGGCGTGGCCGTCCACCCACTGCTTCGCCGCCTCCTCCGGCGTCATCTTCTGGTCGGCGATGGCCAGGGACACCTCGTTCTGGTCCTCGGTCGTCCACTGGAACTTCTTCAGGAAGGCGGCCGCCTTCCCGCCGTCCTTCGCGAAGCCGGCGTTGAGGTACTTCTGCAGCGGGGTGTGCGGATAGCCGCAGGCGACCTTCTCCGGGTCGGCGTCGCAGCCCTCCTTGTAGGGGGGCAGCTTCACCTCGGTCATCGGAACCTTCTTGAACAGCCACTGCGGCGCGTACCAGTAGGTGAGGAAGGGCTTCTTCTCCTTGGCGAACTGCCGCATCTGGGTGATCTGGGCGGCCTCCGAACCGGCGAACACGACCTGGAAGTCCAGGTCCAGGTTCTGCACCAGCGCCTTGTCGTTGGTGACGTAGGAGGGTGAGCCGTCCATGAGCTGGCCCTTGCCGCCGCTCTCCGCGGTGGCGAACTGCGCCGCGTACTTGTTCAGGTTCTTCCAGTTCGTGACGTCCGGGTGCTGCTTCGCGAAGTACGTCGGCACGAACCAGCCGATGTGCCCGGTCACGCCGAGGTCGCCGCCGGGCGTGATCGTCTTCTTGTCCTTGACGTAGCGCTGTTCCTGCTCGGGGTGGCCCCAGTCCTCCAGGATCGCGTCGACCCGGCCCTGGCTGAGCGCGTCCCAGGCGGGCACCTCGTCGACCTGCACGGTGTCGACGCGGTAGCCCAGCTCGTGTTCCAGGAGGTACTGGGCGACGGCCACGTTGGCCTGGGCGCCCACCCAGGACTGGACGGAGAGGGTCAGGCTCTTGGCGCCCTGCGCGTTGGCGAACGGCGAGGCCTGCTTGGTCATGTCGGCGGCGCCGCAGCCGGTCAGCAGGAGCAGCGCGGACGCGCCGGCCACGGTCGCGGTGGTACGGATGCGCATGTCACGCCCCCTTCTTCGTACGGCGTTCCGTCGGCTGGGTCACCCGGTCGAGCATCAGGCCGAGACAGACGATGGCGGCGCCGGCCACCAGACCGGTGGCGAGGTCGCCCTGGGCGAGGCCGAAGACGACGTCGTAGCCGAGCGCGCCGCCGCCGACCAGTCCGCCGATGATGACGACGGCGAGGACCAGCACCACGCCCTGGTTGAGGGCGAGCAGCAGAGCCGGGCGGGCCAGCGGGAGCTGTACCTGCCGGATCTGCTGGCCGCTGCTCGCGCCGAGCGAGCGGGCGGCCTCCAGGGCGGCCGGGTCGACCTGGCGCAGGCCCTGGGCGGTGATGCGGACGACGGCCGGCAGCGCGTACACGACCGCGGCGGCCACGGCGGGTGCGCGGCCGACGCCGAACAGTGCGACGACCGGGATCAGGTACACGAACTGCGGCATCGTCTGGAAGACGTCGAGGACGGGCCGCAGGAGCCGTTCGAAGCGGTCGCTGCGGGCGGCGGCGATGCCGGTCGCGAAGCCCAGCACGAGGGTGACGGCGACCGCGGCGAGGACCTGCGACAGCGTGTCGAGGGACGGTTTCCACACGCCGAGGACACCGATCGCGGCCATCGCGAGGACGGCGGTGAGCGCGGTGCGCCAGGTGCCGATCACCCAGGCGAGCGCGGCGACGATCAGCAGCACCGACCACCAGGGCAGGGCCTGGAGGCCGTCGCGCAGCGGGTCGAGGACCCAGGTGGTGAAGTGGCCGGCCCAGTCGGCGGTGCCGCCGATCACGGGCACGCCGGAGTAGAGGTGGTCCGTCATCCAGTCGACGGCCCGGTTGACCGGCTCGGCGATGTTCAGGGTCCAGCCGTCGGGCCAGTCGAGGCGGCCCGCGAGCCGCGCGGCGACCGCGACCACGACGGTGGCGGCGAGCGCGGACGCCCAGCCGGCGCGCCGTGAGAGGCCGCCGGTTCCGGCGCGGGAGCCGGCGTCGGCGTCGGACTCGCCGGCCGCGCCGGTCACCCGGTCCAGGACGACGGCGAGGAGGACGATCGGGATGCCGGCGGCGAGGGCCGCGCCGACGTCGACCGAGGCGAGCGCCTGGTAGACGCGGTCGCCGAGGCCGCCCGCGCCGATCACCGAGGCGATGACCGCCATGGACAGCGCCATCATGATCGTCTGGTTGAGGCCGAGCAGGAGCTCCTTGCGGGCCAGCGGGATGCGCGCGGTGAGCAGGCGCTGGCGGGCGGTGGCCCCCAGCGACTCGACGGCCTCCAGCACCTCCTTGTCGGCGCCGCGCAGGCCGAGCGAGGTGAGCCGGGCCATCGGCGGCGCGGCGTAGACCACGGTGGCGAGGACGGCCGCGGGGACGCCGATGCCGAAGATCAGGACGACCGGGAGCAGGTAGGCGAACGCGGGCAGCACCTGCATGGTGTCCAGGACGGGGCGCAGGATGCGGTCCATCCGGTCCGACAGCCCCGCGGCGAGGCCGAGCACGGCGCCGACGGCGACCGACACCAGGACCGCGACGACCATCAGCGCGAGCGTCTGCATGGTCGGGATCCACATGCCGAGCAGTCCGCAGGCCAGGAACGCGACGGCGGTGCCCAGCGCCAGCCGCACTCCGGCGACCCGCCAGGCGACCAGCGAGGCGGCGGCGGTGACGCCCGCCCAACCGGCCGCGAGCAGCACCAGGTAGACGGCCCGCACGCAGAGCACGACCGCGTTGCTGACGTAGCCGAAGCCGTAGAGGAACAGCGGGTGGCTGTCACGGTTGTCGATGATCCAGTCGCTGGCCTTGCCGAGCGGCTGGGTGAGGTCGACGGTGAGGGCGGCGGGCCAGCTGCCGCTGGCCCATTGGGCGTTGGCGAGCGGCACGAGGACCGCCGCGGCGAGCGCGAGCAGCGCGAGCTTGGCGACCGAGCGGTGTTTGAGGACCCCGGGCAGGGAGACACGGGGGGCCGGTGCGGTGACGGTAGCCATGTCAGACCGCCTCCTTGCGGAGCTCCGTTCCGGCCACGACGTCCAGGAGCCGTTCGTGATCGACGACCCCCAGACACCGGCCGTCCTCCACGACGCACGCGGGCTTGTGGCTGCGCGACACGACCTGGATCGCCTCGGCGACCACCGCGTCGGCGGCGATCGCGCCGGGGTGGCCGGGGCCGCCGCACTCGCCGGCCCGCATGGCCCTGCGGACCGTCATGACCTGCTCGCGCGGGACGTCGCGGACGAACTCGCGGACGTAGTCGTCGGCGGGCGAGCCGACGATCTCCTCCGGGGTGCCGAGCTGCACCACCCGGCCGTCGCGCATCAGGGCGATGCGGTCGCCGAGCTTGAGGGCCTCGCTGAGGTCGTGGGTGATGAAGACCATCGTGCGGCCCTCCTCCCGGTGCAGCCGGACGACCTCCTCCTGCATGTCGCGCCGGATCAGCGGGTCCAGGGCGCTGAACGGCTCGTCGAAGAGCAGGACCTCGGGGTCCACGGCGAGCGCGCGGGCCAGTCCGACGCGCTGGCGCTGCCCGCCGGACAGCTCGCCGGGCCTGCGGTGCTCCATGCCCTCCAGGCCGACCTTCTCGACGACCTGCCGGGCCCGGGCGCGCCGCTCGGCCTTGCCGACGCCCTGGATCTCCAGGCCGTAGGCCACGTTGTCGACGACGGTGCGGTGCGGGAGCAGGCCGAAGTGCTGGAAGACCATCGCGGCCCGGCGCCGGCGCAGTTCGCGCAGCCGGTTCTTGTCCATGGCGCGGACGTCCTCGCCGTCGATGGCGATGTGGCCGGCGGTCGGCTCGATCAGCCGGGTCAGACAGCGCACGAGGGTGGACTTGCCGGAGCCGGACAGGCCCATGACGACGAAGACCTCGCCCTTGCGCACGTCGAAGGAGACGTCCCGGACGGCGGCGGTGCAGCCGGTGCGGGAGCGGAGCTCGGCGGGTGGCAGGGACGTCAGCTCGGGGTCGGCGGGGACGGCCTCGGCCTTCGGGCCGAACACCTTCCACAGGCCGTCCACCGAGAAGACCGGCGGGCGCTCCTCGATGGTCGTGTGGGCGGTCGTGTCGGTACGGGTATGGGTACCGGCGTTGGTGTCGGTGCTCATCGGGCATCGCCTCCGATCAGGTCCACGGCCCGTTCGCCGACCATCAGCACGCCGATCATCGGGTTCACGGCTGTCATGGTCGGGAACACGGAGGCGTCCGCGATGCGGATGCCTTCCAGTCCACGGATACGCAACTGGGGATCCACGACGGCGAGTTCGTCGTCGGCGGCGCCCATCTTGCAGGTGCCGGCAGGGTGGTAGACGGTGTGCGCGACCTTGCGCGCGTACTCGCTCAGCTCCTCGTCGCCCGTGATGTGCGGGCCGGGCGCGACCTCGCGCTTGAGCCAGCGGGCCAGCGGCTCGGTCTTCGCGATCTCGCGGGCGATGCGGATGCCGTCGACGAGGGTGCGGCCGTCGTAGTCGTCCTCGTCGGTGAAGTAGCGGAAGTCCAGGGCGGGCTTGACGGCCGGGTCGGCGCTCTGCAGGTAGAGCCGTCCGCGGGACTTCGGCTTGGGGATGTTGGGGGTCATCGACACGCCGTGCGCCGGGCGTTCGTAGCCGAGCCGCTCCGGGTTGTCGGTGAAGGGGACCTGGTAGAAGTGGAACATCAGGTCCGGGCCCGCGTGCTCGGGGTCGCGGCGCACGAACAGGCCCGCGTCGGAGTCCATCGCGGAGTTCTCCGGGAGCGGCCCGTGGGTCTCCCAGACGATCACCGACTCGGGGTGGTCGAGAAGGTTCTCGCCCACGCCGGGCAGGTCGTGGACGACGGGGATGCCGAGCGCGTCCAGGTCGGCCTTCGGACCGATTCCGGAGTGCAGGAGCAGCCGGGGCGAGTCGATCGCGCCGGCGCAGAGCACGACCTCGCGCCGGGCGCGGACGAGGATCTCCTCGCCGTCCGCGGTGCGTGCGTGCACACCCCGCGCGCGGGCGCCGTCCAGCTCCAGCCGGTGCGCCCAGGTCTCCAGGAGGATCGTCAGGTTGGGCCGTTCGTCCATCACCGGGTGGAGGTAGGCGACGGAGGCGGACGACCGCTTGTTGGTCTCGGGGTGGTAGGCGAGGTCGAAGAAGCCGACGCCGTCGTCGAAGGGCTTGCTGTTGAAGCCCTCGACGTGGGGCACCCCGGTCGCCTGCCGGGCGGCGTCGACGAAGTCGCGGGCGACGGCGTTGCGGTCCTTCTCGTCGACCGGGACGATGTTGTTCAGCAGGCGCGCGTAGTACGCCTCCATGGGAACCGCGCCCCAGCCCTCGGCGCCGGCCGCCTCCCACTCGTCGAAGTCGGACGGCAGCGGCTTGAACGCGATGAGGGTGTTGTGGGAGGAGCAGCCGCCGAGGACGCGGGCCCGGCTGTGCCGGATGTGGGAGTTGCCGCGCGGCTGCTCGGTGGTGGGGTAGTCGTAGTCGAGCTCGCCGCCGAGCAGGCCCGTCCAGCGGCGCAGGGTGAGGACGTCGTCGCGGCCGACGTCGCTGGGGCCGCCCTCGATGACGGCGACGGTGGTGTCGGGGTTCTCGGTGAGCCGTGACGCGATGACGGAACCGGCGGTTCCGCCTCCGACTATCACGTAGTCATAGACAGGTGAGGTCTCTGGCATGGGGGGTACTCCAGGGGCGTGCGAAGTCTGTGCGAAGTGCGTTCGGGGCGAGAGGCAGGGCCTGCGGGCGGGTCAGCCCGCGAACCAGCGGACGGGCCTCGGCGCGAGGTTCTGGTAGACGTGCTTGGCCTCGCGGTACTCGGCGAGTCCGGCCGGGCCGAGTTCGCGGCCCACGCCGCTCTTGCCGAAGCCGCCCCACTCCGCCTGCGGCAGATAGGGGTGGAAGTCGTTGATCCAGACGGTGCCGTGGCGCAGCCGGCCGGCGACCCGCCGTGCGCGGCCCGCGTCGGCGGTCCAGACGGCGCCGGCGAGGCCGTAGTCGGTGTCGTTGGCGAGGGCGACGGCCTCGTCCTCGGTGCGGAAGGTCTCGACGGTGAGGACCGGTCCGAAGACCTCCTCCCGCACGACGCGCATCTCGCGGTGGCAGCGGTCGAGGACGGTGGGCTCGTAGAAGTAGCCCGACTCGGGCCGCTGCGGGGAGGGTTCGGGCCGCCGGCCGCCGGACCGCAGCACGGCGCCCTCGGCGAGCGCGGAGGCCACGTACTCCTCGGTCTTGGCACGCTGCTGCTCGGAGACGAGCGGGCCGCACTCGACTCCGTCCTCGGTGCCGCGCCCCAGCCGGATCTTCCCGGCGCGGCGGGCGAGTTCGTCGACGAAGCGGTCGCGGACGGACTCCTCGACGATGAGCCGCGAGCCCGCCGAGCAGACCTGGCCGCTGTGGATGAAGGCCGCGTTGAGGGCCTGGTCGACGGCGGTGTCGAAGCCCTCGTCGGTGGCGCAGGCGTCCGCGAAGACCACGTTGGGGTTCTTGCCGCCGAGTTCGAGGGCGACCTTCTTGACGGTCGGGGCGGCCGCCTGCGCCACCTTCGTGCCGCTGACCAGGCCGCCGGTGAAGGACACCAGGTCGACGTCGGGGTGTTCGGCGAGCCGGGCGCCGACCGTGTGCCCGGGACCGGTGACGATGTTCGCCACACCGGCGGGCAGCCCCGCCTCGGCGAGCAGGCCGATCAGCGCGACCGTGGTCAGCGGCGTGATCTCGCTGGGCTTGACGACGAAGGAGTTGCCGGCGGCCAGCGCCGGAGCGATCTTCCAACTCGCCTGGAGCAACGGGTAGTTCCAGGGGGTGATCAGCGCGCACACGCCGACCGGCTCGTGGACGACGACGCTGTGCACGTCGGCCGATCCCGCGTCCACCACCCGTCCCGACGACTCGGCGGCCACCAGGCCGGCGAAGTAGCGGAAGGCGTCGGCGACGCAGTCGATGTCGACGCGGCCCTCTTCGAGCGTCTTGCCCGCGTCACGGCTCTCCAGCAGACCGAGTTGTTCGCGGTCGCGGACGAGGAGGTCGGCGACGCGGTGCAGCAGGGCCGCCCGGTCGGCGGCGGGGGTGCGCGGCCACTCGCCCTCGTCGAAGGCGGCCCGGGCGGCCGCGACCGCCAGGTCGGTGTCCTTCTCGTCGCCTTCGGCGACCACGGCGAAGGGGCGGCCGTCCGCGGGGTCGATGATCTCGCGGGTGGCGCCGGAGACTGCTTCCAGCCACTCTCCGCCCGAGTGAATCGTCCGGTGCTCTCGCAGCTGCGGCATGTGCAGCGGTTCGGTCCTGTCGGCCATGATCGGCGTTGCCTTCCGTTCCTGTTCCGTCCCCCTGTGTCACCCCCGGGTCACACGGGGGACCGCGTCCACATGCCCCCGACCTCGCATTGCATGCGCAATTCGCGGCCGAAAGTGCCTCGCGTCACGGAACTTGGGTGCATAAATGGACAAATAGTACCGGGATGGCCGAGCGGGCTGAAGTCAACAGGGAGTTGAACTACTCTTCGTGTCCCTGCTGCCACGCAGAGCCGCGAAGGAGTCGCCCCATGCCTGCGAGACGAGTGGTCACCGGCCGCAGCCAGCAACCCCGCAAACGCTTCGCGGAGGAACTGCGGCTGCTGCGCACCGGCCGCGGGGAGAGCCTGCGGGAACTCGCCGAGCGCCTGGGCTGGGACGCGTCCACGCTCGGCAAGATGGAGAGCGGAACGAACCTGGGCAGCCCGGAGGTCGTCGAGGCGCTGGACACCCACTACGGAACGCCGGGACTGCTGCTGGCCCTGTGGGAAGTCGCGATGGGCGACAACAGTCAGTTCAAGGAGCAGTACCGGAGATACATGGACCTGGAGGCCGAGGCGCTGAGCCTGTGGCACTACGGCGTGAGCACCGTCCACGGACTGCTGCAGACCACCGCGTACGCACGTGAAGTCCTCACGCTGGGCGGGCTCAAGGGGCCGGAACTCGACCAGCAGGTCGAAGCCCGCACGGGCCGAAGGAAGCTGCTGGAGGGAGAGGACGCGCCGCCCTTCCGTGCCATCGTCTCGGAGGCGGTCCTGCGGACGCCTTTGCGCGTGCCACAGGAGTGGCGGGAACAGCTTGATCACCTGTTGGAGGTCTACGAGCGCCCGAACGTCACTCTCCAGGTGCTGCCGCTACGCGCCGGTCTCCACGGACTGGTCAGCACCGACATGATGTTCCTCCGACTGCCCGACGGCGTCACCGTGGCGTACGCGGAGACGGCTCACCGCGGCGAACTGGTCGAGGAAATCCGGGCAGTTGAGCTACTTCTACGGCGTTACGATGCGATGCGTGACCAGGCGCTTTCCCCGGCCGAGTCACGAAAGTTCATCATGCGAATGTTGGAGGAAGTGCCGTGCGAGCCATCGACCTGAGCAACGTCACCTGGCGCAAGTCCAGCTACAGCAACCCCGACGGCGGGGCATGCCTCGAAGTCGCCGATGACCTCCCGGCCGTCGTTCCCGTCCGGGACAGCAAGGCCCCCGAGCGCGGTGCGGTCCTCTTCGGCGCCGACGCCTGGGCGAGCTTCGTCGGCGCCCTCGGCCGGAGCTGAACGCACGCGATCCCCGGGCGGTCGAAACCGCCCGGGGATCGCTGGTGTTCAGGCTCAGATCAGGCCGAGTGCGCGAACCGCCTCACGCTCCTCCGCCAGCTCCTGCACCGACGCGTCGATGCGGGCGCGGGAGAACTCGTTGACGTCCAGGCCCTGGACGATCTCGTAGACGCCGTCCTTCACGGTGACCGGGAAGGAGGAGATCAGGCCCTCCGGGACGCCGTAGGAGCCGTCGGACGGGATGCCCATGGAGGCCCAGTCGCCCTCGGCGGTGCCGTTGACCCAGGTGTGGACGTGGTCGATGGCCGCGTTGGCGGCCGACGCCGCGGAGGACGCGCCACGCGCCTCGATGATGGCCGCGCCGCGCTTGGCGACGGTCGGGATGAAGTCCTCCGCCAGCCACTTCTCGTCGTTGACGACCTCGGCGGCGTTCTTGCCGGCGATCGTGGCGTGGAAGATGTCCGGGTACTGGGTGGCCGAGTGGTTGCCCCAGATGGTCAGACGCTTGATGTCGGCGACCGTCGAGCCCGTCTTCTTCGCCAGCTGGGTCAGCGCACGGTTGTGGTCGAGGCGGGTCATCGCGGTGAAGCGCTCGGCCGGTACGTCCGGCGCGGCGGCCTGGGCGATCAGTGCGTTGGTGTTGGCCGGGTTGCCGACGACGAGGACCTTGATGTCGTCCGCGGCGTGGTCGTTGATGGCCTTGCCCTGCGGCTTGAAGATGCCGCCGTTGGCCTCGAGGAGGTCACCGCGCTCCATGCCCTTGGTGCGGGGGCGGGCGCCGACGAGGAGGGCCACGTTGGCCCCGTCGAAGGCGACGTTCGCGTCGTCGGTGATGTCGATGCCCTGGAGCAGCGGGAACGCGCAGTCGTCCAGCTCCATGGCGGTGCCCTCGGCGGCCTTGAGCGCCGGGGTGATCTCCAGCAGGCGCAGCCTGACCGGCACGTCCGCGCCGAGCAGCTGGCCGGAGGCGATGCGGAAGAGCAGGGCGTAACCGATCTGGCCGGCCGCGCCGGTCACGGTGACGTTCACGGGAGTGCGGGTCATGGCGTTCTCCGTATGACAGCTGTCGGTGGGGCGTCCCTGCCCCGGGTGGGACGTACAAATGATCGATCTCTTGGTATCAAGAGATCCGATCAGCGGTCAGGCTATCGCGCATCCGGGATGCCGGACGTCCGGGGTTGTGTGGCCCGCTTCACAGAGTGCCCCTCGGCGCACGGGAGACCCGCACGAAGCGGCGGCCGCCGGTCCGGGAGAGGGGGATCGGCGGCCGCCGTGGGGGTGCCGGGTCGTGCCGGACTCCCGTGGGGGTATCCGTCCGCCTTCCCGGAGCGGAGACGGCTATTCCTGTGCGGGCCGCCTTTTTCTCCGGCCGGTCACCCGTACGGCGGCGCCGCCCGACGCCACGCCGGCTCAGCCGAAGGCGACCGCGCCTGCCACGGCGGCGAGCAGCAGCGCCAGCAGGAGCAGGGCCGCGTAGAGCAGGAGCCGTCCGGCCGGTGCGGGCTCGGGCTGCGGGGCGGGCTCCTCCAGACGGTCCCACCAGGGGATCGTCGGATCCTCCCGGTAGGCCTCGGCCGGGTCGGCGGGCGTGGGACGCGGCCAGGCCTCGACCGCCAGTTCCCAGCGCACGACGTGCCGTTCGGCGTCCGCGCCCGCCAGTCCCGCGACCCTGCACAGCGCGGCGACGGCCTGCCGGGGCGGCGGCTGGACCGCGTTGAGATAGCGCTGCCAGGAGGACTTGCTGTACGCGGTGCGCGCGCCGAGCGCGGCCAGGCTGAGGCCTGTGCCGTCCTTGAGCTGCCGCAACTGTTCCACGAAGTGCCGTACCTCCGACGGCAGCCCGTCCGGCAGCGGCTGCCAGGAGCCCATCCCGCCCACCTTCCCTTCGGTTCGTTGAGGGGACGACGCGGGGCGGCCGGTCGGTTCCCCGCCCGGGCGCCGCCGTGGCGGTGTGCGCGCACACGACAGCGGAACGGTCACTTCCGTGCCACAGCGTTCGGACAGCTGTTGATCAGGCCGTTCGCGATGAGAGAACGTGGCACGCGTCGGCGGCCCGTCCTCCTCGGGGGATGAGGACGGGCCGCCGCGCGTTCGTGTGCCGTCAGCCGCTGCTGACCGTGAAGTGCAGGGTGTCCTTGAGGAACGGGATCTGCAGCCACGGCTCCGGCTGCGCCATCAGCGCCAGCAGGACGATGACCGTGCCGAGCACGCCGTACGTCACGATGTCGGTGAACCGGGAGCGCACCGCGAGCATGCCGACGCCGGGCAGCGTCCAGCGCAGGACCGCGCCGGTCAGCAGTCCGACGCCGATCAGGATCGTGCCGACCCGGAACACGTCGAGCGCGGTCACCAGCAGACCGAGCGCGACGATGCCCAGCACCACGATGATCGGCCACTGCCGGGCGGCCAGCGCGTCGCCGGGCGCGGCCCGCCCGGCGCCCTCGGGACGTGCGGTGTCCCGGGTGAACTTGGGGAAACGGCGGGTGGTGCGACGCGGCACGCCGTCGGCGTCGGGCGCGCTGACCGGGTCCCGCACCTCGATGTCGTCGCCGTCACGGCCGTCGGTCCCGTGGTCGAGCCCGTCGGCGGCCCCGCCGCCGCTGCGGCCGCCGCTGCCGTCCATGTCGTCGGTCTTCCCGGAGACGCCGTCAGCCGACACTGCGCTCCGCCGCCTCGACCACGTTGACGAGCAGCTGGGCGCGGGTCATCGGGCCCACCCCGCCGGGGTTCGGGGAGATCCAGCCGGCCACCTCGCGAACGTCCGGGTGGACGTCGCCGACGATCTTCCCCTCCGCGTTGCGGGAGACGCCGACGTCGAGCACGGCCGCGCCCGGCTTGACGTCCTCGGCCCGCACCAGGTGCGCGGAGCCGGCGGCGGCGACGATGACGTCCGCCCGCTTCAGGTGCGCCGAGAGGTCCCGGGTGCCGGTGTGGCACTGGGTCACCGTCGCGTTCTCGCTGCGCCGGGTCAGCAGCAGCGGCATCGGACGGCCGATGGTGACGCCACGGCCGACGACCACGACCTCCGCGCCCTTGATCTCGACGCCGTACCGGCGCAGCAGCGTGAGCACGCCGTTGGGGGTGCAGGGCAGCGGGGCGGGCTCGTTCAGGACGAGTCGGCCGAGGTTCATCGGGTGCAGGCCGTCGGCGTCCTTCGCCGGGTCCATCAGCTCCAGGATCCGGTTCTCGTCGATTCCCCTGGGCAGCGGCAGCTGCACGATGTAACCGGTGCAGGTGGGGTCGTCGTTCAGTTCGCGGACGACCGCCTCGATCTCCTCCTGGGTGGCCGTGTCCGGCAGTTCGCGCTGGATGGAGGCGATGCCGACCTCGGCGCAGTCACGGTGCTTGCCGGCCACGTACTTCTGGCTGCCGGGATCGGCGCCGACGAGGATCGTGCCGAGTCCGGGCGTCACGCCCTTCTCCTTCAGCGCCGCCACGCGGGCGGTCAGATCGGACTTGATCTCGGCTGCGGTGGCCTTGCCATCGAGAATCTGGGCGGTCATGGTCCCATCCTCGCGGATGACGGCCTCCCGGTTCCAATCCGGGAACCCCGTACGGGGCGTAGGAGCGGGACCGGCAGGTGTGCGGAAGTGATCGTCGATGTTGCACTTGCACAACACATGCCCTTTGCCGCGGAATGCGGCTGGACAACAAACAGGCCATTGCAGAACGATTGACGGCACAGTGCCGCGGGCAGTACCGGGGGGACGAACCGCATCTGTAGAACCTTCCTCCGAGCCAGGCCGCGCGTCCCCGCACTCAACGCAACGGAGGAAGGACCGCCATGAGTTTCGGCGACCCGAACAACCCCTACGGCCCTCCCCAGGGACAGCCGCCCGGCTACCCGCCGCAGGGCCCGCCGCCCCAGCCCGGCTACGGCTACCCCACCGCTCCCCAGGGACAGCCCGGCTACGGCTACCCGCAGGCGCCGCCCGTCCCCCACGGGTACGGCTACGGGGTCCCCCAGGAGATGCCCGGACTGGTGAAGACCGCCCGGGTGCTGCTGTTCATCGTCGCCGGCTTCCAGTTCCTGGCCGGCGTGTTCATCGGCATCCTGGCCGGTGCCACCCAGGACACGACCAACGCGTTCGGCTCCGGCGACGACAGCAGCTCGGCGACCGGCATCGCCATCGCGATCGCGCTGCTGATGCTGGCGCTGGGCAGCCTGTCGATCTTCCTGGGCGTCAAGTTCAAGTCGGGTCGCGGCGGCATCCGCGTCACCACGATCGTGTACAGCTCGCTGATGATCCTGGGCAGCCTCGCCAACATCGTGAACGGCGCCGGTGGTTCGGGCACCTTCGGCGGCGTCATCTCGCTCGCCTTCGGCGGCATCATCCTCTCCGCGATGATCAGCGGCGGAGCCTGGTTCAGCCGCCCGCGCTACTGACCGCGGGCGCGCTCTCGGCGCGAGCGGGGACGACTACGGCATGACGACAGGGGACGGGCGGGCCGGCGTGCTGCCGGACCGCCCGTCCCCTGTCGTGCGCCGTCGTTCGCGCCGCGGCGTCGTCGCGTCGGGCGCCCGGAACGGCCGGGCGCCCCGCGACCTCAGTGGAAGAAGTGCCGCGTGCCGGTGAAGTACATCGTCACGCCCGCCTTCTTCGCGGCCTCGACGACCAGCTCGTCACGGACCGAACCGCCGGGCTGCACCACGGCCTTCACGCCCGCCTCGACCAGGACCTCGAGCCCGTCGGGGAAGGGGAAGAACGCGTCGGAGGCGGCGTAGGAACCGCGCGCGCGCTCCTCGCCGGCCCGCTCCACGGCCAGCTTCGCCGAGTCGACGCGGTTGACCTGCCCCATGCCGACGCCGACCGAGGCGCCGTCCTTGGCCAGCAGGATCGCGTTGGACTTCACCGCGCGGCACGCCCGCCAGGCGAACGCCAGCTCGGCGAGCTCCGGCCCGGACAGCGCCTCGCCGGTCGCCAGCGTCCAGTTGGCCGGGTCGTCGCCCTCGGCCTGGAGCCGGTCGGCGACCTGGAGCAGCGCGCCGCCGCCCACGGGCTTGAGCTCGACGGGGGCCACGGGGCCCTGCGGCGCCCTGAGCACCCGGATGTTCTTCTTCTTGGTGAGGGCCTCCAGCGCCCCCTCCTCGTAGTCCGGCGCCACGATGACCTCGGTGAAGATCTCCGCGACCTGCTCCGCCATCTCCCGGCTCACCGGCCGGTTCACGGCGATGACGCCGCCGAACGCCGACAGCGGGTCGCAGGCGTGCGCCCGGCGGTGCGCCTCGGCGACGTCCGCGCCGACGGCGATCCCGCACGGGTTGGCGTGCTTGATGATCGCGACGGCCGGCTCGGGGTGGTCGTACGCGGCCCGGTGCGCGGCATCGGTGTCCGTGTAGTTGTTGTACGACATCTCCTTGCCGTGCAGCTGCTCCGCCTCGGCGAGACCGGCGCCGCTGCCGTCGACGTAGAGCGCGGCCGGCTGGTGCGGGTTCTCGCCGTAGCGCAGGGTGCTCCTGCGCTCCCAGGTGCCGCCGAGGAAGTCGGGGAACCTGGACTCGTCGACCGGCGCGTAGGAGGACGCGAACCAGCTGGCGACCGCGACGTCGTAGGCGGCGGTGTGCTGGAAGGCCTCCGCGGCCAGCCGCTTGCGGGCGGCGAGGTCGAAGCCGCCGCCCTGCACGGCCGCGAGGACGTCGGCGTACCGGTCCGGGCTGGTGACGACGGCCACCGACGGATGGTTCTTGGCCGCCGCGCGCACCATGGACGGACCGCCGATGTCGATCTGCTCGACGCACTCGTCCTCGGAGGCGCCCGAGGCGACCGTCTCGCGGAACGGGTACAGGTTCACGACGACCAGGTCGAACGGCGCGACGCCCAGCTCGTCCAGCTGCCGCCGGTGGTCCTCGAGACGCAGGTCGGCGAGGATGCCGGCGTGCACCCTGGGGTGCAGGGTCTTCACCCGGCCGTCCAGGCACTCGGGGAAGCCGGTCAGCTCCTCGACCTTGGTGACGGGCACGCCGGCGGCGGCGATGCGGGAGGCGGTGGAACCGGTGGAGACGAGCTCGACACCGCTTTCGTGCAGCCCGCGCGCGAGCTCCTCGAGTCCGGTCTTGTCGTAGACACTGACGAGCGCGCGACGGATGCCCCGCTTGCCGCTCTCTGCCGTGACAGTGCTGTCGGCGGTCACTGGATAACTACCTTTCGTCCCTCAATGCGATAGCCGTTGCGGGCGAGCCGCCCCACGACCTCGACGAGCAGCCTTCGCTCGACTTCCTTGATGCGCTCGTGCAGAGCGCTCTCGTCGTCCTCGTCCCGGACCTCGACCACGCCCTGGGCGATGATCGGGCCGGTGTCGACGCCGTCGTCGACGAAGTGGACGGTGCAGCCGGTGACCCGGGCGCCGTACGCGAGCGCGTCCCGCACGCCGTGGGCCCCGGGGAAACTGGGCAGCAGTGCGGGATGGGTGTTCACGAACCGCCCCCCGAACCGCGCCAGGAACTCCTTGCCGACGATCTTCATGAACCCGGCGGACACCACGAGGTCGGGCTCGTGGGCGGCCACGGCCTCGGCGAGCGCCGCGTCCCACTCCTCCCGGCCCGCGAAGTCCTTGACACGGCAGACGAAGGTGGGGATCCCGGCCCGCTCGGCGCGGGCGAGGCCCTCCACGCCCCCGCGGTCGGCCCCGACGGCCACCACCTCGGCGCCGTACGCGTCGACACCGGCGGCGGCGATGGCGTCGAGGAGCGCCTGCAGGTTCGTACCGGATCCGGAGACCAGCACGACAAGGCGCTTGGCCACGGGCTTGGCGGCCACGGCGGGGCCCTTTCTCGGGGAAGCACGTAACGGAGGGTGGCCACCTGCGCGGACTTGTGCTTTCGTACGAATGCATCGCGCCCCCGGATACGGGGAAGCCTACGAAGGAGCCGACCGTCAGCAACGATACCGGCACACCGGGCGGCCCCCGAGGGACGGGGGCGCGGCCGGAAGGTAGCGTCTGCGAGGAGCGGGGAGCGGGAACGCGGTCGTCGTGCGGTGCGTTCCCCCTACGACAGCTCACACCAGTCAGCCGTATCTCTAGGGGAAGACGCTCATTTGATGCCGGACCGCAGTCTGCGACTCCTCACGCTCCCCCCGCAGTCACCGCAGGGAGGGGAGCGCGGCGCCGTGCTGCTGCGGGAGCGCCCAGCATCCCCTCCGGACGCCCCCTCGGGCGACGGCACGCCCCCCGAGGACGACAACCCGTTCGCCCCGCCCCCGGAGGACGCACCCGACCGTCCGTGGCAGCCCCGGCGTCCGGCGGGCGGCGCCCCCGAGGGCGGGGAGTCCCCGTGGGGCCGTCAGTGGAGCGACCAGCAGCCCGGCCGCTCCCCCGGCGGCTTCGGCGACCGCCCGGGCCGCGGGCCCGACAACGGGAACGGGAACGGCGGCCCGGGCCCCGAGAACGGCGGCAAGCGCTGGGACCCCACCGACCCCGCCCAGCGCCGCGCACGCTACGCGCTGCTCAGCGGCATGTGGGCCTTCTTCTTCGTCCTCTTCGGCTGGCCGTACGTGGCCCTGCTGCTCGGTGCCCTCGCCCTGAACTGGGGCATCAGCGCCCTGCGCGCGGGGCCCCGCACCCCGTCGCCCGACAGCCCGGAGAGCGGCGGCCGCCCGCAGAAGACCGCCGCGGTGAGCGGCGTGGTCACCGCCTCCCTGGCGCTGGCCCTGGTCGCCGCCGGCTTCACCGCGCAGCTCGTGTACCAGGACTACTACACCTGCACCAACGACGCCCTCACCAACGAGGCGAAGCAGTCCTGCAGCGACCTGCTGCCGAAGGAACTGCGGGGAATCCTGGGGTCCGACTCCTGAGGTCCCGCCCCTCCCGAAGGTGAGCGGCCGGGCGCGGGGCCGAGGCGGTGACCGTCCGACGGACGGTCACCGCCTCGGCCCCGTCGCCTCCTCGCCGTCGCCCTCCTCGCCCTCCTCGCCCGCCTCGCGCAACGCCGCCCACCGGGCCTCCCGGGCCGAGTCCCCGTGCCACGCCCGCGCGCCGGGCTCCACCGGCCCGACGGGCTCCACGGGCCCGGCGTCGGCGAGCGGCTCACGCCACGCGGGGCGCGCGGGCGGCTCGGCGGGCCGGGGCGGTGTGAGCGGCCTGGGCGGCGTGGGACGCCAGGGCGGCGTGGAGATGTCGCCGGGCCCGGGGAACGGCGCGGACTCGGGGAACGGCGCGGACTCGAGGGGGGCGAACAGGTCCGGGGGCGGCGCGTAGGACGCCGGCTCGATCGGCGCGAAGGGGTCGACGACTTCCTCGAACAGCCGCGTCGGCACGCCGGGCGCGGCATCCCGCGGGACGAGGAAGTCGTACAACTCCTCCCCCAAGGTCCCCGCGGCCCCCGAGGTCCCCGCGGCGCCCGCGGCTCCCGCCGTCCCGCGCCCGGTCCCCGCCTTCCCGGCCGGCTGTCTCCCGAGCACCCGGCCCCTCCCGGTCGCCCCCCGCCCCCGGCAACGCCACGCGCGTACCGCCACGGCCACCGGCGTCCCCACCCCCGCCACCCACAGCAGCGCCGCACCCCCGGCCTGCCACCACACCGGCCCGAACCGGGCCAGCACGGAGGCGCCCAGCGGCCCGCCCGCCAGCCCCGCCAGTGCTCCCATCAGCACCCCGCACCCCAGGCCCGCCAGAACGACGACTCCGACGGTCCTCCCCCGCGACCAGACCTCGCCCGCCTCCCCGGCAGCCGCGGCCGTCCCGCCGCCCGGACCCGTCCCGGCGGACGCCTCATTCCACCCCGTCGCCGTGGAGGCCGGCGTCGAACAGGCCGTCGCCGCACGGGCCGCGAATACGCCTGCCGTCATGCCCGCCACCAGGGGCACCACGCCCGCCGCCCAGTTCCACGGCGTACCGGCGCCGGCCTCGGGAACCGCCGCCAGCAGCGGAAACGGCGGCAGCAGCGGCGCAGGGTCGGAGGACAGCGGCGCCACCACGTGCCCCGCGCCGAGGAGATACCCCGGCCCCAGGGCGTAGGCGGCCCCCCACACCGCCGCGTTCGGCACCAGCGCCACGCACAGCAGCAGCACCGCGAACCGCCCGGACCAACCCTCCGTCAACTGCAGGAACGCCTCGCGGGCCGCCCCGGCGTGCCACACCGACGACGACGCCACCAGCAGCGCGCCGCCCCCGACGAGCACCACCGCACCCGCGGCCGCCGCGCGCGCCGCGGCCGCCAGACGGGCGCGCTCCGCCGTCCCGAGGAGCGGCCGCCGCAGCCCGCGCGGCAGCATCAGCAGCACCCCGTCCACGGGTCCGCGCGGGTGACCGCAGGCCGACCACACGCCCGCCCCGGCGGCCAGCACGGCCACCGTCGGGACGCACACCGCCGTCCACGCCCACGAGGTCCGCAGCGCTCCGTCCGCGGCGGCGTAGAGGGCGGCGCCCGAGCCGACGGCCAGATACCCGACCACGACGCCGGCCCACACCGTGCGGGCGCCGACCGGCTCACCGCTCTCGTCACCGCCGTCGGCGTCACCCGCGTCCACCGCGTCGCGGGCCGCCCTCCGCAGCAGCCACACCGGCAGCGCGAGCAGCAGCAGCGGAGTGACGCCGACCGGCAACGGCGCCCCGGACAGCGTGTCGACGCGCACCAGTTCCGCGCCGTGGGCCAGCAGCCACAGCGCGGCGGCGACGTGCAGCGCGCCGCCGGGCCCGCTGTCGGGGTAGGGGGAGCTGATCCACAGCACCATCACGAGCGCGGCGAAGGACCCGAGTCCCAGCCCGGCCGCGAGCACACCGCCCACGAGGCCGGCGGCCAGTCCGGGCGATCGGTCGCGCATCCGGGGCAGCAGGGACGACAACGTAAGCCGGCGAGCGGTCATCGGGATCACGACGGCCATGCTCCCAACGACACGCGCTTTTCCGTCGTAACGGGCGAACTTCGGATGTGTCGCCCAATATACGTTTTATGTACTTTTACGGGCGAAGGGGCACCACATGAAGCAGCGCCCCGAGGCCGCGCGCGGGAGGCGTACGCGAAACTGCCGGCATCGCTGGACAAGGCGGAAAAGGTGACGAACACCCAGGAGGCGGCGGCACGACGCCAGGTGACGGTACGCCTGACGAAGCGACGCCCTACGAAGGCGGGCGGGGCGACGGCGGGCCCGGCGACGGCACACCCGACGACGGGCCCGGAGCCCCTGGACGTGGACCCGCGGGACGGGGAACCCGCTTCCCGACCAACCTCGCCGGCCACCCCCTTGACGCCCGCTCAGGCCTTCGACGGCCTCTACGCGTTCTGCGCCCCCGCCCTCGTCCGCCAGGCCTATCTGCTGTCCGGGCGTCGCGAACTCGCCCGCGAGTCGGTCGAACAGGCGTTCCGACTGGCATGGCAGTGCTGGCCGGAGGTGGCCGTGGACCCCGACCCGGCCGGCTGGGTGCGCGCCGCGACCCACGAGTACGCGCTCTCCCCGTGGCACCGGTTCCGCCCGCGCTACCGGCACCCGGAGCCGCCCCCGGCCGAGGCGCCCGACCGCGCGCTGCTCGACGTCCTGCTCACCCTCCCGGCAACGTACCGCCGCACGCTCCTGCTCTACGACGGCGTCGGGCTCGATCTGCCGGAGACGGCCGCCGAGACCGAGGCGAGCACCCCGGCGGCGGCGTACCGGCTGCTGCACGCGCGCGAGGCGGTCGCCTCGCGGCTGCCCGAGCTGGCGAGCCCGGCCGTACTGCACCGGCGGCTGGCCGAGGTCGCGTCCGCCGAACGGCTGCGCGCGCCCAGGCCGCCCGCCGTGCGGTCGGCCGGTGAGCGGCGGGCTCGCTTCTGGACCAGGGCGGCGATCGCGTTCACGATCGCGATCATCGGCGCGACCGCGCTGACCGCGCGCACCGCCCCCACCCGCTACGAACCCCCGGTGCCCGCCGGTGAGACCGTGCAGGGCGTCCCGCCGCGGGCGGCACGGGGCACGTTGTCGGACGCACAGCTGAAGCTGCGCGCGAAGCTGAGGTCCGAGACGCAGAACGGCCCGGACAGGCTGCTCCCCCGCCCCGAGTGACCGGCAGGGCGGCGGAAAGACGGCGGGCCCGCTCCCCTGAGGGAACGGGCCCGTCGGCGTTCGGCCACCGCGTCCCGGGTGAAGGCCCGGCCGGAACGCGTCAGCGGAGTGACACGGTCGGACGACTCAGCCGGCCGCGAGGATCTCGCGCGCGAGCTTGGCCGTCTCGGTCGGCGTCTTGCCGACCTTGACGCCGGCGGCCTCGAGGGCCTCCTTCTTCGCGGCGGCCGTGCCGGAGGAGCCGGAGACGATGGCGCCGGCGTGGCCCATGGTCTTGCCCTCGGGCGCGGTGAAGCCCGCGACGTAGCCGACGACCGGCTTCTTCACGTTGTCCTTGATGAAGGCCGCGGCCCGCTCCTCGGCGTCGCCGCCGATCTCACCGATCATGACGATCAGCTCGGTGTCGGGGTCGGCCTCGAACGCGGCGAGCGCGTCGATGTGCGTGGTGCCGATGACCGGGTCGCCACCGATGCCGACCGCGGACGAGAAGCCGATGTCGCGCAGCTCGTACATCATCTGGTACGTCAGCGTGCCGGACTTCGAGACCAGGCCGATGCGGCCCGGCTTCGTGATGTCGCCCGGGATGATGCCGGCGTTCGACTGGCCCGGCGTGATGAGACCGGGGCAGTTCGGGCCGATGATCCGGGTCTTGTCGCCCTGGGACACGGCGTACGCGTAGAACGCGGCCGAGTCGTGGACGGCGATGCCCTCGGTGATGACGACCGCGAGCGGGATCTCGGCGTCGATCGCCTCGACGACGGCGGCCTTCGCGAAGGCGGGCGGCACGAAGAGGACGGACACGTTGGCGCCCGTCTTCTCCATCGCCTCGGCGACCGTGCCGAAGACCGGGATCTCGGTGCCGTCGAAGTCGACGGAGGTGCCCGCCTTGCGGGGGTTCACGCCGCCGACGATGTTGGTGCCGTCCGCCAGCATGAGCTTGGTGTGCTTCATGCCCGTGGCACCGGTCATGCCCTGGACGATGACCTTGCTGTCCTTGTTCAGGAAGATAGCCATGGCTGTTCTGTCCCTCTTCCCTTACTTCGCAGCCGCGAGCTCGGCGGCCTTGTCGGCCGCGCCGTCCATGGTGTCCACGCGCTGGACCAGCGGGTGGTTGGCGTCGGAGAGGATCTGACGACCCAGCTCGGCGTTGTTGCCGTCCAGACGGACGACGAGCGGCTTGGTGACTTCCTCGCCGCGGTCCTCGAGGAGCTTCAGCGCCTGGACGATGCCGTTGGCGACCTCGTCGCAGGCGGTGATGCCGCCGAAGACGTTGACGAACACGGACTTGACGTCCGGGTCACCCAGGATGATCTCCAGGCCGTTCGCCATGACGGCGGCGGAGGCGCCGCCGCCGATGTCGAGGAAGTTGGCGGGCTTGACGCCGCCGTGCGCCTCACCGGCGTACGCGACGACGTCCAGGGTGCTCATGACGAGACCCGCGCCGTTGCCGATGATGCCGACCTCGCCGTCGAGCTTGACGTAGTTGAGGTTCTTCTCCTTGGCCGCGGCCTCGAGCGGGTTCGCCGAGTCCTTGTCCTGGAGCGCCTCGTGGTCCGGCTGGCGGAACTCGGCGTTCTCGTCCAGCGACACCTTGCCGTCGAGGGCGATGACGTCACCGGAGGCGACCTTGGCCAGCGGGTTCACCTCGACGAGGAGGGCGTCCTCCTCGACGAAGGTCTTCCACAGGGTGACCAGGACGTTCTCGACCTTGTCGGCGACCTCGGCCGGGAAGTTCGCGGCCTCGACGATCTGGCGGGCGACCTCGGGGGTCACGCCGACGTTGGCGTCGATCGGCGTCTTGGCGACGGCCTCGGGGCGGGTCTCCGCCACCTCCTCGATCTCCATGCCGCCCTCGACGGACGCGATGGAGAGGAAGGTGCGGTTCGCACGGTCCAGGAGGAAGGAGACGTAGTACTCCTCCAGGATCTCCGGGGCCGTCTCGGCGATCATCACCTTGTGGACCGTGTGGCCCTTGATGTCCATGCCGAGGATGTCCGTCGCACGGGCGACGGCCTCGTCCGGGGTCGCCGCCAGCTTGACGCCGCCGGCCTTGCCGCGGCCACCGACCTTCACCTGGGCCTTGACGACGGACTTGCCACCGAGACGCTCGGTGGCTGCGCGGGCCGCCTCAGGCGTGTCGATGACTTCACCGGCCAGCACCGGTACATCGTGCTTGGCGAAGAGGTCCCTCGCCTGGTACTCGAACAGGTCCACGCGCTTCCGTCCCTATCAGTGATCTCGCGGTTCGTTGTCTGCGTGGGCGTGCCGCGAGGGCAACGTGACGTCCGCTTCGTCTGTCAGTCACAAGGGAGGCGCACACGGTGTCCGAGCGCGCGGCATGTCCGTCTCGCAGGTTATCGCTGCTTGCAGGAGGCCCCTAAATCGAGGGTCACACCTGAGCGGTGATACCTGTCACATGATGCCGGGATCACTGGCACCCCGTGCCGGTTGTGAGGTGGGGAGGAAGGACCTCACCGGGTTGGGGTAGACCCGGTGAGGCCCCTGAACAGCCCCTCAGGGGCTCAGGGCGGGTGGTCCCCACCCCAATGGGAACCACCCGCCCCCATCCGTGAGGCTCCGGACGAACCGGCCGACGGCTTTCGGCCGTCCGTGGTCCGTCGCCTCACGAAGTCATGGGATGCGAGCTGCGCAGCGAGCGAGTCCCCGCGCAGCGAGCGACCCCCTCCGGGGGCGGGCGACTCCCTCCGGAGGGCGGGCGACTCCCTCCGGAGGGCGGGCGACTCCCTCCGGAGGGGCGGGGCCTCCGGAGGCGGGCCGCGGGCCGCCCGGCCTCCAGGCCTCAGCCGGGGAAGACCGGGACGTCCCGGTGACCGTCCCGCGTCCCTGCGGCGTCGCTGCGCGGGGCGGGTCCGGACGCCGGACACAGCGGCACACGGCGCGGCGACGGCAGGACGGCGTGCACGTCGGCGTCTCGCGGCGCGCCGCCGTCGAGCGCCGTCGCGCCGCCCGCCAGGCCGCTGGGGCCGCCCGGACCTCCCGGACCGCCCGGCCCGCCCGCGGGCGGGCCGTACCGCACCGACGAGACCACGGGGGCGCGGCCCGGGACGGGAACGGGGGCAGGAGCGGCGGCGAGGGTGCGGGCGGGGGTGGATGTCCGGCCGGAGGCGGAAGACCGGCCGAAGAGGGAAGTTCGGCCGCCTGGGGCGGCGGGAGGGCGAGGAACGGGGACGTGATCGCCGCGGGCGGCGGAAACCTGTCGGTGCCCCTCCGCCGCCGCATGCGCGGGGGGCTTCAGGAGCGCTGCGGGCGCGGGTGCCGGCACGGCCGCGGGTGCCGGGACGGCCGCGGGTGCCGGGAGGGCCGCAGGCGCCGGGACGGCCGCAGGCGCCCGGACCTCCGCGGGTGCCCGGAGAGCGGCCAGGGGCCGGACGGGGCGGAACGCGGGGATCTCGCGAACAAGGGGGCGTGCGGCCTGGCCCGGCGCGACGGCCGTGCCGGGCGGCGACGCGAGGACTCGCCACGTCGCCCGCATCGGCGGCGCGCCGTCCACCGCTTGCGCCTGCTCCCCGCCGAGGATCCCCAGCGCGAGCAATCCGCCCACCAGCAGCGCGAGGTGCAGTGCGCGCCGCCCCGGCCCCGAACGCGGAACGCGCGGAGCGGCGGCGGACGCAACGGCGGACGAGGCCAAGAGGGGACGTTCCTCCCGTGGGCGGCGGCAACGTGTCCCGATCCTTGCACGCGGGTCCCGCTGTCGCGCAAGCCCCTGTTACCGATGGGTAATCGTGCCGTTGCCGCCGCTCCGCTCACCCCCCGTCCGGTACGGGCAGCGCCCGTTTCTCCAGGGCCGCCGCCATGACCTCCGGGAACAGGTCGGGCGTGCAGGCGAACGCCGGCGCCCCCAGTGCCGCGAGCGCGGCCGCGTGCTCCCGGTCGTAGGCCGGCGCTCCCTCGTCGGACAGGGCGAGCAGCGCGACGAACTGCACGCCCGACGCCTTCATCGCCGCGACCCGTTTGAGCATCTCGTGGCGTATGCCTCCCTCGTACAGGTCACTGACGAGCACCACCACGGTCTCGGCGGGCCGGGTGATCTGCGACTGGCAGTACGCCAGCGCCCGGTTGATGTCCGTGCCGCCGCCGAGCCGGGTGCCGAACATGACGTCCACGGGATCGTCGAGCCGGTCGGTGAGGTCGGCGACCGCCGTGTCGAAGACGACGAGCCGGGTGCTGAGCGACCGCATCGACGCCAGCACCGCCCCGAACACCGACGCGTACACCACCGACGACGCCATCGAACCCGACTGGTCGATGCAGAGGATCACCTCCTTGCGCAGGGACTGCGAGGCCCTCCCGTACCCGACGAGGCGCTCCGGTACGACCGTCCCGTACTCGGGCTGGTAGTGCTTGAGGTTGGCGGCGATCGTGCGGTTCCAGTCGATGTCCCGGTGGCGCGGGCGGTGCAGCCTCGTACTCCGGTCGAGCGCGCCGCTGAGGGCGACCCGGGTGCGGGCGGCGAACCGCTTCTCGAGGTCCTCGACGACCTTGCGGACGACGGCCCGCGCCGTCTCCTTCGTCGTCTCCGGCATCGCCCGGTGGAGGGAGAGCAGGGTGCCCACGAGATGCACGTCGGCCTCGACCGCCTCCAGCATCTCCGGCTCCAGAAGGAGGGCGGACAGCCCGAGCCGGTCGATGGCGTCGCGTTGCATGACCTGCACCACGGAGGACGGGAAGTACGTCCTGATGTCCCCGAGCCAGCGCGCCACTGACGGCGCCGAGGCGCCCAGTCCCCCCGAACGCTCCCGCCCCGTGCGCGGTGGTCCCTCCGGCGCCCCGTAGAGCGCGGCGAGCGCCCCGTCCATGGCCGCGTCCCGGCCGGACAGACCGTGGCCCGTGCCGTCGGCCGCGTCTCCCCCGAGCACGAGCCGCCAGCGCCTCAGCCGCTCCTGCCCGGCGTCCGCCCCCGTCACCCTGTCCGTGTCGCTCTCCGCCACGGCGTTCGCCTCCGTCCCCCTCGCCTCCGCGCCGGCCGTCCTCGGACCTGTCGTCGTCATGCGCCCACCCCCGAGTACTCGGCGTCCCCCGGCCCCCGTGCCGTGCCCGCCACCACGCCGGCTTCGCCCGCGCCCTTCCTCTCCTCCGTCTTCTCCGTCGTCTCCTCCGTCCCGCCGCCCGTCTCCTCCGTCCCGCCCGGGTCCAGCCCCAGCAGCAGGCGCACCACCGGCAGGACGGCGTCCGCGCGCGGCGCGTCCAGGGCCGCCGCGAATCCGGGTGCCGCCGCCTCGGCGCCCGGCCCGCACGCCCGCTCCCCCGGACCGCGCCGCACCAGCTCGCCGAGCGTTCTGCGCACCCCCGGCTCGTACGCCGAGAACGTGCGCCGCAGCAGCGGCAGTACGTCCGTGAACGCCTCCGCCGTCACCGTCGTCAGCCACCCGTCGACCAGGGCGAGCAGCCGTTCGTCGTGTACGAGGAGCAGCCCGCCCCCGGCTCCGCCGCCGACGAAGCCCTCGATCCAGGCCGCCGCGTCGCCCGGCGGCGTCCCCGGCGAGAGGGCGAGCCCCATGAGCCGCTCCGCCGCCGGCGGATCCAGCTCGCCTTCGTCCAGCAGCAGCCGTGCGGCACGCCCCCGGATGACGCCGGGCACACTGTCCCGCCCGGCCAGCGCCCGCAGCACCGCGCGCCAGCGGACGCGCCGACCGGTGCCGGAGGCCTCCTCCTCGCCCGCCGCGCGGACGTCGTCGAGCATCGCCACCGCGCCGTGCACCGCGTCGACATGACGCCGCATCGAGTCCGCCGCGTCCGGGTCCAGCGAGACGCAGGCCGGCGGCAGCCCCACGAAGATCCGCTCGGCGAGGCCCGCCGCGACGTCCGTGAGCGCGCCGGTGTCGGTGCCGCGCACGTCCCCGTAGCGCAGGGCGCGGACCAGGGCGGGCAGCGCCTCCGCGAGATGCCCGACGTCCGTGTCGAGGGCCGCCCGGTCGGCGAGGACCCGCATGACGGTCGGCAGCGCGTCCGGCAGACCGGCCAGGAGGCAGCGCTCGGCCAGCGTCGTCACCTCGGCGAGGCCGCGCGCGGCGACGGCGTCCGCCGCCGTCTTCGCGGTGGCGGCGGCCGTCACGGTCGTCCCCCACACACCGGCCTCGGCGACCCGCACGGACAGCTCCGGCTCCCACCTCAGCCGCCAGGTCTCCCGGAACGTCCCCGTGCTGCCGCGTGAGGCGGCCGGCTCGCCCCATTCGACGTGCAGCAGGCGCAGCCGGTGCAGCAGTCTGCTGCGCTCGGCGTCGTTCTCCCTGCGCAGGTCGAGCGCCAACTCCCGCTCCGCCGCCTCCGGTCTGAGCCGCAGCCGGCGCTGCTGCCGATCCAGGTCGCGCTGCAGCGGCACCGCGGGCGCCCCGGCCGGCACCTCGCCGAGCACGTCCCCGATCACCAGCCGGTCGCGCACCAGCGCCAGCGGGACGTCCGAGCCCTCGCACAGCACCGCCCGCGCGGCGTCGGTGGTCTCGCTCAGTCCCGGCAGCGGCCGGCCGCGCAGCGCGGCGAGCGCCTCGGCCAGCCGGACCGCCTCGATGACGTGCGCCGGGGACACGAAGTGGTCCTCCTCGCGCAGCAGGGCCGCCGCCTTCGTGAACCAGCGTTCGACGGGCCGGTCGGGCGCGCCGAACAGGTGGGCGTACCAGCCCGGCGCGTCGATGCCCGCGCCGTACCCGCCGGCCCGCGCGAGCCGGCGGTGCGTCCACGGCACCCAGGTCAGATCGGCCCGGACCTTGGGCAGTCCCCTGAGCACCGCCCGGTCGGCGGCGACGGCGACCTTGCGGCGCAGCGCGGGCACATGCCACGCCCCGCAGACCACAGCCACCCCGTCCGGTCCGAACTCCCGCTGCGCGGACCGCAGGTGGCCGCGCATGCAGGCCTCGCGCACGAGATCCCTGTCGGTTCCGCTCGCGCCCGGCCCGGTGTCGTCGGTCTCGCGCAGCGCCCCCATGGCCTCCTCGATCGCGGCGAACGGCGCGAACGGGTCCCGCGCCCCCGCGGTCCGGTGCTCGACGACGTCCTCCCACCAGCGTTCGGCGTCGTCGTACCCCGCGGCCTCGGCCAGCACGGCGAGCGGATCACCGCGCAGCCGGGCGTGGCTCCCCTCTGCCCCCGTTCCCCTGTCGTCCCCCGTCGTCCCGTCGCTCTCCTCCCCGTCCCGCTGCCCGTCCCTTTCCGCTTCCTTCGTCTGCGGTGTGCTCTCCCAGGCCAGCGAGTGCGCGGCCGGGAGGTCCATGAAGCGGACGGGGACCGCGTGGTCCAGCGCCCAGCGGAGCGCGACCCACTCCGGCGAGAACTCGGCCATCGGCCAGAAGGACGATCGGCCGGGTTCGTCGACGGCGTGTGCGAGCAGGGCGACCGGCGGCCGCATGTCCTGGTCGGCGGCGAGCGGGATCAGCGCGTCGGCCTCGGGCGGTCCCTCGATCAGGACGGCCAGGGGCCGGGCGGCCTCCAGAGCCGCCCGTACCGCCCGCGCCGAGCCCGGCCCGTGGTGACGCACCCCGAGCAGCAACGGCCGTCCCGCGTTCCGGCCGCCGACTCCGTCGACGTCGGCCGTGCTGTGGTCACCCTTCACCTGCGGGGCCACTTCGTGTCGTCGTTCACCGTCACCCTCTCCCTCCCCGTTGCGTGCGCGAGCGACCAGGTCACCTCGTTGACGTGGTTTTCGCGGCTCCGGTTGCCCAGGCCGCTCCCCTCGCTCCTCCTCCTCGTGGCGCGGACCCCGTTCCCGTGGTCGCCGTGGTCCCCGTTCACGCGCTCACCTCCCGGCAGGCGCGGTAGAAGTCGGTCCAGCCGACGCGTTCACGCACGACCGCCTCCAGGTACTCCTGCCAGACGACCCGGTCGGCCGCCGGATCACGGACGACCGCGCCGAGGATGCCCGCGGCCACGTCCCCCGGCCGTAGCACGCCGTCACCGAAGTGCGCGGCCAGTGCCAGACCACTCGTCACGACGGAGATGGCCTCCGCGGTGGACAGCGTGCCGCTCGGCGACTTCACCTTCGTCCGGCCGTCGGAGGTGACGCCGTCGCGCAGTTCGCGGAAGACCGTCACCACCCGGCGGATCTCTTCGATGCCCTCCGGAACGGCCGGCAGGTCCAGCGAGCGGCCGATCTGGTCGACGCGCCGCGCGACGATGTCCACCTCGGCCTCGACGCTCTCGGGCAGCGGCAGCACCACCGTGTTGAAGCGCCGGCGCAGCGCGCTGGACAGTTCGTTGACGCCGCGGTCGCGGTCGTTGGCCGTGGCGATGAGGTTGAAGCCCCGGACGGCCTGCACCTCCTGTCCCAACTCCGGTATCGGCAGCGTCTTCTCGGAGAGGACGGTGATCAGCGTGTCCTGCACGTCGGCCGGGATACGGGTCAGCTCCTCCACCCGCACCGTCGCCCCCTCCGCCATGGCCCGCATGACGGGGCTGGGCACCAGCGCGTCCCGGCTCGGCCCGTGCGCGAGCAGCTGCGCGTAGTTCCAGCCGTAGCGCATCGCCTCCTCCGGGGTGCCCGCCGTGCCCTGCACCAGCAGCGTCGAGTCGCCGCTGACCGCGGCGGCGAGGTGCTCGGAGACCCATGTCTTCGCGGTTCCCGGGACGCCGAGCAGCAGCAGGGCGCGGTCGGTGGCGAGGGTGGTGACGGCTACTTCGACGAGGCGGCGCGGCCCCACGTACTTGGGCAGGATCACCGTGCCGTCGGGCAGGACGCCGCCGAGGAGATACGTGACCACGGCCCACGGCGACAGGTTCCAGCGGGCCGGACGCGGCCGGTCGTCCTGCGCGGCCAGCGCCGCGAGCTCTTCCGCGAAGGCCTCCTCGGCATGCGGGCGCAACGCATCGGCCGGCCTGTTCGCACTCGGTTCGACGGACGTCGGATCTACGGACACAGACATGGCTGAGGCCCCCTCCATCTCGGCCGGTTCGGATCTGGTGTCCACCGTGCACCACGGCACTGACAATGCGATCCGACCTGCACAAACGCCGTCTCGGACGGATGCGTCCGGGGCTCGGCGGGCCGATTGTCAGTGGGGGGATCTACCGTCGGTGGCATGACTGAGCAGGGGGTGCGCTGGACCGCGGACCAGGTGCTGGCACTGGCGCCTGACTCCGCGTCACGCAAAGCGGGAAGCAAACTCGCCGCGCCCGGCCCGTGGTCGGGGACGGGCAGCTCGCGGAAGGGGATGGTGTGGGGCCTGTGCCGGGGCGGCGCGGGCAGCCCGTACCGCACGGCCGTCGACGTCGCGCACGCGGTCGACGGCTCGGGTCCGGCATACATGTGCAGTTGTCCCAGCCGCAAGTTCCCGTGCAAGCACGCGCTCGGGCTGCTGCTGCTCTGGTCGGGCGGAGAGGAGGGCGTGCCGACGGGGCGGGAGCCGGAGTGGGCCGAGCAGTGGGTCGCGGCGCGCCGGCGCACGCAGGAGAAACGGCTGACGGGGGCGGAGGGTTCCGCGTCGGGCCCCGCCGACGCGGAAGGGGCACGGCGGCGGGCGGAGCGGCGCGCCGAGCGCGTCACCGGCGGGGTCACGGAGCTCGAGGAGCGGCTCGCCGATCTCCTGCGCTCCGGCCTGGCCGGCGCCGAACAGGCCGGATACGGGCAGTGGGAGGAGACGGCGGCCCGCATGGTCGACGCGCAGGCTCCCGGGCTGGCCGCCCGGGTGCGGGAGTTGGGCGCCATTCCCGCGTCCGGTCCGGGCTGGCCCGTGCGGCTGCTGGAGGAGTGCGCGCTGCTGCACCTCCTCGACCGCGGCTGGCTGCACCGCGAGCGGCTGCCGGCGGACCTCGCGGCGACGGTACGCAGCCGCGTCGGCCTGCCCGCCTCCGCGGACGGCCCACCGGTCCGTGACCAGTGGCTGGTGCTCGCCCAGTACGACACGCCCGACCCGAAACTGACGACCCGCCGGATCTGGCTGTACGGGACCACCACGGGCCGTACGGCGCTCGTCCTGTCCTACGGAGCCGCCGGCCGGGCCCCCGAGCTCGCCCTGCCCGTGGGCTTCGCGCTGGACGCCGAACTGTCCGCGTATCCCGGCGCGGGACAGCAACGGGCGGCTCTGGGAGAGCAGTTCGCACCGGCCGCCCCCACCGGCGCCAGACCGCCGGGCGTGTCCACCCGCGAGGCGGCCGCACGCTACGGCGAGGCCCTGCGCCGCGACCCCTGGCAGGAGTCGGTCCCGGTGACCCTGACCGACGTCGTCCCGACGCCGGACGGCGACGCGTGGCAACTGGCGGACGCGCAGGGCGGCACGGCTCTGCCGCTCACCCCCACCGCGCTCGCCCGGCCCGGTCTGTGGCGTCTGGCGGCCCTCTCCGGCGGCGCCCCCGTCCGGGTCTTCGGAGAGTGCGGCCACCGTGGATTCACCCCGCTGACGGCCTGGCCGGCCGGCCCGGGAGAGGCGGTGCGGCTGTGCTGAACACCTCGTCGGCAGCCTCGGCAGAAGGGAGCCCCATGAGCACGCCCGTATCCCCGCCCCCGGCCTCCGCCTGGGACGAGCTGATCAGCGCCGCGCTCCTCGGCACGGACCGCCGTACGCCCCCGGGAGCGGCCCCGGGCCGGGACGCGCCGACGGCCCTGCTGGACGCGGCGGCCACGCAGACCGTACGCCGGCGCGCCGGCCTGCGCCCCGGCCGTGCGGCGCCCCGCCCGGAACCGGCCGCCGAGGACCACCGCCCGCCGCTGCCCGGCGCGGCGGCCCGCAGACTCGCCCTGCTCCTGGCGGGCCGGCCCGGCCCCGGCGCGGGCGGCCGCAGAGGTGCGTCGCCGGATCTCATGGAGCTGCTGCCCCAGTGGCTGACGGCGGTCAACGCGCGCGGATTCGCCGCACCGCCCGAATCCCTCCCCGCGCTGCTCGACGCGGCACGCGCGCGTACCGACCTGCGGCCCGCGGCGCTCGAGTTCGCGGGTCCGCGCGCCCTGTGGCTGGCCCGGCTGAACCCGGACTGGCGGTTCGCCCTGCGTGCGGCGCCGGGGCGGGGCAAGGGTCCGGACGCGGTGCCGGGGGCCGAGCCCGCAGGGCGCCTCTGGCAGGAGGGCCTGTTCGCCGAGCGGGTCGCCCTGCTCGCGTCCCTGCGCTCCCGCGACCCCGACGCGGCCCGGGAACTGCTCGCGGCCACCTGGTCGACGGAGCGCGCCGAGGACCGGCTGATGTTCCTCGACTCGCTGCGCACCGGGCTCGCCCCACGCGACGAGCCGTTCCTGGAACAGGCGCTGGCGGACCGCAGCCGCAATGTGCGGGCCACGGCCGCGGAGCTGCTGTCGGCGCTGCCAGGGTCGGCGCTCGCCGCGCGGATGGCGGTCCGGGCCGGCACGTGCGTGGCCGTCGACCACACCCGGGACACGCCGACCCTCCTCGTGGAGGCGCCGCACGAGTGCGACGCGGCCATGGAGCGCGACGGCGTGTCGCCGCACGCCCCGCCCGGTCGGGGCGAACGGTCCTGGTGGCTCGGCCAGTTGCTGGAGGCGGCCCCGCTCACCGCCTGGCCGGCCCGGCTGGGCGGCCGCACACCGCAGCAGATCGTGGCGCTTCCGGTGGCCGACGACTGGATGAGCGACCTGCACGCGGCCTGGTGCCGGGCCGCCGTCCGCCAGCGGGACGCCGACTGGTCACGGGCGCTGCTCGGCGCGCCGTCGTCGCCCGGCGCGGGCGGGCCGGGCGCCGTGTCCCTCGCGGAGCGGGCGAAGCTGCTGGGCACGCTGCCGCCGTCCGAGCGGGCGGCCTGGGTGGCGGGGTTCATCTCGGCGCACGGTCTGTCCGAGGCGTTCCAGCTGCTCGGCGTCTGCTCCGTGCCGTGGGCCGAGCCGCTCGGCCGCGCCGTGGTCGACGCGCTCAACATCGCGCGGGACGCGGGCAGTTACCCGTGGAGTTTCAGCGGCGTCATGGGGCTCGCCGAACGCTGCCTCGACCCCGCGGAAGCGTCCCGGCTCGACGCCCTCCTGGCGGTGCCGGACGAACCGGAGGACGCGTCGCCGGGCGCGGGCGGCTACTGGGCGGAGGCGTTCCAGCGGCTGGGCAGGACACTCCGGCTGCGGGCGCTGATGGCTGAGGAACTCGGACCGCCGGCTCCCGGGGGCAGGGATGCCTGACCTGTTCCCGACCGGCCACCGGCCGCAACGCCACAGACCCAGCCACCGCCGGTCATGTCCGCGCCGGTCATGTTCGCGCGGGCCTGTGCCTGCGCAGGCTCATCCCGGCCAGGACCCGTCCCCGCCAGGGCTCACTCCCACGAGAGCTCGCCCGGGAGGGGCTCACGCCTGCGCGGACTGCCTGACGTTGGCGCGGACCCACTCCACGATGGACGCGGTGGTCGCCCCGGGGGTGAAGATCCCGGCGACGCCCTTCTCCTTCAACGGCGCGATGTCCGCCTCGGGGATGATCCCGCCGCCGAAGACCAGGATGTCCGCCGCGTCCCGCTCCTTCAGCAGCTCGATCACCGCGGCGAAGAGCGTGTTGTGCGCCCCCGAGAGGATGGACAGACCGATCGCGTCGGCGTCCTCCTGGATCGCGGTGTCGACGATCTGCTCGGGCGTCTGGTGGAGCCCCGTGTAGATGACCTCCATGCCGGCGTCGCGCAGCGCCCGCGCGATCACCTTGGCCCCGCGATCGTGGCCGTCGAGCCCCGGCTTGGCGACCACCACGCGGATCGGACCGGCTGCCACACCCATCACTGCCTCCATGAAGCGACTCCGTCCGTCCTCGAGCGACTGTGTCCATCCTCGAGGCCACGGACACCCCGTGCCACACCGCCCGGGGGAAGTGAACGAACGTTATCGCCAGCATCCCGCAACCGGCAGTTTCGCGGTGCTGACCGAGGGGGAAATCACACGGAGGGACACGTTCACCGCGCACCGTTCGCACCCTGTCCCAGGGGGTTCGAGGCGCAGAGGGAGCCGCTTCGAGGTCGCCGTTCGTCGCGTCGCAGCCCGCGCTGCGTGGCGGTGCGGCGCATCGACAGGCACGATGGTCATGTAGAGCAGGTAAGGCACGACAGCGGGGAGCCTGTCGCCACACCGGCAGGGATCCTCGTCACGTCGACGGTGCAACGTCGCACAAGGGCGTACGCACCCCGAGCCACGGGCCGCATCCGCTCCACACCCCGCCGTGCCCGATCGACCTCCTCGACAGCGACTTCCACGAGGGCACACGGGGGACAGAGAAGTCCTCAGCGTGCCGACAGGAGGTCGGCCATGAAGGTCACCCGGGCACTGCAGCCCTTTCTACCGTTGTGCCAGCGTCTGCTCCCCGACATGCCGGCCCTGCCGGGCATCCCGGGACTGCCGGACCTCACGAGTCTGCCGGGGCGACTGGCCGGCCTGTCCCTGACCCTGCTCAAGGCGACCGCCCTGGACCTCGCCATCCTCGCGGGGCATCTGCTCCTCTACCCGTCGGGCATCGCGCAGGAGCGCCGCGGCCCGGTGCGTCCCGCGCTGCCCGCAGGATCCGCCGCCGGGGATCCGGCCCGGCTGCCCACGCAGGCGCCCCCGCCGGTGGTGCTGCTGCACGGGTTCATCGACAACCGCTCCGTGTTCGTCCTGCTGCGCCGCAGCCTCGCGCAGCACGGCAGGCATCGCGTGGAGTCGCTCAACTACTCGCCGCTGACCTGTGACATACGGACGGCGGCCGAGCTGCTCGGCCGCCACATAGAGGAGATCTGCGAGCGCACCGGCAGCGTGCAGGTCGACGTCGTCGGGCACAGCCTGGGCGGCCTGATCGCGCGCTACTACGTGCAACGGCTGGGCGGTGACGTCCGCGTCCGCATGCTGGTCACGCTGGGCACCCCGCACTCCGGCACCCGGGTCGCACCGCTGGCGAACGCGCACCCGATAGTGCGGCAGATGCGCCCGGGCTCGGCGGTGATCGAGGAGCTCTCCCGGCCCGCGCCGGGGTGCCGGACCCGGTTCGTCAGCTTCTGGAGCGACCTGGACCACCTCATGGACCCGCTGGAGTCCGCCTGTGTGGACCATCCCGACCTGTCCGCGCAGAACGTCCGGGTGACCGGGATCGGTCATCTCGCCCTGCCCGTGCACCCCGCCGTCGCGACCGGCATACGGCAGGCCCTCGACACGCCCGCCCCGCAGGAGCCCGCCGGCTCCGGCACCCGGCGTACCGGCGTCACGGTGGCCTGACAGCGCCCGGGCCACAGCCGGGCGGCAGCCCGGCGACGAGAGCACACCGCCGCCCGGCAGCCATGTCCCGTGCCGCCAGGCGGGATGCACCATGGCGCCCGGCGGTCGCGTGACGCCCGGGCACCCCGCCGCCACCCGTTCGCCGTCGAACGCCATTCGAACGTAGGGCCAAGCCCGCGCCCGTCGTCCCCCGAAACAGAGCCGAATGCCCCTTTCCTTCGGGCACGAAACCTGCAGAACATTGTCGTGCCCGCGTACTGCCGGGTACAGTCGCCGCACTGCTCTGGCAGCCCCTGTCGTCGGCGAAAGAGAAGTTGGTGAATGACCGTCACCCGTCGGGAATCATGACCTCCCCGGCCCCGGCTTCCGACGCCGCTTCGGCGCACTACGCGTCGTACGCCACCCAGGAAGCCTCGTACGACGACTTCACCGCCTATGACGGCTACGAGACCGGCGGCTACGACGCCGGCACGCACGCCACCGGCCACTTCACGACTGCCGATCCCCAGTTCGGCGGGTTCGCGGGCGACGGCGCCGGCCCCGCGACCGGCACGTACGACGGCACGCAGTGGCACACCGGCGTCCACGGGTCCGCGGACACGGACAGCCATCCGACGATGGACACGGGCGCCCACCAGAACCTGCACTACGACGGGTACGCCGCCCAGCATCACGCCGTCCACGACTCCGGCGCGTATGACGCGACCGCCTGGCAGACGGGAGCGCACCAGCATCTGTCCGCGGTCCCGCAGCAGGCGACGGCGCACGACACCGGCCACTGGGACGCGAGCGCCTGGCTCCAGCCGGACCAGCCCGGCGGCCCCGCCGACGCGACCCAGCAGTGGGAATGGGGCACGCAGAGCTTCGACACCGGCGCGTACGACGCCACGCAGTGGAACTCCGGCGGCGAGCCGTCCGACGTCCGCGCGCAGACCGCGGGCGACTTCGAGCAGCAGGCCGAGGTCCCGTTCGACCAGCTGGCCACCGCCACTTTCGAGCAGGTCGCGTTCGACGCCGACGGCCCCGAAGCGAGCGGCCCCGAGGGCGCGTCGGCGGACGACGCCCCGCTCGTCCTCCTCGACGACGAGGAGGAGCCCGCTCCCGCGCCGCTCGGCCGGGCCGCCGCACGCAACGCGAACCGTTCCCGGCGCCGGATGCCCGCCAAGCGCTCCGCGCTGCTGACGGTGGCGGTGCCCTCGGTCTGCGTGATGGGGGTCGCCGGCATCGCCGCCGCCTCGGTCGGCACGCTGACCGGCGGCGACGGCAAGGAGACCACGGCCTCCGCCTCGGACGCCCAGCCGGTGAAGCCCGCCGCCGCCAACACCAAGCTGGACAACCAGCTCGCGACGCTCAGCGCCGGCGCCGACGACTTCGGCGACCGGGTCAGCCGCACGCAGGAACGCATCGACCTCAAGGCACAGCAGGAGGCCGAGAAGAAGAAGGCGGCGGCGGAGGCGGCCCGCAAGGAGCGGCTGCGCCCCAAGTACGCCCTCCCGGTCGCGCAGCACGGCCTCAGCGCCTACTTCGGTCAGGCCGGCATCAACTGGATGTCGCAGCACACGGGCATCGACTTCCCGGTCTCGTACGGCACGACGGTGATGGCCGCGACCGACGGCACCGTGCGCACCCAGTGGAACAGCGCCTACGGCAACATGCTGATCCTGACGGCGAAGGACGGCACGGAGACCTGGTACTGCCACCTCTCCACCTACCGCGTCCCCTCCGGCACGACGGTGAAGGCCGGCGACCCGATCGCCTACTCGGGCAACTCCGGCAACTCCACCGGCCCGCACCTGCACTTCGAGGTCCGGCCGGCCGGCGGTTCGGCGATCGACCCGCTGCCGTGGCTGCGCAGCCACGGACTCAACCCGACGTAAGCGCGCTCCGCGCCCGTCCCGGTCCCGCCTCCGGACGCGAAAACCGGCCCCGTGGCTGACCGCGTCCGCGCCGACGACCGCTGAGCCCCCGCCGTCGAAGCGGGGGCTCACCCGTGTGCCGGGCGGCGGTGGCCGCCCGACGCACGACGCACGACGCACGACGCCTAGAGCTTCTCCACCGGCGCGTACCGCAGCAGCAGCCGCTTGGGCTTGGTGTCGCCGAAGTCGACGGTGGCCTCCGCGTTGGAGCCGGTGCCCTTCACTCCGACGACCGTGCCGAGCCCGAACTGGTCGTGCGTGACCCGGTCGCCGACGGCCAGCGCGACCACGGGCTTCTCCCCCGCCGTGCGGCGCGTCGCGAATCCGGACGCGCCCGCAGCCGAGGAACGCGAGCGCGACGAGGACAGTGACGCCGCCACCCCGGACACCGGGCCGGACGACACGGGTGAGGTCGCCCCCGTCCGCTTCCAGTCCACATGCGTCGGCGGGATCTCCTCCAGGAACCGGGAGGGCGGGTTGTACGACGGCTGCCCCCAGGCGCTGCGCAGCGACGACCGGGTGAGGTACAGCCGCTCACGCGCGCGGGTGATGCCGACGTACGCGAGCCGGCGCTCCTCCTCCAGCTCCTTGGTCTGGCCGAGGGCGCGCATGTGCGGGAAGACGCCGTCCTCCATGCCCGTCAGGAAGACGACCGGGAACTCGAGGCCCTTGGCGGTGTGCAGGGTCATCAGGGTGATGACGCCCGAGCCGGCCTCGTCCTCGTCGGGGATCTGGTCGGAGTCGGCGACCAGCGCGACCCGCTCCAGGAAGTCGGAGAGCCCGGCCGGTGCGGCGCCCTCGCCCTCGCCCTCACCGGTCTCCTGCTCGAACTCCAGGGCCACGGCGGCGAGTTCCTGGAGGTTCTCGATCCGGGTCTCGTCCTGCGGGTCGGTGGAGGCCTGCAACTCGGCGAGGTAGCCGGTGCGTTCCAGCACCGCCTCCAGGACGGTCGCCGGACCGGCGCCCGACTCGACGATCGTGCGCAGCTCCTCCATGAGCACGTTGAACCGCTTCACGGCGTTCGTCGACCGCGAGGCCATGCCGTAGGCCTCGTCGACGCGCTTCAGGGCCTGCGGAAAGCTGATCTTCTCGCGCTGGGAGAGCGCGTCGATCATCGCCTCGGCACGGTCGCCGATGCCCCGCTTCGGCACGTTGAGAATCCGGCGCAGCGGCACCGAGTCCTCCGGGTTGGCCAGCACGCGCAGATAGGCCAGGACGTCCCGGACCTCCTTGCGCTCGTAGAAGCGGACCCCGCCGACGACCTTGTAGGGCAGGCCGACCCGGATGAAGATCTCCTCGAAGACACGGGACTGCGCGTTGGTGCGGTAGAAGACCGCGACATCGCCGGCCTTCGCGTCGCCCGCGTCCGTCAGGCGGTCTATCTCGTCGGCGACGAACTGCGCCTCGTCGTGCTCGGTGTCGGCGACGTAGCCGGTGATGCGCGCGCCCGCGCCCGCGTTGGTCCACAGGTTCTTCGGCCGGCGCGACTCGTTGCGCTCGATGACCGCGTTGGCGGCGGACAGGATCGTCTGCGTCGAGCGGTAGTTCTGCTCGAGCAGGATCGTCGTCGCGCTCGGGTAGTCCTCCTCGAACTGGAGGATGTTGCGGATGGTCGCGCCCCGGAAGGCGTAGATCGACTGGTCGGCGTCACCGACCACGCACAGCTCGGCCGGAGGCACGTCGTACTCGCCCGGCGGGACGTCGACCGGATGTTCCGAGGTACCGACCAGCTCCCTGACCAGGGCGTACTGAGCGTGGTTGGTGTCCTGGTACTCGTCGACCATGACGTGCCGGAACCGGCGCCGGTAGTGCTCGGCGACGTCGGGGAAGGCGCGCAGCAGGTTGACCGTCGTCATGATCAGGTCGTCGAAGTCGAGGGCGTTGGCCTCGCGCAGCCGCGACTGGTACATCGCGTAGGCCTGGGCGAGGGTCTTCTCAAAACCGTCGGCGGCCTGCGCGGCGAAGTCCTCCTCGTCGATCAGCTCGTTCTTCAGATTGCTGATCTTGGCGCTGAACGACTTGGGCGGGTAGCGCTTGGGGTCGAGGTCCAGGTCACGGCAGACCAGGGCCATCAGGCGCTTGGAGTCGGCGGCGTCGTAGATCGAGAACGACGACGTGAAGCCGAGCTTCTTGCTCTCCCGGCGCAGGATGCGCACGCACGCGCTGTGGAACGTCATGACCCACATCGCGTTCGCGCGCGGGCCGACGAGCTGCTCGACGCGCTCCTTCATCTCGCCCGCGGCCTTGTTGGTGAAGGTGATCGCGAGGATCTGCCCCGGGTGCACGTGGCGCTCGGCGAGGAGGTGGGCGATGCGATGGGTGAGCACACGCGTCTTGCCCGAGCCGGCGCCGGCCACGATGAGCAGCGGGGCGCCGGCGTGCACGACCGCCGCGCGCTGGTTGTCGTTCAGCCCTTCCAGGAGCGCCGCCGCGTCGAGAGCCGGGCGGGGGGCGCCGTCGCGGTAGTACGGGTCCCGGTCCGGGGGCACGTCGAACTTCCCGCCGAACAGATCGTCCGGGACCGGCTCCGGTCCGTGCTCGTCCTCGGGCGGCGGGGGCTCCTCCTCGTGGGCACGGGGGCCCTTGAGGTCCGCCAGGAAGCTGTCGTCAAAGAGGCTGCTCATCGCTCTCCGAGTTTAGGGGGCGCCACCGACAACCGGCCGCCGTCCCGGAAACTCGCCCCGCACTCACCCTCCGGGCCCCCGCGGTCACGAACCGCGACCGATCCGGGCGGGCGGCGGAAGCACGCCCTCGGGTCACGAAAATGTATCGGGCATATCGCCCATCAACCTTCACACGGGCCACACGCGTTGGCTACCGTGCGGACAGGCCGTACGACCCCGCCGGCGACCCGCCGGACCGAGCGGCCTCCGCCGAGTCCGGGGCGTCCGCTCGCGCCGCGTGGACCCGGGGGCCCACCGAGACCTGGGGAACAGGCCCGAATCCGTCGGGCGACGACCGCAGGGCGTCCTCCGCCCGCCCGAACATCTCCCCCAGTGCCCGGAACGCCTTCGGGACCCCAGCGCCGACCGGCAGGCGGAGCTTTTGGAAGGAGTCGCCTCCCTTGGCGTCGCAGCACGGCAGGCCACGCTCCGCGGGTTCGCGGGTGGCGGGCATACGTCCCCCCGCCCTCGCCACCGCGGCCCTCACGTCCGTGGCGCTGCTCTCCCAGTCGGCGAACGCCTCGGCCGCGGCGGGGGCCGACGAGCGGCCGAGCCTGGAGGAGGTCGAGAAGAAGGTCGACGACCTCTACCGCCGGGCGGAGTCGGCCACCGAGAAGTCCAGCTCCGCCGCGGAGAAGACGACCAAGCAGCGCACGCGCGTGGAGGGTTTCCTCGACGCGGTGGCCCCCCAGCGCTCGCGCAAGCCTGACGAGGCGCGGGCGGAACCGCGCGCACGGTCCGCGGCGCAGTACCGCACCGACGCCTCCGCGCGCGGCACCTCCGACGCACCCGACACCGCGGCCTTCGTCGTCCCGGGCACCGGGCAGGACGCCGCCCTGAACCGGCTGAAGGACCGGCTGGCGGATCGGCTGACGGACCGTCGGCAGGGCGCGGCCGCCGGCCGCGTCGCCGAGCGGCCGACCGCGACGACGAGAGGCCAAAAGGACACCGAGAGCACCGCGGCGCCCACCGACCCGCAGCACGGCCTGCGGATCGCCAAGGCCGCCGTCCAGAAGAAGCTCGTCCACGCGCGCGAGCTGCTGTCCGGGCTGGAGGCGCAGGAGCAGGCCCGCCTCGCGGCGATCGAGCAGCGGCAGCAGGAGGACGCCGCGCGCGCGGCGGCGGAGCTCGCCCGGCAGCAGGCGGCGGCACAGCAGGCCGCGCAGCAGACGGCGACCACGCAACAGACCCCCTGGCAGGAGAGCGGCGGCGGGCCTTCGGGCACGGAACCGTCGGCCCCCCCGGCCGCGGCCCCGTCCACGGCCGCGACGTCGACGGCGGCGGGAACGGTGGCCCCGTCTTCGGCTACGGGCACGGCGTCCCCGGGCGCGGGCCCGACGGGCCCGGTGTCGCCGGCCGTGGGGTCGACGGCCGCAGGGCCTACGGGTTCGGCGTCCGCCTCCGGCCCCGCCGCGGACGCGTCGTACGCCACCAGGGCCGAGAAGGCCGTCGCCTTCGCCCGCGCGCAGATCGGGAAGCCCTATGTGTGGGGCGCGACCGGACCCGGGTCCTACGACTGCGCCGGCCTCACGCAGGCCGCCTGGAAGGCCGCCGGGGTCACCCTGCCCCGCAGCACCCACGCCCAGGCGGACGCCGGCGTCACCGTCCCCCTCGCCGACGCGCTGCCCGGCGACCTGGTCTTCCGCTACGACGACCTCAGCCACGTCGGCGTCTACATCGGCAACGGCATGATGATCCACTCGCCGAAGCCCGGCGCCTACGTGCGCGAGGAGTCGGTCCTCCACGACGGCGGGCCCGGCGTCCACGGCGTGGTGCGCCCGGTCTGAGGCCACCGGCCGGGCCGGGGAGCGCGACGGCGCGGCCCGGCGCCGGCCACCGGCCCCGCACGGAAAATCCCGTTGGCGGACCACGTCCGCCCCTGCTACTTTGCCCGAGGCCGTGCGAGAGAACGAGGAGGTGGTACCCGTGAACGCTGTATCGACATGGGTGCTCCCCTCCGGGGTCACGGTCGGGCGATAGGTCGTCCGGGAGCGCCGTTCCAGCGCATTCCCGAAAGGCACGACCATGCGATTCACTTCCGAGCAGCGCCTCGACGACGGCGTACTCGAACGCGAATTCACCCTCGGCGAGATCCCCGGCACCCTGTGGACGCCCGGGTCCGCCGCACCGGTCCCGCTGATTCTGATGGCTCACAACAACGGCCTGCCCAAGGCGGACCCCCGGCTGGTGGCCCGGGCCCGGTACACCGCGGCGCGCGGTTACGCGGTCGCCACCATCGACGCCGCCGGGTGCGGTGACCGGCCCCGGTCCGCCGCGGACGAGCGGGCTCGCGCCGACCTCCGGCGGGCGATGCAGGCGGGTGAGCCGGTCGACGAGATCTTCGAGGCCCTCATCGGCCCGCTGGTCGAAAGGGCGGTCCCGGAATGGCAGACCACGCTGGACGCCCTCCTCGAGCTGCCCGGCACCGGCGGCCCGGTCGGGTACTCGGGAGGGTGGACCGCCCTCGGCATCCGGCTGGCGGTGGCCGAACCGCGCATCGCGGCCGCCGGCTTCTTCGCCGGGGGCTATGTGCCCCGCGCCCAGCGCGAGGAGGCCCGGCAGGTCACCGTTCCGCTGTTGTTCCTGCTGCAGTGGGACGACGAGGGCAACCCCCGGCAGCGCGCGCTGGACCTGTTCGACGCCTTCGGCAGCAAGGAGAAGACGCTGCACGCCAATCTCGGCGGGCACACCGGCACCCCGGCCTTCGAGCTGGAGGACGGATGCCGGTTCCTGGACCGGCACCTGAAGTGACGCCGGGCCGTCCTGTGGGCTGCGGTCGGTAGGCGGCGCACCCCGCACCCGCGCGTTTTTGCGGGTACGCGCGCGTGGCCCGCTCACCGCGCGCGGGTGCGCTCCCTAGCATCGGCCGCATGCCCGGCTCCCCGCCCACCTCGCCCCCGCCCGACTCGCGTTCCCCGCGCTCCCGGTTCCACGACTGGTGGACGCACCGCCCGCCCGCGTTCGGGACCGCCGTCATGGCGACCGGCATCGTGTCCGTCGGTCTGCACCTGGCCGGGTACGAGGCGCTGTCCCGCGTCTGGCTGGCGATGGCGGTCGTCGCGTGGGTCGCGCTCGCCGCGGACTTCGCCGTCCGGCTGGTGCGGGAGCGCGAGCGGTGGCTGGCCGATGCGGGCACCCCCGGGGCGCTGACCGCCGTCGCGGCGACGTCCGTGCTCGGCACGCAGGTCCTCGCGCGCGGCCGCCAGACCCTCGCCGAGGCGCTGCTGGCGCTGGCCGCGGTCCTGTGGCCGGTGCTGCTCGTGACGGTGGTGCGGCGGTGGACGCGGCGCATGCCCGGTGCGGTGTTCCTGGGCTGCGTGGCGACCCAGAGCCTCGCCGTGCTCGGCGCGGTGCTGGCGAAGGCCGAGGCGGCGGCCTGGCTCGCGCACACCGCGCTCGTGCTGTTCTGGCTCGGTCTCCTGCTGTACGTCGTCGCCCTGGCCCTCTTCGACTTCCGGCAGCCGGCCGAGGGCGCGGGGGACCAGTGGGTGGCGGGCGGGGCGCTCGCCGTCTCCGCGCTGGCGGGCGCGAAACTCCTCATGGCCGACGACGGGGCGCTGTACCTGTGGAACGCCGACGACACAGACGTCCTGCGCGGGCTGACCGTCGCACTGCTGGTGCTCGACTACGTCTGGTACGCCGTCCTGCTCGTCGCCGAGGTGCGGTGGCCTCGGCCCCGCTACGACGAACGCCGGTGGGCCACCGTGTTCCCCATGGGCATGACGGCCGCGGCGACGCTGTCCGTCGCCGCCACGGTCGACCTCCCCGCGCTGGCCGGGCCGGGCGAGGCGCTGCTGTGGGTGGCCGTGGCGGCGTGGCTGGTCGTCGCCGCGGCAGCGGTGGGCTCGGCGCGGGCCGGCGTCAGGTCCAGAGCACCGCGATGAAGACGTTCGCCACGGTGAGCAGGCCCACCAGGGCGAACAGGGGCTTCTCCACCTTCTCGTCGTCGCGCTTCACATAGACGAGGCCGAGGATCACGATCAGCAGCGCCAGCTTCACACCGATCTTGACGTTGTTGACGCTGTGATCGTCCGCCTGGTTGAGGCCGACCAGGATCACGCCCGTGACCAGCATCGTCGCCGCGCCGTGGAGCATGGCGGGGACGAAGCGGGCCGTGCCCCGGCCCATCGCCTTCATCTGCGTGAGGAAGCCGCCGAGCAGCGCGGCGATGCCGATGATGTGCAGGCCGACGAAGAGGTGGATGAGTACGTCCATGAGGCCGGATGCTATTCAGCGCCGCACAGGCCGCCCGACACCGCCCCCGGGACTCACCGCCCCCGGCTCTCGTCGCCCACCCCGGTCTCTCGCCGCGCGCCCCAGTCTCCCGCCGCCCACCCGCAGGTCCCTCCTCCTCTCCCCTCCCCTCGTCCTGCCCGGCCGCGCGACCTTGCATATATGCGCATAGCACCCCGTCGCCCCCGCCGGTCCCGGAATCCCGTCTTCGGTCAGCGCGCCGCGCGAACCCGCCGTATCCGGCCGGGACAGCGGGACACATACGGTCACCCGGCAGTCCGCTCGTGTCACTTCCGCACATCGCGTTACCCAAACGTCATCACCGGCCTACCGTCCTTCCCCAGGTGACCGGCTCCCCACCGCCGCCCGGGCCAGGGGCGGCAGTCGGCCACCACCGCCGAGGAAGTCCGGCGGCGTGCCCGCTCCCCGTGCGGAGCGCCGCCGGACGCGTCAGCCGCGGCCCGGGCCGTCCGTCCGCTCCCCCGACGGCCCGGGGACCGCCTGACACGGGTCGGCCGGCGGCCCCGGGTCAGTCCCGGTGGCCGACCGGCGGGCCGGGCGGTCGACGAAAGGACGTGCAGTCCCACGTGGCAGCGCACCGCAAGCCCCGACAACGCTCGCTCGGCGGCCGGACGGCCCGTACCGCCTTCACGCTCGCCCTCGCGGGCGTGGCCACGGCGACCGCGTTCGACGGGACCGGGCAGGCCGAGCCGGAGCTGACTCCGGCCGAGGTCAAAGCGAAGGTCGCCAAGCTGTACCAGGAGGCGGAGGAAGCCACCGAGAAGTACAACGGCGTGAAGGAGCGGGCGACGGCCGCCGAGCAGCGTCTGAAGAACCTTCGGGACGAGGCGGCGCGCAAGGAGGAGAAGCTCAACTCGACGCGGGACGCGCTGGGTTCGATGGCCGCGGCGCAGTACCGCGACGGCGGCGTCGACCCCGCCGTGCGACTGGCGCTCTCCGACGACCCGGACCGCTATCTCGACGGCGCCGCCTTCGCGGAACGGGCCGGCCACCGCCAGTCCGCCGCCGTCGCCCTGGTACGCGGACAGCTGCGGGAGATCGAGCAGCTGCGCGGCGCGGCGCGAATGGAGCTCACCGCGCTGCGGACACGTCGGGCCGAGCTGCAGAAGCAGAAGGAGACGATCACCGGCAAGCTGGAGGCGGCACGCGCGCTGCTGGCGCGGCTGACGACGGCGGAGCGGGCCCGGATCGGCGAGGGGGCGGGCGGCGGCACCCCGGGCGCGCGCGCCTCACGCGGTGCGTCCGGCGCGCGCACGGACCTCGGATCGCCGGGTTCCGGCACCGCCGACGCCCCCAACTCCCGTGCTGCGGCGGCCGTCTCCTACGCGTACTCCAAGCTCGGCAGCCCCTATGTGTGGGGGGCCACCGGGCCCAACGCCTTCGACTGCTCGGGGCTCGTGCTGGCCGCGTACCGCTCCGCGGGGGTCTCCCTGCCCCGCACCACGTACGCCCAGATCGGCGCCGGGCAGCGCGTGTCGCGCTCCGAACTCCGCCCGGGCGACCTGGTGTTCTTCTACTCCGGCATCTCCCACGTGGGCCTCTACATCGGCGACGGCCGGATGATCCACGCCCCGAACCCGTCGGCTCCGGTGCGCGTGGCGCCGATCGACGAGATGCCGTTCGCGGGCGCCGCGCGGGTGGTCTGAGGGATCGATTCGAAGCTGCGCGGCGGACCGGCTGCGATGAGCGCTTCACGACTTGTGGCGGATGTCTCCGATCCACAACCGGCGCCCGAGATCGTCCAGTTCCCCTTTGCGTTCCTCACACTCGGGAATGGCTTGTCGGAGGAGCGCCCAGTAGTCACCTCCGTGCCCCGGGATCCTGATGTGAGCGAGCTCGTGCGCGATCACGTAGTCGACGAGGTGAGCCGGAAGCTGAAACAGAGCCCAGTGCAGCGCCATGGTCCCACGGGTGCCGTCGCCCGGCCGGTAGGTCCCCCATCGGTTGCCCACATCCCGTACGACGACGTCCGGCTCCCGCACCTCCATGCGCGCGGCCCAGGGCTGAAGCCTTCCCTGTGCCCAGCGCTGTCCCGCGCCCCGGTACCAGCCGACGAGGGCACGTCGGGCCGCGACAGGATCCCGCACAAGCCCTTCGTCGATCACCATCCGCCCGGCCACGAGCCGGACGGCGGTCTGCCCCTCCCCGCCGATCCGCAGACGGTAGGCGCGACCCAGGTAGGCGAACGTCTCGCCGTCCCGGAACTCGCGCACCGGATGGGCCGGCGGGTGGTCGTCACGCAGTCGGAGCTTGTCGGCCAACCACGCCTCCCCTTCCCGCAGGAAGGTCTCGGCCCGCTGGGCATCGCAGTCCTGCGGGGCGCGCAGGACGAGGGACCCGTCGCGTTCGACCGTGAGCCCGAGGCGTCGGCGGCGTTCGCTGACGGCCACCCGGAATTCCCTGCCTTCCACGACGATCACCTGACCGTCCTCCAGGACGGCTCGGGACGGATCTCGCGGGTCGGCAGTCGTCGGCACGCCGCCTATTGTCCCCGAGCCGCCGCCCGGAACGCCGCCGCATGCCGCTGGGCGTGCCCGGTCAGCGCCTGAGACAGATTCTCCAGAGGCTCCTTGGCGCGCTCCCTCGGCTTGACGCCTGCCCGGCGCAGGCCACGCCACAGTTCGCTGTGCAGCGAGTCGAGGCTCGCCTCGCTGTCCGACCACGCGGCACTCGCCACGTGCCGTTCGATGATCGCGGCGAGTTCGACCGTCACACCCCTGAGTACAGCGGGATCGGGCAGGTCGAAGGCCGGATCCTCGGTCATCCGGTCGGAGAGCTTCGTGTAGAGCTGCTGCTCGGCGGGTGTCAGGTCGGCGACCTCGGGGTCGACCTCCTCGGCCTGCCGGGCCCGGTCGATCAGCGGGCCGATACGTACCTTGATCTCGTCCCAGCGGCCCGCGAACTTCTCCAGGATCGCCTCCAGCTCCTCGGAGAGCGTCCGCAGCACGGGCCGGTCCTCCGACTGCCGCCTCTCCTCCAGGTGGTAGCGCAGGGCCTGCACCTGCTCGGCGGCGGACTCCCGGACGTCGGGGATGCGTTCCACCACCTCGTCGAAGTCCGCGGCCAGGATGGAGACCGGCGCGATGACCTGCTCGATCTCGGGGAGTTCGAGGTGGTCCGCCACCATGGCGCGCACTTTGCGTCCGTACGCCCGTACGGAGAAGGTTCCACCCTCGGCGTCCCGGTAGTGCCTCCTTACCCGCTTCTGCAGCAGCGTCCAGTTCCGCGCCTCGGGCACCAGCTTCAGCGCGGCCTCGTGCGGCAGGACGCGCTCCAGCGCGGAGGTGAAGCGGCTCATACGGGCGTCGAACTCGGTTCGCGCAGTTTCGTCGCCGAGCGTGAGCATGCCCTGGGCGATGCCGCCGGGGGTGTCGAGGCCGGTGACGCCCAGGTCGCTGAGGAAGTCCCGCAGGGCCTTCGCGGCCTTCTGCATCTCCGGAACCTCGACCTCGTCGAGGCTGAGGACCGTACGCAGAGCGGGCCCGTCGCCCTTGTAGGCGGGCAGGGTGACCGCCAGGTCGCTCAGCACTCCGTAGTAGTCCACGACACGGCCCTCGTACTTGCCGCGCCGCGGGCGGTTCACCCGGGCGATGGCCTGGAGCAGTTCCGCGTCCTGGATCGGACGGTCGAGGTACAGCGCCTGCTCGATGGGGGCGTCGAAGCCGGTGAGCAGCATGGACTTCACGATGAGGAAGGCGACGGGCCTGGCTTCCTCGGCCTGCGGGCCGGCCATTCCGCTCCAGGGGTTGCGTCCGATGCCGCCCGCCGGCACGGGGTCGTCCTCGGGGGTGTGGTGCGTCACCCACGGGTTGTCCGGCGGGAGCTGCGGGAACGGCTCCAGGAAGCGCTCGACGTGCTGCTGCTGGGCCACCGGGTCGGTCCACTCACGCCACTGCCCGCGCTTCTTCTCGCTTCCCGCGGAGATGACGGGCACGAAGTCGATCCGGCGCAGGATCTCCTGGTAGTGCCAGGCCCGCAGCAGTACCAGCTCGTCCCAGGTGTAGTCGACGAGTTCTTTGTGACGCAGGGACTCCGGGTCGAAGTCCCTGACTCTGGCCAGGAGGTCAGCACGAGCATCGTTGAGCATGTGCCGGTACAGCACGGCTGCATTGCGGCTCACCGCGGCGACCTGTGCCTTGAATCCTCCGGTCAGCGGCCCGGTGACGTAGTGCTCCAGCATGTCCTGGGCCTTCGCTCGGATCACGGGGAGCGACTCGGCGACGGTACGGCTGGTCGGCCTGAGCTGCTTGCGCATCTTCGCCTGCTGACCGGCCCGCAGATGGGCGATCAGGTTCTCGAACTTTCCGTTCAGCTCTTCCTTGTCGCGCACTCCGGCCGGACCCGTACGGCCCTCGTAGCGCACGGGCACGACGACTTCGTCCCGCTCGGCCTCGTCCATGAGGTACGTGTCGAGGAACGTGCCGTCCGGCTCCAGTCCGAAGATGCGCCCGGTGTCCGAGAGGCGGCCCTTCATGATCGGCGTACCTGTGAAGCCGATACGGGCCGCCTTCGGCACGGAGTCGCGCAGGCAGGCGTGCAGCACGGAGGTGTGGGACCGGTGCGCCTCGTCGACGAGCACGAGGACGTACGGCTCGGGGCTGCACTCGGTGAACCGGCGGCGCACCTCCTCGACGGCTGCGGCGGCGGGTGTGGGATCGGACGCCTCTTCGGCCGACGCGCCCTCGGCCAGGCGCTCCTGCGCGGCCTCGAACTCGGCCACCGGGTCACGGTCGTCGCTGGACTCGCCCTCCCCGGTGCCGACAACGCCGGGGATCCGCCCGAGGTACTTCTGGATCATCGTGAAGACGACGGCGCGGCCGCCGCGCCGGCCCGCCCGCTCCAGCATGCCCTCGACGTCGGAGCGGGACTGCGCGACCCGCACGTCGGACCCGCTGACCCGAACCGCGGCGGCCAGTTGTTGTTCCAACTGCCTGCGGTCGGTGACGACCAGCAGGGTGAAGCGGTTGAGCTCGGGATCACGGCTGGTCTGGAGCCTGCGGGCGAGGAAGGCCATCGTAAGGCTCTTGCCGGACCCCTGGGTGTGCCAGATGACACCGCCGCGCTCGTCCCGCTCGGCGGCCGGATCGTCCACGGTCCGGCCGGTACGCAGCTTGCGGACGATCTTCTCGACGGCACGGTACTGCTGGTGGCGGCAGACGGCTTTGACGGTGACGGGCGGCTCCCCCGGCCTGGTCTTCACCGGCATCTCGAAGACGTAGTGCCGCACGATGTTCAGCAGGTTGCGGGGCTTGAGCACGATGCCGACGAGACGGTGCAGGTCGGTGGGCGACCCGCCCGGTTCGAGCAGCCGCGCCCCGTCGGCCCGCCGCGCCCCCTGCAAGGCCCGTGCGAAGTCCTTGTCGTCGCTGTAGTCCGGCGTCACGCTGCGCCAGGCCGCGAAGTGGTTCTCGTCGGACGTGATGGTGCCGAGCGCCGCGTGCTCACCGGCGGCGGCGATGAGCAGCTGCACGGGGGCGAAGAACTCGGGCACCCGGGAGCGCGGGTCACGGCGGTCGCGTCCGTTGTCGTCGTCGAGCGGTACGCCTGCGTAACCACGCAGGTCGCGGATGGCCTCGCCGATGGCGTCCTTGACGTCCGGGGCCTTGCACTCGACGACGACAAGGGGGACGCCGTTCACGAACAGCACGAGGTCGGGAATGATTTCCGCGCCGTCGAACGTCGTCACCCTCAGCTGGTCGACGACGAGGAAATCGTTCCTCCTGAGGATCTCCGCGTCGTCGAGGCCCTCCAGGTCCCAGTCGATGAACTGGGCGTGCACGGTGGAGCCGTGGTGGTGCTCCTCGTGACCGGTGACCGGCGTTCCCTTGATCAGTCGGCTGGTCACTTCGCCGTTGACCGCGATGAGGGACGTGGTCGCGACGTTGCGTGCGGTACGCCGCAGGTCGTCGATGGCGGCGTCGGCGTCCGCGTCCGTCATCCAGGAGCCGCCGTTGCCGGGCAGCCGGTTGACGCGCCGGACGGCGGAGCGCAGCCGTTTGATCAGGAGCAGATCGCTGTAGGCCCGCTCGTCGCCGTCGGGATCCGCCTTGCTGAGGTCGGGCCCGTGGACGTGCCGCCAGCCCATCGCCTTCAACTGGTCGATGATCGGCAGTTCCGTCTCGTCCCGCTCGGCCGTCCCCCGCGTCATGAACCCCGTGCCCCTCCGTACGACCGCGCTGCCGCTCGGACAACGACCGTCGAGCCGCTGCCCGTTCCCTCATTCTGCGACGGGTGGGGCGCAGGTGACACGAGTCCGCGCAGCTAAGACGGCCGTCTTGCCATGATGGGACGGGATTTGGCCGATTGTCGACGGTCACGAGCGGCAAGAGCTTCGCGGGCGAGGACGACGGCACGTTCACGGCGTGACGGTGAACCGGCCTGAGCCGCTGCTACAGGGGCGCTCTGCGGCGGGGCGGCGGTACGGCAGCCCCGGCACAGGCCGCCGGCGAAGGCGACGGGGCGTCCTGGCACGCCGCACTCGGTGCACTCGGGCATGAGGCGACCGGGGCGGTCCGAGAGGGGCTCGTCGAAGGCAACCGGTACGGAGGAGGGCTCGGGCTGGGGCGGCAGCTTGTCCCGCAGCCGACGGGCGACCAACCCGCGCGGTGCGTGGACGGCATCGGGCAGGCCGGCGGTCAGGGCCTGGATCACGGAAACGGTGCTCGCTCCGCGCTCGAGCCAGGGGACCAGCAGATCGGTGAGGGCATCGCAGTCGGCGGCTGAGAGGACGAGGCGCGGTTCGAAACTGCCGAGCCGGGCGAGGACCCGGTAGGCGGTGGTGGTGTGGGGCTCGGCGGGCGCGGGCGCGGCCGCGACGGATGCAGGCGCGGTCGACGCGTCGGCGGATGGGGTGGTGCGGTCGGGCGTCGGGTTGACGGGCGGGGCAGGTACGGCGCCCTCCTTGGCAGTCCCCAAAGCTTCACCGCCGCCCAGGAAGGCGGCCCACCAAGCGTCATCCCGTGCGGTGCGGGACCAGTACGTACGGAACACCCAGCGGGTGCCCTCGTCCCCGGTGGCGGCCAGACCCCGAGCGCGGTGCAGGTGCCCGGCGCGGGACAGGGCGGTGAGGGCGCTGCTGACGGCCTGCTGTCCGTGCAGGGGCAGGACCTTGGCGAGGCTCTTGATGTCCATGGCCGCGCCGTCGGGCAGCCGGTCGATGAAGGCGGCGATGTAGGCCTCGCGGGCCGGGAGGTGAGAGAAGTCGGCAGCGACGCGGGATGAGGTGCCGGGCTCGGCCGGGACGGTTCGTTTTCCGTAGCCGGGGTTGGCCGTGGGGTGTGCGGGGGCGGGCAGGGCGGCGATAGAGTTTTCGCAAGCCACGAGATCGTTCCGTTCGATCTTGAGGTGAGACCCCGGCGGGTGCTGCTAACACCCGACCGGGGTTGTTTGTTGCTGCGCACGCTAGAGGGTGACGACGGCGCGTCGCAAGCCGGTCACGAAAAGTCATGTCGCCTGGCAGGGCCGCATGTTGAGCGCTGAACGACCGGCTTCAGCGGGGCGCGGGAGGGCGGGAGGTGGGGTGAAACCAACCACCCATTCCTCACAAACGGCGCTCGACTCCCGAGCCTTGACGCTCGAAGCTCAAGCGCCGGTACGGGCGTACCCGACGAACGCGGTCCAGGCAGCCCCGGCGACGGCGAACCGGGGGCTCTGGTCGCCGAGCTTCGAGTCTCGGATGTGGATGGCGTGGGGGCAGGGGGCGACTTCGAGGCAGTTGCCACCCTCGGTGCCGCTACGACTGGACTTGCGCCAGCCGAGGGCGACTTCGAGGCAGTTGCTGCCTTCACTGTCGCTGTAGCTGGACTTGAACCATATGAGGTGGTCACTCACTGCTTCTCCGCCGCCCTTCCGATGAACTCGGCAGACTCCTCAACACTGAGAGCGTGCATGCGGATCATGTCATGCTTGCGCGTCAGCTCACTGACCTTGCTCGGGTCGGCGTACAGGGCACTCGTCCCCTGTCCTTCAGCAAAGGCGTAGAGCTCATGCTCTCCAGTCTCCAGCAGCACGACCGGGCCGTTAAGCGCGACTCCACCGCAGCGGCCGAACGGCAAGATCTGGATCGACACGTTGCGAAGGCGGCCAACCTCCAGCAGATGCTGCAACTGAGCCTGCATCATTTCTGCGCCGCCGACCCCGCTACGCAACGCAGCCTCGTAGATGAGGAAGCCGTACATCACGCCAGTTCTACGCCTTAGCGCTTCCGCCCTGCGCAGCCTGGCGGCGACGCGTTCAGCTACGGTCTCATCGTCAAGCGGCGGGCAGCTACCTCCGATCAGAGCCCGCGCGTACTCCTCCGTCTGCAACAGGCCGGGGATGAGCAGTGGCTCGTAGCAGGAGAAGCTGATGGCCTCCGCCTCGATGGCCATGAATTCCCTTGACCGGGCTGGAAACGGCTCCGGCTTCAAGTACTCCTGAGCCGCGACGAGCTTCCCACCCGCCCCGCAGACCTGGTCGGCGATCTGCAACAACCGCAGCGTTGGCCGACGGCGGCCGTTCTCCATGGACTTGACGTACTCGTAGTCGTACCCGGTCTCGTTCGCCAGCGCCTCGCGGCCGACACCCGCTCCCGTACGCCACAGCTTGATCTGGCTGCCGCAGTACCGCCACGCGATCGGCGGCTGGGGGTTCGCCTCGGTCGACACGCACACCTCCGCTGGGTCCACGGTGGGTACAACCACGCGCTGTACCCGCGCCGTTACTCGTGAGATTACGCGCGACCCGCGACCGTGATCTGGCCAAACGCCAGAACTTGGACGCAAGGGATGAACAGCGAATGCAGACCCCGTGGCCCCCACTCCCCACGACGGCCGCCCCGAAGGACATCGAGTGGCGCTTGCCGCGTCACGCCCGAAGCGCAGGCAGGGCACGCGCACTCTTCCGTGAACAGGCGGCGTCCTGGGACCTGCCTCAGGAGGTGACGGACACGGCGGAACTCCTCTTGAGCGAACTGATGACGAACGCGTACCGCCACGCGAAAGTCCCGGCCGGCCGCGAGATCTGGGCGCGCTGCGTGGTCACGGAGGACCGCATCCGAGTGACGGTGACCGACGCGAACGACACCCTCCCGACACCGGGGACAGCCTCCCTGGACGCCGAGTCGGGCCGAGGCCTCGCCCTGGTCGCGGCACTGGCGGACGACTGGAGCGCGGAGAGGAGGGAGTACGGGATCGGCAAGGAGGTGTGGTTCGAGCTGGCGCTGCGCGCCGCAGATTAGCTACGCGACGAGGTGGCGCGGCTTTCTGACAGCAGACCATCCAAGACGCCCTGCCGAAGCGTTCGAAGCTTTTCCAACTCCAACACGTCAGACTTTAGCTTGGCATCGAATGCTTCAATAGGGGAAACAATGCGCCGCTGCTCTTCGACTGACGGGAGTGGGAGCTTAATTTCCGATACGAGAGCGCTGTTCAGGTTCGTCTGATTGGACCCCTGACCGATCCTACGGATCTCCTCATATTGCCCCTCAAGCCAGTAGTAGAGGTACCTATAGTCAATCTGATATGGGTCACAGACGATGGCCGCAGCAGCCTGGTTGACTGTCGCGGGCGTTCCCAGGACTGCACTTCGCCCCCGAGTGACCCCTTCGCCATACATGGCCAGCAGCACAGTTCCAGGCGGATAGACGCGAAGGCCGGTTTCCGCTACCGCCTTCCTCGTCACGTGCTCAGAAGCCTCGTGAATGACACTGAAGGCGATTTCAGCCGTTCGCACCCAGGGGACGGTGCCTTCCGTCCAATAGTCCGAGCGAGAGCGGGACGGGGTGCTGCCAGAGCCCACTGCAGCAACGTCCTCGACAGCTACTACCGCCGCCTCTCGGCGCGACAACAGCTCACGGGCGACTTCTTTACGAATCAAACGAGCTTTGGCAATCGCCGCCTCGATGGCCCGCTCCTGCTCGCCCAGCGTTTCCAGGACCTCGACGACTCGCCGCTGCTCCGCAAGGGCTGGTACTGGGACCACGAATTCGGCAAGGTCAGCCTTCGAGATCTTGAACTGGCCGCTCGTGCTGCGCATAGCCGACTCGACTTGGCGTCGGAACAACGGTGCCGCCACTACCACGCCGAGATAGTGGGGGTCCAGCATGCTCGGATCAGGGACGAGACGATAAATAAGATCGGGAAAAATGAGCCGATGGCGCGAATTGGCGGGGACCACGACGGCAGCCCCAACCAAGCGTTTGGAACCGTTCGCTCGCGCGATCAGAACATCATGCGGCTTAATTTCAAGGGCCTCGCGCGGCATCAGAGATGGCGGCAGCTTCTTTGCTTCGCTCACCAAGAACGTCCCCGACGTGACAGCTCCGAGTCCGAGAACTCCCCACTCAGCACCACCGGGCACGCGAGATTCGCAGACCGGGCTCCAGCCCGACTCGATCCGCAACAACACCTCACGCAAGGACCGCGCAACTGACTCAGTCGACGACATACCCAAGCTCCCTCAAAAACCGCTCCAGAGCCTCCGCAGCCGCAACCCGCCGCCCTTCGATCTCCCGCAGGGAAACCCCGTACTTCTGCTCCCACACCCGATAGGCCTCCGCCAGCTCCCGACGCCGCCGCACCACATGACCGTCGAGCTTGGTCGACAGGTCGGCGCGGAGGATGTCGAGGACCACCTCCTGATCGCCGCCCCTCTCGGCCAGCTCCCTGCGCGCCTTGGTGAGGCCCGCTTCCGGCGGCCTGGAGGCGACCTGCGCCTCCGCCTCAGCAGCGACCGGGAGCTCCATCAGCGCCCCCTGCCCGGCCTCCTCCGCCGCCGCAACCGCTCGCTTGCCCTTACCGGAAGCCGGAGCGGCAGCCTTCTTCTTCGCGGCTCTCTCTCGCTCCACCTCCCGCCGCAGGCGAATCGCCGCCACCAGCCAGAACCCGTCCTCCAGGTCCTCGACCAGGCGCTTCGCTTCCGTGCGCCGCTTCACGAGGTCCCGCATCTCGGTCTTACTCAGGACCGCCTCCGCCAGCGCCGGATCGATGCCGCCGCCCCCGGCCGCGCCGGACTCGGAGTCGTCGTCACCGTCGTCGCCGTCGCCGTCCAAAGCAGCCTGCCGGGCCTCCGCCAGCGCAGCCTCCGCCTCCTGAGCAGCCTTCACCTTCGCGTCCAGTACCGCGTGGGTGCGCTCCGCCGACGCGAGGTCCTCAAGGAACCCCGGCGCGATCGCGGCGACCACCTTGTGGTCGTAGGCCTGCCGCCGCTCCGCCGCCGTACGCTCCCGTCGGCCGCCCGTGCGCGGGTCCGGCTCGGGAGCCAGCATCGTCTGCACCGTTTCGACCCAGCCGTCGACCACGCCCGCGAAGCCGTTCACCGACAACGCCTTCAGCTCGTTCTTCGCGTCGTGCCACCAGCCGGCGACCGCGCCCGCGAGCGCGTACCGGTCCAGGAGCCCCACGGACAGGAGGCGTTCGCGGAAGCTGCCGATCAGGTCGCCCCGCAGCCGCGCCAACTGCGCCTTGCGCTCCTGGTCGGTGCGGTCGTCGCCGGCCACGGGCTCAAGCGCCGCGATCTGTTCCGCCTCCGCCGCCCACCACGCGTCGAAGGCCTCCCACAGCTTCCCCTCCCGGCCGCTCGCCAGCTCCGCGATACGCGCCGCGTCCGGACGGCGCTCCGGCTCGGGAAGGTCGACGTACGTCGGGTCGTCGGCCCGTTCGTCGAACAGGTCCGTCATCTTGATGCCGTAGGCGTCCAGCAGCGCCTTCTTCGCCTCGATCTCCGCCACGGGCACGCCGCCCACCAGGTGTGCCCGGACGTCCTGCGGTTCCGGCGGCGGGGTGTTGTCGACGTAGCGGCGGATGTTGAAGTTGAACTTGCTGTCGGCCAGTTCGTGCCGCGTGACCGCGCGCGCGAAGCCGGGCACGTCCTCGAAGACCTCGTCGTCCTGCCACGAGTGGAACGTCGAGACGATCTTCTCGATGTGCTCGGGGAGCAGGATGTTCTGCGCGCGCTCCGCATGGAACTCGCGGTCCGCGTTGATGAACAGGACCTTGCCCCGGCGATCGGGGCGACGTCGGCTCGGCGGGCGCAGGACCAGGACGCAGGCGGGGATGCCGGTGCCGTAGAAAAGGTTCGGAGCGAGGCCGATGACGGCCTCGACGAGGTCGTGCTCCATGAGGAGTTGCGCGCGGATCTTCTGTTCCTCGCCGCCGCGGAACAGCACGCCGTGCGGCATGACCGTGAAGACCGTGCCCGACCGCTGCTTCACCATGTCCAGCATGTGCTGGAGGAACATCAGGTCCGCCTTGCCGCGCTCGGACGTCTCACCGTGCGGCATGCGCTCCTTGAGGCGCGGGACCTCGTCCTTCTTGTAGTCCATGGAGAAGGGCGGATTGCTGAGGACGAGGTCGAAGCCGCCCTCGGGGTGGAGGGGGTTGGTGAGAGTGTCGCCGGTGCGCAGGGAGAACTTCTTCGCCCCGTGGAACAGCATGTTCATCGTGGCCATCACCCACGAACCGCTGTTGGCGTCCTGCCCGGCCAGGCCGAGGTTGCGGGAGTCGCCGCCGTGCTCGTCGACGTACTCCATGGCGTGGATGAGCATGCCGCCCGAACCCACGCAGGGGTCGTACACCCTCATGTCACCGTGCGGGCGGGCCAGTTCCACCATCATGCGGACGACGGCACGGGGCGTGTAGAACTCGCCGCCCTTACTGCCCGCCGAGTCCGCGAAGTCCTTGATCAGGTACTCGTACGCGGCGCCGATCATGTCGGGGAACTCGAAGTCCTCGCCGCGCAGCCGGATCCCGCCGAAGTGGTCGATCAGCGAGGCGAGGCGCTTGTCGGCCAGTTCGGCGGCCGACTTGCGGGCGCTGCCGCCGCCTCCGATGCGGTTGAAGTTGACGTGCGCGAAGAGGCCGCGCAGCTCGCTGTTGCCGGGTTGCCGTTCGAGCGCGTCCAGGGCGGGCTGGAGGTACTCGCTGGCCACGTTGTCGACCGCGCCCGCCAGGTGGTCCCAGCGGGCGACCTCCGGGACGAAGAGAGCGCCGTGTGCGTCGTACCACTGGTACGACTCGGCCTCGTCCTCCGCCTCCTCCTGGGTGTCGCCCTCTGCGAGGCGCTCCTTGATGATCGCCTCGCGGGCCGCCTCGAACTCGTCGTTGACCCGCTTGAGGAACAGCAGCACGAAGATGAAGTCGCGGTACTCGGCGGCGTCCATCGTGCCGCGCAGGATGTCGGCCGCCGCGAAGAGATGGCGTTCCAACTGCGCGAGCGTGAGCTTGGCCACGTACGGCTCTCCCCTGGTGACTGATCGACTTCCCGGTCGCAACCTGGCGGTGCAACGCGAGGGTGCAGAGGGAAGCCTACGGTCTTCGGCAGGACCTCATTCAACGTATGCAGCCGGTGACCTGAGTGGCCCACCGACCGATCGCCCGGTCAGTAGTCGGAGACGTCCAGGCCGTTCTCGACGAACTTCCACACGTCCGTGTACGGGTCCCATGCGTTCTGGTCCTGGCGGCCTGAGTGGCGGCGCGCGAGGCGTTCCGCGTGACGCTGCGCCGTCTCGTACCGGCTGCTCAGCTGACCGGGCATGACGTGCTTGGCACGTTCCTCGGAGACGGAACGGATCGTGGGACCGTAGGTCTGCGCGAAGCCCGGCTGCTGTTTCAGCATGTCCGCCGCGCTGTCGCACACTCCGCCGAAGGTGCTCGTGTAGTTCTGGTAGTGCAGCAGTCGCCACAGCTCGAAGCACGGGTGGGAGTAGGCGACATGCACGTTCTCCCTCCTGGCTCTGGAGAATGCCGTGGGGATGTCCTCGTGCTGGTCCCGGTCGAACAGACACCACACCTGCGGCCAGTTCCAGTCGTCGGGCTCGATCCCGGCTTTCTCGGCGGCACGCCGGACCTCACGCCACTTGATGATGGCGTCCTCCACGAGCGGGAGCGGCTTGCGTCGCTTGGTCGGCGCAGTGCGGTTCTCGACCTTGCAGACGATCTCGTGGCCGGGCTCCTTGCGGGTGCCGTTCTCCGTCACGAAGGTGACGAAGCCCGGTTCCGTGACCGCGCCCTCGGTGAAGACGTACACCTCGCGCCGCAGCTTCCGCTGCCGCTTGGCGCGTGCCGGATTGTCCCGCCCCCTGTCCCTCGCCATCAGGAACGCTCTGCCTCTCCTGCCAGCGCCGTGAGCACCTTGCGTCCGATCTGCCCCTGGTCGACGTTCGGTACGGCCCCGTACGCGCCGGCCAGGTACGAATCCTCGATGTCTTCCTCCGGCTTGGGGCTGAAGTCGCTCAGCGGGTACAGCTCGGTGGCTCCCCGCTTGTCCTTCTCCGTCAGCCAGATCTGCCCCGGTTCGAGAAGCCGGCCCCCTCGGGGACTCTTCAGGAGGGAGGCGTCGTGCGAGGTGAAGAGCAGCTGGGCGTTCTTCTCATTGGACCAGGGGGCCTGGAACAGCCTGACCACCTCGGCTGCGAACTTCGGGTGCAGGCTCGCGTCCAGTTCGTCGATGAGCAGCACGGCACCGTTGTCGAGGGCCAGCAGGAGCGGGCCGATCAGAGCGAACCAGGAACGGGTGCCGAACGACTCCTTCGCCCAGTCGAGGGCCACGGCGGTGTCGCGGTCGCTTCCGTGCAGCAACCTCACCGCGGGTGCTTTGCGTCCCGGCTGACGCTCCACCTCGGCATCCTGAATGCCCAGGTCAGCCACTCTCAGCAGCTCCCGCACCCGCTCCCTGTTCCGGTCATCAAGAAGTTGCTCAGCTGTATACCCTTCGCGGTCCTTCAGCTCGGTCTCCGGAGTGATGTCCCAGAGATTCGACCTGAACCAGCCGTAAATGCGGGACAACTGGGGGTGGTTGTCGCTCGCTGCACGGCTCAGGAGCAGAGCGTTGGGCCGTGTGGAGCGTGCCAGTCGGGCACGGTCCTGGACACGCTCACCGGGAAAGTCGAAGACGTTGTCCCGTGTGGCATCCCGGTCGAGCCAGACCTGTCGACGGCCTTTGGGATAGGCGTGGAGCCATTCCGCCTCAACCCGTCGATCCCCGAGCTCGAACCCGTATGTCCAGCGCACCCCGTCTTCCAGGACGAAGTCCGCCTCGTAGAAGGTGCTCGCACCTGCCGACTCCGCGTCAAGGGCGAAGGGCTCGCGCTCGGGGACGCCTGTGTAGGAGGTCCACAACCCGTAGGAGTCCAGGACCGCGCTTCTCATCTTCTTCAGCGCGGTGATGATGTTGGACTTCCCCGAGGCGTTGGCGCCGAAGACCCCGACGACGGGGTAGATCTCCAACCGCTTCCCGTCAGACAGTCGACCCGTCCGTGCCGCGTCGGAACCCTCTCCGGGAGGAACGACGAAGGACAACTCCTGCTCTTCGCGTAGTGACCGTACGTTCGCCGTACGGAAACGCAGCAGCATACGAGCCCTCCTCCCGTCGCGCACAGAGTAACGGTGTGATCGTGGGCGTGCCTACCGGACGGTCACACCAGCCGGCGTGCCGTGGCCCAGCGGGTCAGCTCGTGCCGGTTGGACAGCTGGAGTTTGCGCAGCACCGCCGAGACGTGCGACTCGACCGTCTTGACGGAGATGAAGAGCTGCTTGGCGATCTCCTTGTAGGCGTAACCGCGGGCGATGAGCCGCAGCACCTCGCGCTCGCGCTGGGTGAGACGGTCGAGGTCCTCGTCGACCGGCGGGGCGTCGGTGGAGGCGAAGGCGTCGAGGACGAACCCGGCGAGACGCGGAGAGAAGACCGCGTCGCCCTCCTGCACCCGGAAGATCGAGTTCACCAGGTCGGTTCCCGTGATCGTCTTGGTGACGTAGCCGCGGGCGCCGCCCCGGATCACCCCGATCACGTCCTCCGCCGCGTCCGACACGGACAGGGCAAGGAAGCGCACCGGCTGCTCGGCGTCGGCCATCAGCGGGGCGCAGCGGCGCAGCACTTCGACGCCACCGCCGCCCGGCAGGTGGACGTCGAGGAGGACGACCTCGGGCCGGGTCGCCGTGATGACGGTGACCGCCTGGTCGACGTCCGCCGCCTCTCCGACGACCTCGACCCCGGTCTGTTCGGTCTGGCCGATCTCGGCCTGCACGCCCGTGCGGAACATGCGGTGGTCGTCGACGAGGACCACGCGCACACGGCGCCCGCCCGCAGCGTCGCCGGGGGCCCGGGCCGGCTCGGCCGCCCCCGCTCCCGTCGTGTCGTTCATGCCGTCCGTGCCGGTCGGGTCGCTCATGACGTCTTCTCCGCCCTCTCCATCTCCAGCTCGACCTCCGTGCCGCCGCCCGGGACCGCCCGCAGCCGCGCCGTGCCGCCGTGGCGCTCCATGCGGCCGATGATCGATTCTCTGACGCCCATGCGGTCGGCGGGTATCAAGTCGAGGTCGAAGCCCGGTCCTCGGTCACGGACGGACACGAAGACCGTCCTGCCCTCGACTTCGGCGAAGACCTGCACCGCGCCGCCCTCGCCACCGTACTTGGCCGCGTTCACCATCGCCTCGCGCGCGGCCTGCATCTGTGCGCCGACGCCGTCGTCGAGCGGGCAGTCGCCGACGACCACCACCTCGATGGGGACGCCGTGCTTGTCCTCGACCTCGGCGGCGTTGCGCCGGACCGCGTCGGCGACGGTGGTCGGCTCGTCGGCCTCCTCCTTGCCGGTGCCCTCGGGTTTGTAGAGCCAGGTGCGCAGGTCCCGCTCCTGGGCACGGGCGAGGCGGCGCACCTCACCCGCGTTCTCCGCGTTGCGCTGGATCAACGTCAGGGTGTGCAGCACCGAGTCGTGGACATGGGCGGCGACCTCCGCGCGTTCCTGGGCGCGGATGCGCATGAGCCGCTCCTCGGACAGGTCCTGGGTCATGCGGACCAGGTAGGGGCCGGCGAGCAGGGTGATGCCGACGATGACGGCGAGCGCCGCCTGCAGGACGGAGCCGAGGTGGGTCGCGGAGCCCTGCAGCACGAACGTGCCGGAGACGCCGGCCGTGACCAGCAGGACGCCGGCGCCGGTGCGCAGCAGCGTGAGCGTGCGGCGTCTTCGGCCGACCTCGACCCAGCGGGCCCGGCGAGCGTTGTCCGCCTGGCGCCAGACGAGGGCGACGCCGGCGCCGACGAGGACGGCGGGCAGCAGATAGGCCTTGGCGCCGCTGCCCAGGTTCACGTTGCCCACGAACACCATGGCGACGACGACCATGAGGAGCAGGGCGACGATCTGCCCCTTGTCCGGCTTGCGGGCGACGATTCTGCGGCGGCCGTCGGGCGCGGTCTCGGTGGTGACGAGGGACGGCGGCTTCTGGTCGCCGACGCCGCCGACCCCGAGCGGCACGAAGAACCAGAAGGCGGCGTAGAGCAGCGCGCCGAGACCGTCGGCCATGAACAGCCCGGCGAAGACCAGCCGCACCCACACCACGGGCAGCCCGAGGTGCCCGGCGAGCCCCCGCGCCACGCCACCCAGCCAGCGTCCGTCGCTGCTGCGGTAGAGCTTGCGCGGCGGCCGCGGTTCGACGAGTGGCGCTGCTGCGGCTTCCGGCATGCCAACGATGTTCACACGGGCCGCGTGGCAGGGCATCAGGGTTCGCCCCCGAGACGCCCCTGATCTTCGGCGCCGCCGCTCGTCGAACGCCTCCCCCGCCTCGGGTCAGGGCCGATATCAGGGTCCGACCAGGGTCGTCACGGCTGCCGCGGGGGCCGCCCGACCGCCACCATGGAGTCATGACAGATCACCAGCACGCCGCGGACGCCGTGCCCGACGGGGGCGCCGCGTCCGACGCGGCCGCCTCGTCCCCCGGCGCCCCGGGCGCCGCAGGTGAGCGCCCTCGCCCGCACGCAGAGCAGGAGGACGCCCGGGGACGGCAGGGGGACGCGCAGACGCAACAGGGGGACGCGCAGGGAAAGCAGGTCGGGGCGGGAGACGCCCGCACCCCGCGGGGCCCGTCCGCGGAGGCGGACGCGATGACGGCGGCGGAGGCGGCCGTCAAGGCGGCGACGGACGCCGCGGCGGCGTCCCGCGCCGAAGCGGGCCCCGGCGGTCGGCCGTCGGGCGCCGCCGGGAGGGTGGCCGCCCTTCCTCCCCGGTTCCGTCGGGACCGCGAGCAGAAGATGCTCGCAGGGGTGTGCGCGGGCCTCGGGCGTCAGTGCGACATGGACCCGGTGATCTTCCGGATCACGCTCGCCGTGCTCTCCGCGACCGGCGGCGTCGGCCTCATCTTCTACGGGTTCGCCTGGCTCTTCGTCCCCTACGCCGACGACGAGCAGAACGAGGTGCGCAAGCTCCTGACCGGCCGGGTGGACGGCCAGGCCCTCGCGGCCGTGCTGTTCGCGCTGGTGGGCTGCGGAGTGCTGCTGACGATGCTGAAGAACGGCAGTGTGCTGGCCTTCGCCGTCGTCGTCTCCCTGCTGCTCGCGGGCGCCGGGTACTGGTCGCGGCACCGGGACTCCTTCGACCCCGACCCGCTGGCCGCCCAGGCCGTCGCCGACGCTCCGCCGGAGGCCAAGGCGCCGCCGGCGCCCACCGCCTACCCCTCGTGGTGGCGTGACCCCATCGTCAAGGACGGCACGCATGACGGCGGCACGGGATACCTGTGGGGCCCCTGGGACGCCCGCGGCCGGGACATCACGTCGTCGATCGGCGTCGACCTCATCGGACACAGACCCGGCCCGGAGGCCGTAGGCACTCCCCGCACGCCCCGCGCCGAACCGCGTGGGCCGCGTTGGATCGGCGGCTGGCTCTTCCTGCTCGCCCTGCTCGCGGGCGGCCTCGTCACCCGGCTCGCCTGGGACCACCACCCGCTCGGCACCAGCCTGCAGGCGGGTCTCGCGACGGCGCTGATCGTGCTCGGCTGCGGGATCGCGGTCAGCTCCTTCCTGGGGCGGACGGGAGCCGGGTCGGTCTTCCTCGCCATCGTCACGGCGGGGCTGCTGGCCGGCGCGGCCGTCCTGCCGAAGGACATCGGCACGCACTGGACGGACACCACGTGGCGGCCCATGACGGCGGCGGACGTGCGGGCGTCCTACGACCTGGGCGCCGGAGACGGCACTCTCGACCTCTCCGGGCTGGCGCCCGCCCAGGGGGAGACGGTGAGCACCGACGCAGAGGTGGGCGCGGGCCGGCTGCGGGTGATCGTCCCGCCGGGCGCGACGGTGAAGGTGCGGATCGACGTGGGGCTGGGAGACATCCAGCTGCCCGGCGACGACGAGAAGGACGTGGACGTGGAGCCGGGCAAGCACAAGGAGGTCACCCTGCCGCCGGTCTCGGGGACGGCGGCGAAGGGGACCATCGATCTGGACCTGAGAGTGGGAGTCGGACAGGTGGAGGTGGCCCGTGCTGCGTCATGACTTCAGGCCCGGCAGGCTCGTGGCGGGCGCCGCGTTCGTCCTCGCGGGCGTCCTCTTCGCGGGGGACGCGGGCGGCCTGTGGCAGACGCCTTGGTTCGTGCTGATCCCGCTCGTCACGGGCGGCCTCTGTCTGGCGGGTGCGGCGGGTATGACGGCCCGGAGCATACGCAGACGGCGCGGGTCGTCGCCCCGCACCGGCCCGACCACGCCCGGCGCGAACACGACGCCCTGACCGCCTGCCGCCGCAGCCCCCGACCTCCGGCCCTCGCGCCCCGGTACTAACCGAGACCGCCGGTGCCTCGACGCCGCCTGGAGCGCCAGACGGCGTCGAGGGAGAGGACCGGAGCGCCCGCGAGGACGAGAGGCAGCCAGGCCATGAGGTAGGGGAGGTCGTTGCCGTAGTAGAACGGCTCGGCGGCCCAGCTCACCGTCAGCCACAGGCTGAGCGAGATCAGCGCGCCGCCCAGCGCGGCGAGCCGGGTGAGGATGCCCAGCAGCGCGCCGATGCCGACGGCCAGTTCGCCGAAGGCCATCGCGTAGCCGAAGCCCACCGGGCTCTTCAAGGCCATGTCGACCAGGGCCGGGATGGCGGAGGAGTCACGGACGGCGCGCATGGTCTCGCCGATCGAGCCGGCGCCGCTGTCCTTGAGGAACGCGTTGTCGGTCAGCTTGTCGAGACCGGCGTAGATGAAGGTGACACCGAGGAAGACGCGCAGGGGAAGGAGGGCGTACCGGGTGGCGGTGTCCCGCCAGCCACGGCCTCCGCCGTCGAGATGAGGAGGGTAAGCGTCCGTCCGCATGCTGTGAGTCATCGCCCGTAGCCGCCTCTCGCCCGCACTGGTGGACCCCTCAACAGACCATACGTACGAAATGGGGGGTGCGCTCAACTGCGTGCACGGGTAACGGGGTCCGGCGGTTCACTCCGGCGAGACCGTTCACTCGGTGACGTCGATCGTGTACCGGTTCGTCTCCACCCCGGCGGCCGTGACGACCTGGACCTCGGCCCGCCCCGGTTCCACGTCCGCCGGTACCGGGACGGTGAGCACGGTGTCGGCAGGGTTGCTGAACCCTCCGGTGACCGGCACCAGCGGGACATGGACGTGGACGGGTCCGATGCGCACGACCATGCGGGAGAGCCGGTCGGCGGTCTGGGCTCCGGGCGGCACGAAACCGGCGCCGCGGATCTCGATGTCGTCGCCCGTGCGGATCGGCGCGTCGAGGTCGCCGGCCTCGCGGGAGCGGACGACGGAGAGGATGACGGGGCGGCCGCCCTCGGCGTACTTGCCGGCGAGGTAGGTCGCGGCGGAGATCAGCACCACGACCGCGAGTCCCCAGGGCAGGTCGGGCAGCTGGTCGGGGCGGCGGGCCAGGCGGACGCCCGCGAAGACGAGGGCGACGGCGCCGATGACCGCGTACTGGATGTCCGCGAAGGCGCCGCGACCGGAGTCGTCGGTCAGCAGGTCGGCGGCGCGCGGGCGGTGGGCCCGGATCTTCTGCAGCCGCTGGGCGAGGACGCGCAGGCCGACGACGCGGCGCACGAGCACGGCGATCCCGCAGACCACGGCGAGGACGGTCACCGTGCCGGCGCCGCGGGCGAGGTCGAGTCCGGCGATCAGCGCGTCGCGTTCGGCGGGGCCGGAGGCGGCGGCGAGCCGTCCGGCCAGCACCAGCACGGCGTAGGCCACGAGCAGCACCCAGGCGACGGCGACCGCGCGGGAGGTGGAGAGGCGGTTGTCCTCGCCGATCACGGGGGCGAGCGCGCCGCCGCGCGCCCGGTGGAACCAGGAGGCCGCGGTGAGCGCGCCGGCGACGAGGAGCGCGGCGAGGAGTCCGGCGGTGCGGGCGGCGGTCCAGCCGGCGCCGACGGCGGTCAGGGACTGGATCAGCAGCAGCACGATGACCGCCGCCCACACGGTGACCGTGGTGCGCAGCCACAGACGGCCGAGCCAGGCCTCGCCCTCGGCGCGCCCGCGTTCGGCGACGAGCTCCGCGGACTGCGTCAGTTCCTCGGAGACCCATTGGCGGGAGGCGGAGACGGAGTGGGCGACGGCGGCGGGGAGGCCCTGCCCGGCCGCGTACCCGTCTCGTTTCAGCAGGAACGCGGCGACCGCGCGCCGGTGTCCCTCACGCGCCCCGTGCGGGCAGTCACCGCAGGTGCAGCCGCCGTCGTGCACGTCCGCTCCCGCTCCGGGGCTCGCGCCCTGTCTCGCCTCCTGCACCGCCACGTCCGACGCCCGCCTTCCCCGCGACCCGATCGGATGGCGGTCCCCGAGGGACCCTGAGCGGGCCGGGCCGCCACCCTGTGAACAACTCCCCAGTGATGCCGTCGAATTGTGCCCTACGGCACCCCCTCGGTGTCTGTCAGGTCTGGTCAGCGGGGGTGAAGCGCGGAGGGCGCTGTTGACCCGGCTGCGAGAATTCACCTATGGCCGAGATCATCCAGCGGGACGGGACCTGGGCCTTCGACGGCGCGACGATCCGGATCACACCGGGGCTGCACCGTTCCGTGCCGCTGTTCCGGCAGACGTACGGGGAGATCGCCGTGCCTCTGGAGGCGGTGGCGGGGATCGTCTACGAGGCCGAACGCAGGCGCGGGCGGCTGCGGATGCGGCTGCGCGAGGGCGCGGATCCGCTGCTGCAGGCGACCGGCGGGCGGCTGCCCGACGCGGCCGATCCCTACCGGCTCACCGTGGACGTGGATCGTTCCGGGGCCGCCGAGTACCTCGCCGAGGAGATCCGGCACGCGCTGTTGCTGGACCAGATCCCGGGCGAGCCGACCGCGGCGTACCTCCTGCCGGGTCCGCCGGTCCCGGTGTCCGTGCGGTCCTCCGACGGCATCGTGTCCTTCGACGGAGTCCAGGTACGGGTCGACTGGGCGGAGACCTCGGACCGGGTGAAGCGGGCCACCGGGCCCAGGGTGCTCGACGTCGGGGACGTGGTGCAGGTCGAATGGCTGCCCAACTCCGGTTTCGAGGACGGCTTCCTGCGCTTCGTGACCCGCGAGACGGTGCACTCGAAACTGCCGGCCGAGAAGGACCCGTACGCCCTCGACCTGTGGGGCAACGTGAGCCGCGACCTGCTGACGGCGCTGGTCGCGACGGCGGTCACCGCCCGGCTGCCACACCCCTCCGCACGCGCCCACCCGCGGCCCGGCCACAGGGGCGAAAGACCTGGACGCGGACACGGGCAGGGCGGAGAGGACCGCGCACGGCGGCGCCCGGCGGCGGTCCCGCCGCCGGCCGACCACCACGACGTGCTGCTGCGCCGGCTGCGCGAGCTGGGCGAGCTGCACCGGGAGGGTGTGCTGACCGACGAGGAGTTCGCGCGGACGAAGGCCGCCGTGCTGCAGGGCTTCTGAGAGCCGGCCGGACAGAGCGGCAGGGCAGGGTGGAGCAGGGCAGGGTGGAGCAGGGCAGGGTGGCGCAGGGCAGGGTGGCGCAGGGCAGGGTGGCGCAGGGCAGGGTGGCGCAGGGCAGGGTGGCGCAGGGCAGGGTGGAGCAGGGCAGGGTCAGCTCAGCAGGTCGGGCTGGCTGCGGCTGATCTCCTGCCACAGCGGCTGGTAGTTGATCCACGCCACCAGGTCGCCGCCGAGCTGCTCCCGGGTCGCCACCGCCGCGCGGTGGTCGATCAGGACGGGACGGCCCGCCGCCTTGGCGGTCAGCTGGACCTGGCTGGAGCGTTCCATCGACAGGAACCACCAGGCGGCGGCGTCGACGGAGTCGCCGACCGTCAGCAGTCCGTGGTTGCGCAGCACGAGCGCCTTGCGGGAGCCGAGCGCGGTCGCGATGCGTCTGCCCTCCTCCGCGTCGACGGCGACCCCGGTGTAGGCGTCGTAGAGGGCGTGGTCCTCGTAGAACGCGCAGCTCTCCTGGGTGATGGGGTCGAGCAGTTCGCCGAGGGCGGCGAGGGCGCGGCCGTGCACGGAGTGGCAGTGCGCGACGGCCACGACGTCGGGCCGTGCCGCGTGCACCTGGGCGTGCACGGTGAAGGCGGCCTGGTTGACGTGGTAGCGGCCCTCGACGACCTGTCCGTCTTGGTTGGTCAGCACCAGGTCACTGACCGTGACGTGCTGGAAGGGCATCCCGAAGGGGTTGACCCAGAAGCAGTCGTCGAACTCGGGGTCGCGGGCGGTGATGTGGCCGGAGACGCCGTCCTCGAAGCCGAGCCGTCCGAACAGGCGCACCGCGCCCGCCAGCCGTTCCTTGCGATGCAGGCGCTCGTCCTCCACCGATTCGTGCATCGGCGGCATGGCGAACCGGAGCCGGTCGGTGGGCAGGGGGGCAGGCGGTGTGGGCCCGTGCATAGGTCCTCCAGCACTGGGTTGCTTGACGATGCGGAAGTTACCGTCGGTCAACACAAAAGGGCAGAGCCGTTATGCAAAGATGACGATTCTCGTCACCTTTGGTGCACATATTGAGCATCTCCGACCGCCGGCGAACCCGTGCGAAACACCGACACAAGGTGTCGGGTATCGCGGCCACACTCGCCGTATGACTGAGAGCCCCATGACAGGGACCTGGGCGGCCTTCGCCGCGGCCGCGCCGGACCTGGCGAGGATCGCCCGGGAACGCTTCGAGACCTTCCGGCACCATGTCCTCGCGACGCTCCGCAAGGACGGCTCGCCCCGCACCAGCGGCCTCGAGGTCCACTTCGTCGGCGGCGAACTGTGGCTCGGCATGATGCCTGACTCGCTCAAGGCGCTGGACCTGCGCCGCGACCCCCGCTTCAGCCTCCAGGCCAACCCGGGCGAGGGGACTGGGCCGGACGGCGGCGACGTCCGCGTCGCCGGCCGGGCGGTCGAGGTGGACGACGCGCGGGTGAAGGCGGCCTACGTGAGAGAGGTGGAACCGCCGGAGCCGTTCCACCTCTTCCGCACCGAACTGACGGAGGTCGTGCGGACCTACGTCGAGGACGACACGTACCTGGTCGCCCAGGTCTGGAAGCCCGGAGAGCCGGTGCGCGCCCTCAGGCGGACCTGAGCCCCGTGCACGAGGTCACTCCCACTCGATGGTGCCCGGCGGCTTCGAGGTGATGTCGACGACGACACGGTTGACGTCGCTGACCTCGTTGGTGATCCGGGTGGAGATCCGCGCCAGGACGTCGTACGGCAACCGCGACCAGTCGGCCGTCATGGCGTCCTCGGAGGAGACGGGGCGCAGGACGATCGGGTGGCCGTAGGTGCGGCCGTCGCCCTGGACGCCGACGCTGCGGACGTCCGCGAGGAGGACCACCGGGCACTGCCAGATGTCCCGGTCGAGACCGGCGGCCGTCAGCTCCTCGCGGGCGATGGCGTCGGCGTCGCGCAGCAGGTCCAGGCGCTCCTTCGTGACCTCGCCGACGATCCGGATGCCGAGGCCGGGACCCGGGAACGGCTGGCGCTGGACGATCTCGTCGGGCAGCCCGAGCTCCTGGCCGACCATGCGGACCTCGTCCTTGAACAGCTTGCGCAGCGGCTCGATGAGCTGGAACTCGAGGTCCTCGGGGAGCCCGCCCACGTTGTGGTGGGACTTGATGTTGGCGGTGCCGGTGCCGCCGCCGGACTCGACGACGTCCGGGTAGAGCGTGCCCTGGACGAGGAACTCCACGGCCGGGCCCTCGTCCGCGATGATCTCGGCCTGCGCCTGCTCGAAGACACGGATGAACTCGCGCCCGATGATCTTCCGCTTCTCCTCGGGGTCGGAGACGCCCTTGAGCGCGGTGAGGAAGCGCTCCTCCGCGTCCACGACCTTCAGCTGGACGCCGGTCGCGGCGACGAAGTCCTTCTCGACCTGCTCGGTCTCGCCCTTGCGCATCAGCCCGTGGTCGACGTAGACGCAGGTCAGCTGCGAGCCGATGGCCTTCTGCACGAGAGCGGCGGCGACCGCGGAGTCCACGCCGCCGGAGAGGCCGCAGATCGCGCGCCGGTCGCCGACCTGCTCGCGGATGGCCTCGACCTGCTCGTCGATGACGTTGCCGGTGGTCCAGTCCGGGCTCAGGCCCGCGCCCCGGTAGAGGAAGTGCTCCAGCACCTGCTGGCCGTGCGTGGAGTGCATGACCTCGGGGTGGTACTGGACGCCGTAGAGCTTCTTCTCGTCGTTCTCGAAGGCGGCGACCGGGACGACGTCCGTGGAGGCGCTGACGACGAAGCCCTCGGGCGCGGCGGAGCAGGCGTCGCCGTGCGACATCCACACGGACTGCTCGGCCGGGGTGCCCTCGAAGAGGGTGGAGGAGGCGCGGGAGACGTGCAGTTCGGTGCGGCCGTACTCGCGGGCGCCGGAGTTGTCGACGGTGCCGCCGAGGGTCTGCGCCATCAGCTGGAAGCCGTAGCACATGCCGAAGACGGGGACGCCGGCCTCGAAGAGCGCGCGGTCGACGGTCGGGGCGCCCTCCTCGTACACGGACGAGGGGCCGCCGGAGAGGACGATCGCCGCCGGGTTCTTGGCGAGCATCTCCTCCACGGGCATGCTGCTCGGCACGATCTCGCTGTAGACCCGCGCCTCACGGACTCGACGGGCGATGAGCTGGGCGTACTGCGCGCCGAAGTCGACGACCAGGACGGTGTCGGGGGCGGCGGCAGTAGGAGTCGCTGATGACACGGGGGCCTTCCGGCGGTGGGGCGGGGTCTCTGTGTCATCCGATTCTACCGAGGCGGGCGCGGGGAGCGGCCCCTGCGCCCGGACCGCCGCCGCGTCTCAGGATGCGAACCGTGTTGGAGCGCTTCCGGCGACGCTGCATACTGTCCGCATGCTCACGCACCCGACCTTCCTGTTTACCTATGGCAACCGGCCCACCGGCTGCCATGGTCGTGCTGCTTGAGCAACTGACGAGCGACTTCCCAGGCGCCCCGGGCCGACAAGGTCCGGGGCGCCTGGTGCTTTCCGGATCCTGCCGATCCGGGGCCCCTTTCCCACCAGGAGCCCCGACATGACCGCCACCGCCACTGCCGCCCCCTCCGCCACCACCACCCCCTCCGCCACCGCCGGCGAGAAGACCGGCGCCCGCACCACCGAGGCCGCCGAGTTGATCACCGGCGCCCGGGAGCGCATCGACGCGCTCGACGACCGGATCATCGGACTGATCCAGGAACGGATGGCCGTCTCGGCCGTCATCCAGGACGCCCGGATCGCCTCCGGCGGGCGGCGGGTGAACCTCTCCCGCGAGATGGAGATCCTCGGGCACTACAGCGACGCGCTCGGCAAGCCCGGCACGTCCCTGGCGATGACGCTGCTGGAACTGTGCCGGGGCCGCGTCTGAGACCGCGCACCGGCCCGCGCACCAGTTCGGGCGTCCTCTCACCCGTACGGCGCGTGACCGCCGCCCAGGGTGCTTCGTTGGTCCCCGTGTCCGCGCCAGCCAGGGGCGGGCCCGGAAGAACCACGCGTGGCTCGCTGGGGCGAGAGGCGTACGGATCGCGTTCGTGCGCCGTGGGACCTCGCTCCGGAAAGTGACCGGACGGCAGGGGACAGCAGCCCGGTCACCCAAGAGAACGGCCGGCCTCGGGGACGCCCGGGGCCGACCGGCGGAAAATGCAAAAATGCACAAGGCTGGGTCAAACGGTTGCGGAGGCCGCGCTCATCCAGCACGATGCGAGAAAGCCCCGAACGGGCCCAAGTCCCCCTCGGGCAACCGCCTCACGTGCGCTGTTGCCCACCTCGACCGCCAGAGGTCCAGACCAGCGGCGCAACCCCCCGGCGCCGCTCCCCAGGCACCGGCGCTGCCCTGACGCCGGTGCTGACGGTAAAGAAGGGCCCCGCGGATCCGTCCCGCGGGGCCCTTCGTCGCACCCGGAACCTCGTCCGGCGAGAAGACCGCCCATGTGACGGGCGTCACATAAAGAACGCGTGAGTGCAGGACAACTGTTTTCGGCCTTGATCAGTCACACGTATCAAGCCAAGGCCACTCCCACACCCCCATGCGGAAGGCCTCCACCACCGGATCCACGAGGTCTTCATGAATCTCCGCCGCTCGATGGCCACCGCGGCCGCGGCCGCCGTCATCGCGCCGCTCGCGCTTCTGTCGGCGCCCGCCGCCTTCGCCGAGGAGGGCGGCACGTCGTCGCCGAGCGCCTCCTCCTCGGAGACCGGCGCCTCCTCGCCGTCCGCCTCGGCCTCGGACGGCCAGAGCGCGTCCGGCGACTCGACCGACGCCTCGTCGGCGTCGTCGTCCCCGTCCGACGGCCAGAAGGCGTCCGGCTCTCCGTCCGGCTCCGCCTCGTCGTCCTCGTCGTCCTCGTCGCCCTCGTCGTCCTCGGGCTCCACCGCGAGCCCGTCGGCCACCGAGAGCGGGGACGCGTTCGACCCGTACCAGGACTGCGACTCCTTCGACCTGGACGAGAAGCTGTCGGCGCACGTCAAGGGCCTGCCGAGCAAGATCGTCGCCGGTTCCGGCTGGCACGGCTTCACGTTCGTCGTCGACAACGACTCCGACCGCGACCTGAAGAACGTGTACATCGACGCGTTCCTCGAGTACGGCGACGAATCGACCGAGGCGTTCCTGTCCGAGGGCCTCGCCGTCATCCAGGTCAAGGAGGACGGCAAGTGGACCAACAGCTTCCAGGACTCCTTCGAGGACGAGCACGGCAAGTCGGTCAACGTCACGGGATCCTTCGTCGGGCTGCTCGACACGCTGGAGAAGCACTCCTCCGCGAGCCTGGAACTGCGGGTGAAGGTCAAGGCCGCCGCCCCGGCGGGCTCCGCGCTGGCGCTGAGCGAGGCGGTCTACGCCGGTGAGGGCGCCGCCTGCTACGGCAACGGCGACTTCTACGACGTCCGGATCCTCGCCGCCGGCTCCGACGCGGACGGCTCCGGCGACGCCAAGCCGAACGGCGACAAGCCCACCTCCGGCACCAGGCCCCAGGGCAGCGCCAAGCCGATCAGCGGCAGCCTCGCCGAGACCGGCTCCGACTCCTCGCTGCCGGTGATCGGCCTGGTCGGCGGGGTCGCCGTGCTCGCCGGCGCCGGCGCGGTGTTCGCGGCCCGTCGCCGCAAGGTCGGCACGCACGCGTAACACGCGACGCGACACACACACGTAGGGACCTGCGCTCGGAGGGGGGCGCAGGTCCCTTCGTCATGCAGTCGTCGCGTACGCGTCCGGCCCAGCCCTACTGCCGGGGCGGGACCGCCGGCATCCCGAGGAACGGCAGGCGCAGCGCGCCGAAGGCGTCCGCCGGCACCGCCGGGACGACCGGCTCCACCGGCTTCAGCCGTTCGTACGCCGCGCCCTGCGCCGGACGCGGATCCGTCTCGCCCTTGTTCGGCCAGAACGACATCGCGCGCTCCGCCTGGGCGGTGATGGTGAGCGAGGGGTTCACGCCCAGGTTCGCCGAGACGGCGGCGCCGTCGACGACCGAGATGCCCGGGTGGCCGTACAGGCGGTGGTACGGGTCGATGACGCCGCTCTCGCGGGAGTCGCCGATCGGGCAGCCGCCGAGGAAATGGGCGGTGAGCGGGGTGCCCATCAGCTCGCCGACGTTGGAACCGGCGAAGCCGTTGATCTCGGCGGCGATCGCGGAGGCCGCCTCGGAAGCGGCCCTTATCTGCTTGGGGTTGGGGGAACCGTGTCCCTGACGTGCCGTCAGCAGCCCCCGGCCGACGCCTGACGGCTTGAGATACGTGGTCAGCGAGTTGTCCAGCGACTGCATCACCAGGCCGATGATGGTCCGCTCCGACCAGCGGCGGTTGGACAGCGAGCGCAGGACCAGCAGCGGGTGGCGGGCCGCGTTCGTCAGCCAGCCGGCCACCCTGGAGGATCCCTCCGCGTACGGCACCTGCAGGATCGACAGCCCGCCCATCGAGTTGGAGCCCTTGCCGTAACGGACCGGCTCGATGTGGGTGTCGGCGTCCGGGTGGACGGACGAGGTGATGGCGACGCCCCGCGTGAAGTCGACCTTCGGCGCGCCGGTCGCCCTGCGATAGCGGCGGTCGTCCGTCTGGGCGCCGACCAGCGCCTCCGAGTTGGTACGGGTGAGCTCGCCCAACCGGTCCGAGAGGTAGGGGAGTTGGCGGTTGGCCTTCATCCGGTGCAACAGGGTCTGGGTGCCGTAGGTGCCGGCGGCGAGCACGACGCGGCGGGCCTTGAAGACCCTGCCCCTCGCCTTCGCCCTGCCTCTGCGGCGCTCGTCGGTGGGGAGGGTGGCCACCGCGTACCCGCCCTGCGAGTCGTCCGTGACGGAGACCACCGTCGTCAGGGGGTGCACGACGGCGCCCGCCTTCTCGGCGAGGTGGAGGTAGTTCTCGTTCAGGGTGTTCTTCGCGCCGTGCCGGCAGCCGGTCATGCACTCGCCGCACTCGGTGCACGCCCTGCGGGCCGGGCCCGCGCCGCCGAAGTAGGGGTCCTCGACCTGTTCCCCCGGCTTCGCCTTCGCCGTGCCGTCGGCGTCCTCGCCGTCGCCGAAGAACACGCCGACGGGCGCCATGTGGAAGGTGTCGCCGACGCCCATCCGCTCGGCGGCCGCCCTCAGGTGCACGTCGGAGGGGGTCGTCGTCGGATTGAGGCGCACGCCGAGCATGCGCCGGGCCTGGTCGTAGTACGGCCGCAGCTCTTCCTGCCAGTCGGTGATGCCACGCCACTGGGGGTCGTCGAAGAACGGCTTCGGCGGCACGTAGAGCGTGTTGGCGTAGTTGAGGGAGCCGCCGCCCACGCCCGCGCCCGCCAGCACCATGACGTTGCCCAGCAGATGGATGCGCTGGATGCCGTACATGCCGAGCTTCGGGGCCCACAGGTAGTTCTTCAGGTCCCAGGAGTTCCTGGGGAGCGACTCACGGGTGAAACGGCGGCCGGCCTCCAGGACGCCTACGCGGTAACCCTTCTCCGTGAGACGCAGGGCGGTCACCGAACCGCCGAAGCCGGATCCGACGACGAGGACGTCGTAGTCGTAGGTGTCCTGGGACACGTGCTCTCCTCGTTGAGAACGGGTGGAGGGGAATTCGGAGCGCGCGCTAGCGCAGTCGCAGCGCCTTCATCACCTTCAGGCTGGTGCTCATGAACGCCGCGTACTTCTCGTCGTCCATGCCGAGCGCCGGCGCCATCGGCAGCAGGCGCTGCTGGGCCACCGTCTGCGCCTCCGTGTACTTGAGGATGCCCTCGGAGCCGTGCCGGCGGCCGAGGCCGGAGTCCTTCATGCCGCCCATCGGGGACTGGACGCTGCCGTAGGCCGAGGCGTAGCCCTCGTTGACGTTCACCGTGCCGGCCCGCACCCGGGAGGCGATGTCCCGGCCCCGGCGGCCGTCCTTCGTCCAGACCGACGAGTTCAGGCCGTACGGGGTGGAGTTGGCGAGCTCGACGGCCTCGTCGTCGGTCTTGAAGCGGTAGATCGAGACGACCGGGCCGAAGGTCTCCTCGGTGCAGACGGACATGGGCTCCGTGACGCCGTCGAGGATGGTCGGCTCGAAGAAGTACGGGCCCACGTCGGGGCGGGCGACGCCGCCGGCGACGACCGTGGCGCCCTTGGCGACGGCCTCCTCGACGTGCCGGGTCACGGTCTCCAGCTGACGCTCGCCGACCAGGGAGCCCATGTCGGCGCCGTAGGCCAGGGAGGTGCCGAGGCGCATGGCCCGCGTGCGGGCGGCGAAGCGCTCGACGAAGGCGTCCGCGATCGACTCGTGGACGTACAGCCGCTCGATCGAGATGCACAGCTGGCCGGCGGAGGAGAAGCAGGCGCGCACGGCGCCGGCCGCCGCCTTCTCAATGTCGGCGTCCTCCAGCACCAGCATGGCGTTCTTGCCGCCGAGTTCGAGGGAGACGCCGATCAGCCGGGCCGCGGCGCCCTGCGCGACCTCGCGGCCGGTGCGGGTGGAGCCGGTGAAGGACACGTAGTCGGCGTGCCGGACGACCTCGGGGCCGACGACGGGGCCCTCGCCGAGGACGACCTGGAAGACGTCCGCGGGCAGACCGGCCTCGACGAGCAGGTCACGGGCCCACAGGGCGGTCAGGCAGGTCTCCGTGTCCGGCTTCATGACGACCGCGTTGCCCGCGACGAACGCCGGCAGCGCGTCGCCGACCGACAGCTCCAGCGGGTAGTTCCAGGGGGCGATCTGGCCCACGACGCCGCGCGGGTGGCGCAGCTCGGTGACCTTGGTGAGGGTCGGCATGGCGCCGGCGTGCCGCTTGGGGCGCAGGTAGAAGGGGGCTTTGCGGCCGTAGTGGCGGGCGGCGACCGCGACGGCCTGCACCTCCTCGTGGGCGTGCAGCCGGGCCTTGCCGGTCTCCAGCTGTATGAGGTCGAGCACCTCGGCCTGGCGCTCCAGCACCAGGTCGTGGAAGCGGAGCAGGACGGCGGCCCGCTCCCGGACCGGCGTCTTCGCCCACACCGCCTGGGCGGCGCGGGCGGCCTCGTACGCCTTGAGCACGTCCTCCGGCGTGGACTCGGGCAGGTCTGCGAGCTTCTCGCCGGTGAACGGCGTGTGGTTGGCCGTGCGGCCGGAGCCGGTCACCCCCTTGGTGAGCTGGGCCACCAGCTCGGGGGTCACCACGTCGGCGGCGGTACGGACGCCGGTGGGTGCGGGGGCGAGGGGGTTGGTGCCAGTCGTTTCCGGCGTCTGTTCCGAAGTCTTCTCCGGGGCCTGCGAGTCCGTCATGAGCCGCAGGGTATGACGCGCGCGGGACTTTGGGTACCCGCCGGTAATGGGGATTCACCGTCCGCACACATGACGCCAGCGTTCACTGGCAACAAACCCGCTGATCAGCGCGTCGAGGCCTGTGCATCCCCGCGTTTTCCGCACCCTGCAGCGCCCCGGTCCTGACGCGGTCCGGCCCCGGCCCCGGCACGGTCCGGCCCCGGCCCCGGCGCGGTCCCGGGGCGGGTCACAGACGGTCGACCTCCAGGTGGGCCATGGCCGTACGGGCCACCTCGCGGCCACGGGCGGTGAAGTCGCCCTTGCCCGGATAACCGACGATGAGCTTGTACATGTCACCGGCGGTGGACTTGTAGTACAGGATCCGCAGCTCGCGCGGGGCCGGCTGCCTGCTGTCGGTGGTGGTGTAGACGACGGTGTTCCCGGCGGCCTTGCGGCCGTGGAAGGTGGCGTTGTCGTCCGTGCGGGTTCCGGGCCCCTTCGGCATGTTCAGTTCGTAGCTGCCGGCCTCCTTGAAGTCCCCGTTGTCGGCGTACATCTCGGCGGCGGCGGAGTCCTTGATCCGGTGCCCGGCGTCCTGCGCCCCGCGCTCCACCCGCAGCACGACCGAGATCGCGCCGCTGGGATCGGTGTAGCCCACCCAGTGCTCGTCGGCGGGGGCGGTCTTCTCGGGTTCGCTGCGCACATAGCTGTCCGGCACGGCCAGCGTCGCGGTGACGCCCCTCTCGGGCTTCGTCGTCCAGCCGTCCGGCAGCGGTCCGGCGAACGGATCGGCGAACACCAGGTACGCCGCTGCCGCCGCCGCGACGACCGCGGCGCCGAGCCCGAGCCAGGCCGCGCGGCGGCCCGGCCGGCGCCGGACGCGCGGAGGTCCGGGGTGCAGGCCGGTCGGCGGCGGCTGCGGCGCGGGCGGGTTCGCTGCGGCCTCCAGCAGGGCCCGCACCCGCGCGGCCGCCGGACGGTGCGCCGGGTCCTTCTGCAGCAGCGCGTCGATGACCTCGGCGAGCGGCCCCTGCGCGGCGGCGGCCGGGGCGGGCGTCGCATGGAGGACGGACTGCAGGGTGGCCGGGGTGTTGCTGCGGCGGAACGGCGACACACCCTCGGTCGCCGCGTACAGCACCACGCCCAGGGACCACAGGTCGGCGGCGGGCCCGGGACGACGGCCCAGCACTCGCTCGGGCGCGATGTACTCGGGCGAGCCGACGAAGCCCCCGGTGTCGGTCAGGCTGGTCTCGCCCTCGATCTGGGCGATGCCGAAGTCGGTGAGGACGACCCGGTCGTAGCGGCCGAGCAGCACGTTGTCCGGTTTGACGTCCCGGTGCAGGATGCCCGCCGCGTGCGCGGCCTCCAGCGCGCCGAGCACCTCCAGGCCGATCCGTGCCGCCTCGCGCGTCCCGAGCGTGCCTTCCTGAAGGGCGTCGCCGAGGGAACGTCCGCGGACCAGCTCCATCACGATCCACGGCCGGCCGTCGACGACGGCGACGTCGTGGACGCCGACCACGGCCGGATGGTCGAGCCGCGCCGCCGCCCGCGCCTCGCGCCGCATCCGCTCGAACGTCCTGGCCCGTTCACGTTCGGGAAGGCAGTCCGGCACTCGGGGTTCCTTGACGGCGACCTCGCGGTCCACGGTCTCGTCCTTGGCGCGCCACACGGTGCCCATGCCGCCGTGTCCGAGCCTGGCGAGCAGCCGGTAGCGTCCCGCGACGAGCCGCCCGACGCCGGGCTCCTGCGGCGGTTCGTCCACGGGCGCTCGCGGCGGGCCTTGCACCTGCGCGACCTGCGGCGGCACGGCGCCCTGCTGCGGGCCGGGCCTCGGGCCCGGGCCCTCGTGCGGGCCCGGATCGACGCTCGGGCGAGGGTTCGGGTTCGGGTTCGGCGGTTGCAGAACAAAACTCGTCGTGTCGTCGGGCCCGGGCCCGACTCCCCCGTGGTGACTCATGAGCTCATCACATCGCGCCACACGGGCCGATTTCCACCGGTCCGCCCCACCGGTCACAGACCCGTGACGTGTACCGCTCCTTATGCCCCTTTTACGTTGACGCTCCCGGCGACGTTCCCTCCGGTGCCCCTGCGGTCGCCCTCACGGACGCCCCGCGCGGACACCCCGCGCGGACGCCTCACCCGACGACGAAGGTGTCGACCGCGACGTCGAAGTACTCCCGCGCCTCCCGCACCTTCCCGAGCGGCGCCGAGACCCACACGTCGTACAGCCGCCCGCCCTCCTCCCAGCACAGGTCGTAGGTGTGCCGGGGACCCTCCGCCGCACTGAAGCCGTTCCAGGTGAACTGCCAGAGGGCGGCCGGACGTCCGCCCTGACTCGTCTCGGTGACGCGGCCGTCGTGGTAGCCCGGGTTGGTGTCCGCTCCCTGGGCGGCAGCCCGCTTCATCACGGCGAGCGGGCCGTCCGGCGACGCGCCGGAGACCTTGACGCCCAGCCGGAAGACCTGCCCCGGCGACATGTAGAAAACCCGCTCGCCCTGCGGCACCCGTGCGAAGTCCTCCGGCACGGCGAGCGCGAACCCGGCAGGGTCCTCGGCGACCCGGTATCCGGAAGGGGCGGACGGCGTACGGCTCGGCGTGAGCGAGGAGGCGGGCGACGGAGCGGACGACACCGGCGCACTCGGGGACCCGCTCGCCGGGCGTCCCGACCCGCTCGCGGAGACCGACGGCGCCGGACTCACGGGCGCGCGCCCTCCGTCGCCGTCCCCCTTCATCAGCAGCGCCGCCGCCGACACGCCCGCGCCGGCCATCGCGGCGACCAGCAGCGCGGCCACCAGCACACTGCGCGTGGAGCGTTCCCGGGCGGCCTGCCCGGTCTGCGGCCGGGGCAGGTCGGCCTGCGTCGGCGTGTAGTCGCAGGACACCGGCGTCGGCGTGCACCCGGTGTCGAGGTAGGCGCGCAGCAGCCGCTCCGCCTCCGCTCCGTCCAGCCGCCGGTCGGGATCGCGCTCCAGCAGGCCCCGGACGACCGGCAGCAGCGGCCCGGCCTGCGGGGGCGTACGGATCTCGGCGAACACGACGGCGTGCAGGATGCCGCCCAACGAGTCCCGCCGGAAGGGGGATTCGCCGCTCAGCGCCGTGCACAGCAGCGCGCCCAGCGACCACAGGTCGGACTCCGCGCCGGTGCGCGCCCCGGACATCCGCTCCGGCGCGGTGTACTCGGGCGAGCCGACGAACGAGCCGGTCTGGGTGAGCGTGGTGGCGCCGGAGACCTGCGCGATGCCGAAGTCGGTGAGGACGACCCGGTCGCCGTCGCGTTCCAGCAGGACGTTCGCGGGTTTGATGTCCCGGTGCAGAACCCCGGCCGCGTGCGCCGCGCGCAGCGCGCCCAGCAGGGCGATGCCGATCCGGGCCGCCTCGTCCGGTGCGAGCGGGCCGTGCTCGGCGATCCGGTCGGCGAGCGAGCCGCCGTCCAGCAACTCCATCACGATGTACGGGCGTTCGTCCTCCACGACGACGTCGTGCACGACGATGACGTGCGGATGGCGCAACTGGGCGACCGCACGCGCCTCGCGCAGCGTCCGGTCGCGCCGTTCGCGGGCCTCCTCGTCGGAGAGCGTGTCGTCCAGGGTCAGCTCCTTGACCGCGACACGCCGTCCCAACAGCTCGTCCGTGGCCCGCCACACCACACCCATGCCGCCGCGCCCGAGTCTCGCCTCCAGCCGGTAACGGCCCGCGATGACCCGCGCGGTGCTCCTGCCCCCCTCGGTCCCCATGGGCACATCATGCCCCACCGGACGGCCCGCCTCCGGGGCGCCGTCCGGCCAACTGCGGGAGCCTGCGGCCGGTACTACGCCGTGGGCTCGCGCCAGCTCTGCAGTACGGATCTGAACTGCCGGGCCGTGGTCGCCCAGTCCTCGGCGGGCGAGGACATGTAGATCGCGTACTCGGCGCCGTTGCGGGCCACGTACGTCTCCTCGATGGCACGGCGCGGGCCGGGGAACTCGGTGTCCTTGGCCAACGCGGTCCAGGTGTACTCCCACTCGGAGCCGGCCCGGTCGCGGTAGACGTTCCTCTCGAGGGTGACCCGTCGATAGTCGACCAGCCTCTTGAGCTGCTGCTCGAGGTCGATCTGGTGCGCGTACGGGTCGCTGAAGTCGGGGGACCTGTCGAGCGCGATGCGGACGAAGTGCTTGCCGCCGTCGGGTGAGTAGTCGACCTGCTGGAGGTCGCCGTCGTCCTGGTACACCTTGCGCTCCCAGCCCTTGGGAAGCGCCAGCCCGAAGCCCAGCGGATCGTCGACGGGCTGCCACGAGTCGGGCACCGCGCCCTCCTGGACGGAGGCGGAGGTGTTCGTCGGGCTCGGCGAGCCGGACGTCGCCCCGGAGTCGACGGTCTGCGACCGCCCCTGGTCCCATTTCTGCAGCACCAAGGCCGTGCCCCCGCCGACCAGGGCGGCGACGGCCACCACCAGCACGAGAGAGCGCAGCCGACGACGGCGCCGTGGCGGCTCCGCCGCCGGCCCGGCCGGTGCACCCTGGCCGGTGCGCGTCGGCCCCTGGAGGGCGTGTGCCGGGACTTGGCCGGCGTGTGCCGGGGCCACGGTGGTGGGGCCGGTCACGGGATGGCCCGGTACCGGCGTCGCCGACTCCGGGCCGACGGGAACGTACGAGGTGGCGGGCGTCGGGTGGGACCCGGAGCGGGACGCCGTGCGGTGGCCGCCCGTACCCGGGTCCGGTCCCCCGTACTGCGTGGGCACATACGCCTGGGCCCCGCGCGGACGCCGTCCCTCGGCCGCCTCGGCGAGCAGCTGCTCGGCCTCGGCGGTGCCGGGCCGGGCGGCCGGATCCTTCCGCAGCAGGGCGCTGATGACCGGCCCCAGCGGGCCGGCGTACCGCGGGTCGGCGGCCTCCTCCTCGACCACGGCCTGCAGGGTGGTCAGCGGCGAGGTGCGGCGGAACGGCGACCGTCCCTCGACCGCCGTGTAGAGCGTCGCGCCCAGCGCCCACAGGTCGGAGGACGGGCCGGGATCATGGCCGCGCACCCGCTCGGGAGCCAGGTAGTCGACGGAGCCGACGACCTCGCCGGTGCGGGTGATGGTGGTGTCGCCGTCGATCTGGGCGATGCCGAAGTCGGTGAGGAGGACCCGTCCGTCGTGCGAGAGGAGCACGTTTCCGGGCTTGACGTCGCGGTGCAGCACGCCGGCCGAGTGCGCGGCGCGCAGTGCGCGCAGCACCCACAGGCCGATCCGGGCGGCCTCGGCGGCCTCGACGCGACCGTCCTCCTTGACGGCGTCGGCCAGCGAACGGCCCTCGACCAGCTCCATCACGATCCACGGCCGGCCGTCGTGTTCGAGCACGTCATGGACGGTGACCACCGCGGAGTGGTTGATCCGCGCGGCCGCCCGGGCCTCCGCCCTGGTCCGCGCCAGCAGCACGGCCTGGTCGCTCTCCGCGACGTAGAGCGCGGCGGTCAGCTCCTTGATGGCGACAGCCCGGTGCAGCAGCTCATCGTGGGCACGCCACACCCGGCCCATGCCGCCGCTCCCGATGGCGTCGGCGAGCCGGTAGCGGCCGGCCAGGAGCTGGCCCTGCATCTGATTCACGTTGCCCCGCAATGCTCTTGACAGGGTCAGCGTAAAGACCTTGCCGCCTCCACGGAACCGCAGGGGCGCCAAGGAGACAGCACTGTGACGGTTGTCGCTTCCCCGCTGACATGGGAACCGGTCGCACCGGCGGCATCAGCCGATGTACTGGTAGGTGGCCGCCGCCTGTTCGTACAGCCGCGTGACCTCGTCCCGCTCGGCCTCCGGCCCCCTGACCTGGACGACGTGATAGCGCCCTGCGATCAGGATCGCGAGGTTGCGGACGTACAGCTTGCGACCGTCGCCGTCGGTCCAGGTGAACTGCCCCTCGGCCATGGTCCGCGTGCCCACGGTCGTCGTGCGCAGTCCGGAGGCCGTCGCCCAACTGGAGGCCCGGTACGGCTGGAGCTCGCTCTCCTTCTCCCGCTGATAGACCATCGGGTCGCTGCCGTTCCCGGACGTGCTGTCGCGGCCCGCGACGACGATCAGCTCGAAGTCTCCGTGCGTGTAGAGGACCTGACCCCGGCCGTTCTTCGGTGTGCGGCCCCAGCCGTTCACCACGGCGATCTGGAAGCCCGCCTCGTCCTTGCGCAGGGTGAAGCCGGCGGCGACGCCCGCGCCGGACCCGCCGGTCTGGGTGGCCTGCGCCGACGAGGACGACGGCGATCCGGAGACCCCGTCGGCGGGCGCGGTCTGGTCGGGCCGGGGTTCGCTGCTGGCGTGGGGCGCCTGCCCGGCCGGCGTCCCGGTGGCCCCGGCCCGCCGCCCGCCGTCCGTGCCGGCGGCGCCGTCCTCGCCGGCCTTGGGCATGAACAGCATGGCGTAGGCGATCGCCGCGGCCAGCACCAGCAGGACCAGCAGGACCAGAGTCCGGCCCAGGCTGCGGGGCGAGCGGTCCGGCTCGGCCCGGCCACGCTTGTGCCGTCCGTGCGACGCGGGCAGCCCGGCGCGGCGTCGACGGACCAGTTCGCCCTTGCGGCGGACGATCGGCAGGCGGCGCGGATCGGCAGGCGGCGCGACGACGACGTGCGTGCCCGCCTCGGGCTCAGGCGCGGACCTCACCAGCGACCGCAGCCAGCCCCGCAGCTCCTCGAAGTCGGGTCGGTCGGTGGGGTCCTGGCGCAGCAGCGACTCCACGACCGGCCGCAGCGGTCCGCACTCCTCGGCGAAGGCCGGCGGCTCGGCGCACACCATCTGCACCAGTTCGGCCGTCGACTCCTCCGGGTACGGGGCATGGCCCTGGACTGCTCGGAACAGCAGCGCACCGAGCGCCCACAGATCGGTCGCGGGACCGATCGGCGCGGCCAGCTGCCAGTTCTCGTGCACCGGGCCCGCCTGCTCGGGCGCCCACCGCTCGGTGACCGGTCCGACGACAGCCATCCGCGCCTGCCGGGCCCGCTCGGCCGCCAGTGCGGTGGCGGGGCCCCGCCCGACGCCCGCGCCGGACGCCGCGGTCGGCGGCCCGTCCCAGCGGGCGCCGGTGCGCGCGCCGCTCGCCGTACCGCCCGGTGTCGTCTCCGGAATCTGTCCGGGACGGGATCCGGGGTGGAATCCGGGGTGGGGCGCGAGGGAGGAGTGTGCGGGCGGAGGGGCGCCGTACCGTGCGGGACCGGGCACGGGCGCGCCCTGCACGCCATAGGGGTCGGCGATCTGTCCGGGAGGGCTGCCGCCCAGGGCCGGGGGCTCGCCGTCGACGGGTGTACGGGCGCCGGGCAGCGCCGCGCGGCCGGTCTGCTGCGCCTCCTGCGCCTCCTGCACACGGGCCGCGGCCCGTGCTCCGGCGCGGTACGCGGCGATCGCCCCGGCGCGCGCGGCACGGATGTCCCCGCCGGTCTCCGCGGGGGCCCTGCGCGCCACCGCACCGGACGTCCCGCCTGCGCCGGACGCCTCCGCGGCCGGCACCGGCCGTGCACCGGACGCCCGGGCCTCTATCGCGGCGCGCCGAGCGGCCTCGGCGTCCACCGCACCGGCCCGGGGGCCGCCCGGACCCCTGCCGAATCCCGCGTCGCCACGGCCCGCGCCTGCGGGGCCCGCGCTCGCACCGTGCACCGGGTGGCCGCCGGTCCCGGGATGACCGCCGGTCGGCGCGGGCCCGAGGGCCGTCGCGCCGCCGCGGCCCGGATCGTCCGCCCGGTCCGCCTCGCCCGCCGTCGTGTCCTCGGCCGGCACCGGGTCGTATCCGCAGAGCGCCTCTTCCGCCGCGCCGACCGCGAGCCCGGTCAGCATGACCCGGCCGTCGTCGCAGACGAGCACGGTGCGGGCGGTGATGTTGCGGTGCACCCACCCGTGCGCGTGCAGCACGCGCAGCGCCATGAGCACGTCGGAGGCGACCTCGGCCGCCCGGTACGGCGTCAGCGCCTTCTCGGCGAGCAGGGCGGAAAGGGGGCGCGCATCGACCAGTTCGCTCACTATCCACAGCGAGCCGCCCTGGGCGAACACGTCGAAGACCTGGTCGAGCCGCGGATGGTCGGGGATGCCCGCCGCCGCCTGCGCCGCCTCCATCGCGCGCCGCACGACGGGATCGGTCGGCCGGCGTGTCCCGGAGGCCTCGCCGGCGTTGCGCGTCCCCGGTCGCCGGGCCCCGCGCTCACGGGCGGTGAACCCGTCGGGCAGTCCCTCGGCGTCGAGCACCTCCGCCTCGACGACCTCCGGCAACGGCACCTGGCGGACCAGGACTTCCTGCCCGCTGTAGGTGTCGAAGGCCCGGCTCTCGTGCTCGTACTCGTCCGACAGCGGCAGCGGCAGGCGGTAGCGGTCGGCGAGTACCCGACCCGCGTAGTCGTCCACGTTGCCTCCCCCGGCCGCCCGGTCGGTCAATTCCGTTCGCCTTGCGTCCCGTTGCAGCCGAATCCAGCCGCGTTGCTCAATGCGTACGGTCCGCAACCACTCACGATACGTGCCGGAGGCAACCCGCAAAGAGGGGATGCCGGATCTCGCCCCCGAACCCGGCCGCCCGGCGGCCGCTACTTCTTCGGCATGAAGGTGTCCGCCAGCGTCGCCCAGGTCGTGGCGCGCAGGTCGGTGCCCCAGGCCGCGGCCTTCGCCGTGTACATCAGCGCGTACCCGAGACCGTCGTTGACGACGAACCCGCGGTCGACGGTGCGGTAGGCCGTGCCGCCCTCCTTGTAGGTGAACTCCCAGTCGGCCGTGTTCCAGCCGCGGTAGTTCACCTGCTCTATGCGCAGCTTCTTGTACTGCGAGCGCACCATGTAGCGCTCCTGGCTCTTCCAGTCCGCCACGGGGCTGCCCTTGGGCGTGTTCGTCCAGGCGACGAGCAACTTCTGCCCGTCCGGCCCGGTGAAGCGGTCTCCCGCGGCGACCGACTTCTGGTACTTCCACCCCGCGGGCAGCCCGATCGTGTACCCCTGGGCGCCCTTGTACGTCGTCACCGCCGCGCCGCCCTCGGTGGCGCCGGCCCCGGCGCCGCCTGCCGCGGTGGTGTTGCTCGGCGCGGATCCCGACCCCCCGGACTGCGCCGGATCCTTCGAACCCGACGGGTCCTTGCGGGTCGAGTCGCCGGTGTCCTCCTTGGCGTCGGAGTCGCCGCTCGCGCTCCCGCCGGCCGCCGCCGTCGAGGCGCCGCCCTTCGCGCCGCCCGCGGAGTCGTCGCCACCGCCGCCGAGCGTGAGGGCCAGCACGGTGCCGAGCACCGCGAGCACCACGACCACGGCGATGATCACCAGGGTCCGCTTCGGCACCACGTCGGTCAGCGGCGCCCTCGGCACCGACCGCGGGGGCAGGTCCGGAGGCGTCATCACGGGCCAGCCGGAACTCCGCCCGCCGCTCTGGCCGTTCCCCGCGGCGGCACCGCCCGGAGCGGACCTGTCGCCCGCGACGGCGCCCGAACCGGAACGCGCCGCCGGCACGGACGGGGACGCCGCCGCACCGGAACCCGCCCGGCTCGCGATCCCCGAACCCGCCGCTGTACCTGCCGCCGTACCCGAGGTCGAGGCCGGAGCCGATCGCTGCGCGGGGTTGCCCGACGCCTGGACGGCGGGCGCGGCGGCGGACGGCGGAGGCGGTGTGGGCGACACGGCGGTGGAAGCGGAACCGGCGTGGTGCGACGCACCGCTCCTCTTCGCAGCCTCGCCCGCTCCCCCGGATCCGGAACCACTGCTCCCGTTGCCCGACTTGGCGCGGGCCGCGGCCGCCGAGGTCACCGCCCCCGCCGCCACCGCGACCTTCCGCACGGAGCGCAGCGCGCCGCGCAGCTTCTCGCCGGCCTCGGCGCCCGCCGAACTCCCCCTGTCGCCGGGGCCGTCCGGCGGCGCCGGCAGCGGCACCACCTTCGTCGCGTCCGCCGGCTCCGCGTACCGCGGCTCCGGCGCGTGCAGCACCGCGTTGAGCATGGCCCGCGCGCCGGCGTCGTCGAGTCGCCGCGCGGGATCCTTGGTGAGCAGCCCGTAGATGACGTCCCGCAGCGGGCCCGCGTTCTTCGGCTCCTCCAGCTGTTCCGTCATCACCGCCGTGAGCGTCGCGATCGCGGAGCCCTTGTCGTAGGGGGGCGATCCCTCGACCGACGCGTACAGCAGACCGCCCAGCGACCACAGGTCGGCCGCCGGCCCCGGCTTGTGGCCGCGGGCCCGCTCCGGGGAGATGTAGGAGGGCGCGCCGACGAGCATGCCGGTGGAGGTGATGGACGGATCGCCCTCGACCTGCGCGATGCCGAAGTCCGTGAGCACGACCCGGCCGTCCTCGGCGATCAGCACGTTGGACGGCTTCACGTCCCGGTGCAGGATGCCCTCGCGGTGTGCCGAGCGCAGCACGTCGAGGATGGCCAGCCCGACCTCCGCCGCACGCTTCGGCTCCAGCACGCCGTCCTCACGGATGACCTCGGCGAGCGACTTGCCCTCGACGAGCTCCATGACGATCCACGGCCGGTCGTCCTCCTCGACCACGTCGAAGACCGTCACCGCGCTGTTGTTGCGGATCCGCGCGATGGCCTTGGCCTCGCGCAACGTCCGCGTGATCAGGCGGCGTTTCTCGTCCTCGTCGATGTTCCCCGGGAACCGCAGCTCCTTGACGGCAACCGTGCGTCCGAGGGTCTCGTCCTCGGCGCGCCACACCGTCCCCATGCCGCCGCGGCCGAGTACGTCTCCCAGCCGGTACCGCCCGGCGAGGAGACGTGCGCTCTTGTCCTGACGGGATGCTCCCGCCCGCTCCGCCTCCGACATGCGTCCCCTCATGCAACCCGCCCTGACAGAGCCTCCATTGTCCCTCACCCGACAAGTGCCCGACGCCCAGGGTGCCCCTCACCGCTTCCCGGCCGCACCCCAGGAGGGGAGTATTCCGGCCAGAAGGTGCAGCACGCTCCGGCCAATGCGCCGTTCGAGCGCCGGTCAGGGGTCGCGGACCGGGTGAGGAGTGTGCGCCCCGGCCCCGGATGATGGGTGCGACGAGCAGACGAAAAAGAGCCGGAATCGCGGCGGGAGGGAGACCCACGATGCCATTGCGGCCATGCCTGGCGGCCGCCCCCGTGGCCCTGGCGCTCCTGGGCCTGTGCACGGCGAGTTCGCAGGCCGCCTCCACTCCCCCCACGGACCTGCTGCTCCCGCTGCTCCTCACCCGGGGCGACGTGCCCGCCGCGGCCCTGCTGGCCCGGGAGGAGAGCGGCGCCCGCTACGCCGAAGCGGGCCCGGGCGTCTCCCGGTCCGACCGTTTCAGGGCCGGGAGCGTCACGAAGAGCTTCCTCGCGACCGTCGTGCTCCAACTGGCCGAGGAGCACCGGCTCGCACTGTCCGACACGGTGGAGTCGCATCTGCCGGGGGTGGTGCGCGGGGCCGGCAACGACGGGCGCGCACTGACCCTTCGTTCCCTGCTCACCCACACCAGCGGACTGTACGACTACACCCGGGACAGCGCGGGCGTCGTACCCCTCACTCCGCTCCAGGCCGTCCGTGCCGCTGTCACCCACCCTCCTGCCGGCCTCGGCCGCGTCGCCTACTCCAATACCAACTACGTTCTGCTCGGCCTGGTCGTCGAGCAGGTCACCGGCCACTCGTACGCCTCGGAGGCCGAGCGGCGGATCATCGCTCCCCTGCGTCTGACGGGCACCTCCTTCCCGGGATCCCGTGTCTCTCTGCCCTCCCCGCACGGCCGCGCCTACGACGCGGACGGCGCCGACGTCACCGAACTCGACCCGCGGGTGGCCGGAGCCGCGGGCGAGCTGGTGTCGACGCTCACCGACCTGGACCGCTTCTACGCGGCGCTGCTGGGCGGCGAGCTGCTGCCCCCGCGCCGGCTGCGCGAGATGCTCGACACCCGTACCGCACACGGCTCGTACGGCATGGGCCTGTTCCCCGTGAAGCTCCCGTGCGGCGTCACGGTGTGGGGGCACAACGGCCGGATCCCGGGCAGTTACGTGCGCACCGCAGCCACCGTGGACGGCCGGCGTGTCCTCACCTTCCGGGTGAACACGACGGCGATCGCAGATCCCGGCCTCGAACCGGCCCTGCTCGCCGCCGAGTTCTGCCCTCGCAATCCGTAGAACGCGCCGGCGCCGAACAGGGATCCCGAAAGGCATCACCCGTTCGAGTGAAATGCGCACGGGGCACGAAACAAACCGGCCGGCCGACCGGCCCTGTCGAGGTGCGGCAGACCCGAGGGCCCGTCCACACCATGCCCGAGCCGCCGCGGGCCCGACCACAGCAGGCCTGGGCCGCCCCAGGCCCGACCACAGCAGGCCTGGGCCGCCCCGGGCCCGACCGCAGCGGGCCTGGGGCGCAGCGTCCCGCGACAGGCACGAGCCCGACCCGAGGCACCGCGTCCCGCGAAGGCGCCGGCCTCGTAGCGGCAGGAACCGGAACCGCCACGCCCCCGGCAGGGGCCCGGCAGAGGCCCGGACCCGCTGTCTCCGACGAGGTCCGGGCCGCCGTCCTCGCACGCGGGACAGGCGTCTCGCGCGCAGGGCCGGCATATCCTCGCGCGCCGGGCAGGCGAGCGGCTGTCAGAGGGGCACGATGTCCGGCGCGCCCAGTCGCGCCGCGTCCGCAGTCAGGTCGTCGGGCTGACGCTGCGACTCCCGTTCGGCCTCCACCCGCTTCTGGTAGTGCTCGACCTCGCGCTCGATGTGGTCCTTGTCCCAGCCGAGGACCGGCGCCATGAGCTCCGCCGCCTCCAGGGCACTGCGGGTGCCGCGGTCGAAGGTCTCGATGGAGATGCGCGTGCGGCGCGTCAGCACGTCGTCCAGGTGCCGTGCTCCCTCGTGGGAGGCGGCGTAGACGATCTCGGCGCGCAGATAGTCGTCGGCGAACTGGAGTGGCTCGCCCAGGGAGGGGTCGGCGACGACGAGGTCCAGGATCTCTTCCGCCATCGCCCCGAAACGGTTGAGCAGATGCTCCACGCGCACCACGTGCAGGCCGGTGCGCGCCGCGATCCGCGCCCGCGCGTTCCACAGCGCCCGGTAACCCTCCGCGCCCAGCAGCGGCACGTCCTCCGTGACGCAGTCGGCGACCCGCTGGTCGAGCCCGCGCACCGCCTCGTCGACCGCGTCCTTGGCCATCACCCGGTACGTCGTGTACTTGCCGCCTGCGACGACCACGAGTCCCGGCGCCGGATGGGCGACGGTGTGCTCCCGGGAGAGCTTGCTGGTGGCGTCGGATTCGCCGGCCAGCAACGGCCGCAGTCCCGCGTACACCCCCTCCACGTCGTCCCTGGTCAGCGGTACCGCGAGGACCGAGTTCACATGCTCGAGGAGGTAGTCGATGTCGGCGCTGGAGGCGGCCGGGTGGGTCTTGTCGAGGTCCCAGTCGGTGTCGGTGGTGCCGATGATCCAGTGCCGGCCCCAGGGAATGACGAAGAGCACGGACTTCTCGGTGCGCAGGATCAGCCCGGAGGTGGAGCTGATGCGGTCCCGCGGCACGACGAGGTGGATGCCCTTGGAGGCGCGGACGTGGAACTGTCCCCGCTCCCCCACCATCGCCTGGGTGTCGTCGGTCCACACGCCGGTGGCGTTGACGATCTGCCGGGCGCGGATCTCGTACTCCCCGCCCGCCTCGACGTCCTCCACCCGTGCGCCCACGACGCGTTCGCCCTCCCGCAGGAATCCGGTGACGCGCGCGCAGTTGGCAGCCTTCGCCCCGTAGGACGCCGCGGTGCGCACCAGCGTGGCGACGAAGCGGGCGTCGTCCATCTGGGCGTCGTAGTACTGCAACGCGCCGACCAGGGCGTCCTTCTTCAAGGCCGGTGCCACGCGCAGGGCGCGGCGTCGACTCAGATGACGGTGGGTCGGCAGCCCGCGACCGTGACCGCGGGCCATGGACATCGCGTCGTACAGGGCGACGCCCGAGCCCGCGTACAGCCGCTCCCAGGCCCTGTGCTGGAGCGGATACAGGAACGGCACCGGTTTCACCAGGTGCGGGGCGAGCCGTTCGAGCAGCAGCCCGCGCTCCTTGAGCGCCTCGCGCACCAGCGCGAAGTCGAGCATCTCCAGGTAGCGCAGCCCGCCGTGGATCAGCTTGCTGGACCTGCTCGACGTGCCGGAAGCCCAGTCCCGCGCTTCGACCAGCCCGGTGGACAGGCCGCGCGTCACGGCGTCCAGCGCCACGCCGGCGCCCACCACACCGGCACCCACCACCAGCACGTCCAGTTCACGCTCGGCCATCGCCGCCAGTGACTCGGCTCGTTGCGCCGGCCCCAGTGTCGCTGTCCTCACCGCTGCCTCCCGCTGTCGGTCGTGCCGGCCGCGCCCGTGGGGGCGAGACCCCGTCCGTACCCCCATGCCCAGATTCTGACCGCGCTGCGCCACTTCAGCCACCACGGGCCCCAGCCTGTGGACAACTCTCACGGAACCCGACCGTCCCTCCGGGGAACACGGCCGGTCAACACAGTCGATCAATCCCGCATAACGGTCATATTTACTCCTAGTCTGACATTGCGCTCGCCCATCCTGTCCACCGGGCTTGCGCACCTGTCCCACCTCGGTTACTGGGAAGGACGGCATACGCCATGCCCGCAGATCTCGCCGTCATCGGACTCGGCCCGCTCGGCCTCCCCCTGGCCCAGGCCGCCGTGGCCGCCGGCATCCCCACCGTCGGCTACCGCACCGGCCCCGAGGCGGGCTCGCTGAGTCCCGCCGAACTGCGCCGGATGCTCTCGGGGGGCTTCCGGATCGCCACCGACCCCGCCGAGCTGGGCCGGGTGCGCACCGCCGTCATCTGCGCCCCGACCCCACGCGACGCAGACGGCCGTCCCGACCTGAGCCAGGTGGAGGCGGCCGCCCGCACCCTCGCCGGGCACCTGCGTCCGCACACCACCGTGATCCTGGAGTCAGCCGTGTACCCCGGGGCCACGGAGGAGTTCCTGCTCCCGCTGCTGGAGGAGACGTCGGGCCTGCGTGCGGGCCGCGACTTCCACCTCGCCTACTCCCCCAGCCGGATCGACCCCGGCAGTCGTGCCTTCACCCCGGCCAACACGCCGAAGGTCATCGGGGGCCTCACCTCCGCCTGCACCGAGTCCGCCGCCGCCTTCTACGGCCGGCTCACGGACAAGGTGGTACGCGCGCGTGGTCTGCGGGAGGCCGAGACCGTGCAGCTGCTGGAGACCAACTTCCGGCACGTCAACATCGCCCTCGTCAACGAGATGGCCGTCCTCTGCCACGACCTGGGCGTCGACCTGTGGGACGTCGTCCGCTGCGCGGAGACCAAGCCCTTCGGCTTCGAGGCCTTCCGCCCGGGCCCCGGCGTCGGCGGCCACTCCGTCCCCCTGGACCGCGCCGGCCGGCCCGGCAGCCCGCTGCGCATGGTGGAACTGGCCCAGCAGGTCAACAACCACATGCCCCGCTACGTCGTCCAGCGCGCCGCCGCCCTCCTCAACGAGCACGGCAAATCGGCGCGCGGCGCGCGCGTGCTGCTGCTCGGCGTCACCTACAAGGCCGACCTCGCCGACGAGCAGGGCGCCCCCGCGCGCGAGATCGCGGTCCGCCTGATGGAGCTCGGCGCCGCCGTCAGCTACCACGACCCGCACGTCCCGTCCTGGAGCGTCCTGGACCGCCCGGTGCCGCGCGCCGACTCCCTCTACGAGGCCGCGGCCGACGCCGACCTCACGATCCTCCTCCAGCAGCACCGGACGTACGACCTCCAGGGCCTGTCGGTGAAGGCGCAACTACTGCTGGACACCCGGGGCGCCACCCCCACGGGTGCGGCGCACCGGTTGTGAACAGGGGGCGCATACGTCGGCAGGGGCCGGCCACCTCACCCGGGTGAGGTGGCCGGCCCCTGCCGACGTGGTGCGGGGAGCGCCTACCGTCGGTGCACCGAGTCCGCGACCGTGACCTCGACGCGCTGGAACTCCTTCAGTTCGCTGTAGCCGGTCGTGGCCATGGCGCGGCGCAGGGCGCCGAAGAAGTTCATCGAGCCGTCGGGCGTGTGCGAGGGGCCCGTCAGGACCTCCTCGATCGTGCCGACCGTGCCGAGGTCGACCTTCTTGCCGCGCGGCAGCTCCTCGTTGACGGCCTCCATGCCCCAGTGGTTGCCGCGGCCCGGCGCGTCGGTCGCGCGCGCCAGCGGCGAGCCCATCATCACCGAGTCGGCGCCGCAGGCGATCGCCTTGGGGAGGTCGCCGGACCAGCCGACGCCGCCGTCCGCGATGACGTGCACGTACCGGCCGCCGGACTCGTCCATGTAGTCACGGCGGGCGGCGGCCACGTCGGCGACCGCGGTCGCCATCGGGACCTGGATGCCGAGCACGTTGCGGGTGGTGTGCGCCGCGCCGCCGCCGAAGCCGACGAGGACGCCCGCCGCGCCTGTGCGCATCAGGTGCAGCGCCGCCGTGTAGGTCGCGCAGCCGCCGACGATCACGGGGACGTCGAGCTCGTAGATGAACTGCTTCAGGTTCAGCGGCTCGTGCGAACCGGAGACGTGCTCCGCCGACACCGTCGTGCCGCGGATGACGAAGATGTCCACGCCCGCGTCGACGACGGCCTTGGAGAACTGGGCCGTGCGTTGCGGGGAGAGCGCGGCGGCGGTGACCACGCCCGAGTCGCGCACCTCCTTGATGCGCTGCCCGATCAGCTCCTCCTTGATGGGAGCCGCGTAGATCTCCTGGAGGCGACGGGTGGCGGTGTCCGCGTCCAGCTCGACGATCTCGTCGAGCAGCGGCTGCGGGTCCTCGTGCCGGGTCCACAGACCCTCGAGGTTGAGGACGCCGAGACCGCCCAGCTCACCGATGCGGATCGCGGTGGCCGGGGAGACGACCGAGTCCATGGGGGCGGCCAGGAAGGGCAGCTCGAAGCGGTAGGCGTCGATCTGCCAGGCGATCGAGACCTCCTTCGGGTCCCGCGTACGGCGGCTGGGGACGACGGCGATGTCGTCGAAGGCGTACGCCCGGCGGCCGCGCTTGCCGCGCCCGATCTCGATCTCAGTCACGTGTGTGGCCTTTCCCTGATGCGTTGCAGCGTCTTCCAGTATCGCCGACGGCCACGAGACGGGCGGCCCCGGATGTTCCGGGACCGCCCTTGTCGTGTCTCACGCGCGCGTGAACGCCTGCTCGTCGCTCGCGGTCGCCTACTTGGTGCTGTAGTTCGGCGCCTCGACCGTCATCTGGATGTCGTGCGGGTGGCTCTCCTTGAGACCCGCGGAGGTGATCCGGACGAAGCGGCCCTTGGTCTCCATCTCCTCGATGGTGGCCGCGCCCACGTAGCCCATGGTCTGGCGCAGACCGCCGACGAGCTGGTGCAGCACGTTGCCGAGCGGGCCGCGGTAGGGCACCTGGCCCTCGATGCCCTCGGGCACGAGCTTGTCGTCGGCCGCGACCTCCGCCTGGAAGTAGCGGTCCTTGGAGTACGACTTGGCCTGGCCGCGCGACTGCATGGCGCCCAGCGAGCCCATGCCGCGGTACGACTTGAACTGCTTGCCGTTGATGAACTGCAGCTCGCCCGGCGACTCCTCGCAGCCGGCGAGGAGGCTGCCCAGCATCACCGTGTCGGCGCCGGCGGCCAGCGCCTTGCCGATGTCGCCGGAGTACTGCAGGCCGCCGTCGCCGATCAGCGGGATGCCCGCCGGACGGGCCGCGAGGGACGCCTCATAGATGGCCGTGACCTGCGGGACGCCGATGCCGGCGACCACCCGGGTGGTACAGATCGAGCCGGGTCCGACGCCGACCTTGATGCCGTCCACGCCCGCGTCGATCAGAGCCTGGGCGCCGTCGCGGGTGGCGACGTTGCCGCCGATCACGTCGACGCGCACGCTCGACTTGATCTTCGACATCCAGCTGAGGGCGTTGCTGTTGTGGCCGTGGGAGGTGTCGACGACCAGGAAGTCCACGCCGGCCTCGGCGAGGGCCTGGGCGCGCTCCAGCGCCTCGGGGCTGGCGCCGACGGCCGCGCCGACGAGCAGCCGGCCCTCGCCGTCCTTGGCGGCCCGGGGGTACTTCTCGGCCTTGACGAAGTCCTTGACGGTGATGAGGCCCTTGAGGAGACCCGCCTCGTCGACCAGGGGAAGCTTCTCGATCTTGTGCTTGCGCAGCAGCTCCATGGCCTCGACGCCGGAGATGCCCACCTTGCCGGTGACCAGCGGCATCGGCGTCATGACCTCGCGCACCTGACGCGAGCGGTCGGACTCGAAGGCCATGTCGCGGTTGGTGACGATGCCGAGCAGCTTGCCGCCGCCGTCGGTGACCGGTACACCGCTGATGCGGAACTTGGCGCACAGCGCGTCGGCCTCGGCGAGCGTCGTGTCCGGGCTCACCGTGATCGGGTCGGTGACCATGCCGGACTCGGAACGCTTCACGAGGTCGACCTGGTTGACCTGGTCCTCGATGGAGAGGTTGCGGTGCAGCACGCCCACGCCGCCCTGACGGGCCATCGCGATCGCCATGCGTGACTCGGTCACCTTGTCCATCGCCGCCGACAGCAGCGGGATGTTGACACGAACATTGCGAGAAATGCGGGACGAGGTGTCGACCGCGTTGGGGAGCACCTCGGATGCGCCCGGCAGCAGCAGCACGTCGTCGTAGGTGAGCCCGAGGGTCGCGAATTTGGCGGGCACTCCGTCGACGTTGGCAGTCATGACACCTTCCCCAAATGGCCTTGATCGGTGCGGATGTCCATGCTAACGGGAAGCGCACCGCCCGAATTCCACGGAAGAGCGTGACTCCGGGCTTCGTGTGTTCGTACGGAGAACGCGAACGACGCGTTCAACGGGCGCGTTCGGAGGAGCACCGACCGGCGGCGAAAGCGCTCTCTCCGGGGTGGCTTCCGCGCACCCGGCGGCCCGGCCTACTGCTCGGCGAGCGCCCGCAGCCGACTCAGCGCCCGGTGCTGGGCCACCCGGACCGCCCCGGGTGACATTCCCAACATCTGGCCGGTCTCCTCCGCGGTGAGGCCCACCGCGATGCGCAGCAGCAGCAGCTCCCGCTGGTTCTCGGGCAGGTTGGCCATGAGTTTCTTGGCCCATTCGGCGTCGCTGCTGAGCAGGGCGCGCTCCTCGGGGCCGAGGGAGTCGTCGGGCCGTTCCGGCATCTCGTCGGAGGGGACCGCCGTCGAGCCCGGGTGGCGCATGGCCGCCCGCTGCAGGTCGGCGACCTTGTGTGCGGCGATGGCGAAGACGAAGGCCTCGAAGGGCCGGCCGGTGTCCCGGTAGCGGGGCAGGGCGAGGAGGACCGCGACGCAGACCTCCTGGGCGAGGTCCTCCACGAAGTGGCGCGCGTCGCCGGGCAGCCGGGACAACCGGGTGCGGCAGTAGCGCAGCGCCAGAGGGTGGACGTGGGCCAGCAGGTCATGCGTGGCCTGCTCGTCGCCGTCCACGGCGCGATGGACGAGTGCCCCGATCGTCCCCACGGCAGTGACCGCCTCGTCATCGCGCATCGGTCCATGGTGCACTGCGGCCGGACCGGCCGCGGCACCGTGCCCGTCGTTGTGCACCGAAGCGTTATGAGCAGGTGCGCCGGATGTCATCCCCTGCGCCCTCCCCTTCCGCTCGACCGACTCGTCCCCGAGGAACTCCACACCTCAAGGATGCGGCATCCGCGGCGAAAGGAGCAGCGGGCGTCCGCCGGGGCCCCGCGCCGCGCCCGCCCGAGGTGCGGCGGGAAGGGGTTTCACCCGGCCTCCGGATCGCCCCTGACCAGGGAGGTTCGCTCATCAGCCCACTCCCCTCAATGAAATGACCGATGTCACGCGCGATCGGTACGGACCACCGGACCCGGCAGAGCGGCCGGACCGCCGAACGGCCGTGGCCCGCACGCGTCCGGTCGGGTCCGGGTCCGGGTCCGGGTCCGGGAATCGCACGGCGCCGAAACCGGACGGGATCCGGAAGCGGCCCGAAGCCGCGGAGCCACCGGCACCGACCGTGACGCAGCCGGTCTCGAACCCACCGGCTGTGAGGCCGAGCCGTGAGGCCGAGCTGTGAGGCCGAGCCGTGAAACCACCGGTCGCACAGCCGCAGGTCATACAACCGTCGGCCGTACAGCAGCCGCAGGTCGTGCAACCGTCGGCCGTACAGCCTCAGGTCCTACAGCCTCAGGTCCTACAGCCGCAGGTCGTGCGGCCGCAGGTCGAAGCTGCGACACCGGCGGTCCGAGGCCCGAGGACCCGCCGGCCGGACCGCGGCCGCGAAGCCGCCGGTCCGGAGCCCCGCGGTCGGCCGGGACCGGGGCCCGGAGACGACGGTGGCCCGGCGGCGACGGTCGGGATCTGCCTAGCGGACCAGGCCCCATCGGAAGCCGAGGGCCACCGCGTGTGCGCGGTCCGAGGCGCCGAGCTTCTTGAACAGCCGTCGGGCGTGCGTCTTGACGGTGTCCTCGGAGAGGAACAGCTCACGGCCGATCTCCGCGTTGGAGCGGCCGTGGCTCATGCCTTCGAGGACCTGGATCTCACGCGCGGTGAGCGTGGGCGCCGCGCCCATCTCGGCCGAGCGCAGCCGCCGCGGGGCGAGCCGCCAGGTGGGGTCGGCGAGGGCCTGCGTGACGGTCGCCCGCAGTTCCGCGCGCGAGGCGTCCTTGTGCAGATAGCCACGGGCGCCGGCCGCGACCGCGAGGGCCACGCCGTCGAGGTCCTCCGCGACGGTCAGCATGATGATGCGGGCGCCGGGGTCGGCGGACAGCAGCCGCCGTACGGTCTCGACGCCGCCCAGTCCGGGCATGCGCACGTCCATCAGAATCAGGTCCGAGCGGTCGGCCCCCCAGCGGCGGAGGACTTCCTCGCCGTTGGCCGCCGTCGTCACGCGCTCGACGCCGGGCACGGTCGCGACCGCGCGGCGGAGCGCCTCTCGGGCAAGCGGGGAGTCGTCGCAGACGAGGACGGATGTCATGGCCGCCCTCCGCAGCTGATGCGCGTCACCTTGTGCCTCCAGGCTGGTACGAAATCGTCACCTGTGCGGTCGACCGTCTCGGACGCCTGCCCGAGCGTTTGTCTTCTCCAACCGCCACCGCACACTCAACGATGGTCACTCGAAAGAGTTACGGGGCTGCGTGCATTCTTCGGCACTCTACGTGAGGGCGCGGACACAGAGGAGTCAGCCACACGGACCCTCAAGCTTTCATCACAAGCGACGCCCCGTTTGGCCCTATTTCTTCCCTTTTACTGGTGTCTGAGGCTAGATTCGCAATGAGTCATATTTTCATCTCCTTAGATCGTAGTTGTACGGTCGTGGGCACGGTATCCGCTCTGAACGGCTACAAGGGGTCACGCAATGGCAGATTTCTCCCGCCTTCCCGGACCGAACGCGGATCTGTGGGACTGGCAGCTCCTCGCTGCCTGCCGCGGAGTGGACAGCTCGCTCTTCTTCCATCCGGAGGGCGAGCGCGGGGCGGCTCGGAGCGCTCGAGAGAACTCGGCCAAGGAGGTCTGCATGAGGTGCCCGGTCCGCGCGCAGTGCGCGGCGCACGCGCTGGCGGTTCGCGAGCCGTACGGCGTGTGGGGCGGGTTGACCGAGGACGAGCGCGAAGAGCTCATGGGGCGGGCGCGCAACCGCCTGGTCTCGGCGTCGTCGGGCGCGAGAGACACCGCCTCGAACACATGAAGGAACGTTTCTTCAGAAACGGGGGCACACGCGCGTGCCCTCCGCTTCTCTCACCGGACCTCTCCTGAGGAGGCCGCGGCCCGCCCCAGCTGCTCCAGGGTGGCCGTCACCGCCGGCACGTGGGCCAGGTCGGGCAGGGTGAGCGCGACGATCTCCCGCCGGACCGCCGGTTCCAGCGTCAGCGCCCGGACGCCGCGGGGGCGTACGGAGTCGATCGCGAGCTGCGGCAGGACGGCGACGCCGAGGCCGGCGCCGACCAGGCCGACCACCGCCGGATAGTCGTCCGTCGCGAAGTCGATGCGGGGCGTGAAGCCCGCGCTCTCGCACACCTGGACCAGCTGGCCGCGGCAGCGTGGGCACCCGGCGATCCACGGCTCGGCGGCGAGGTCCCCGATGGCGACGGCGTCCGAGGATCCGGTGCGCGCGAGACGGTGCCGCTCGGGGACGAGGGCCACCAGACGGTCCGTGAGCAGCGGCCGTACGACCAGGTCGTCCCATTCGTCGTCGCCGCAGTCCCTGTCTACCGGGCCGTGGCCGACTTTGGGGGCCTCGGCGGGGCGGGCCTCGTGTGCGACGCCGGGGGTCGCGCGTTCGTAGCGGAAGGCGAGGGCGATGTCGCAGTCGCCCTCGCGCAGCAGCCGCACCGACTGCGGCGGCTCCGCCTCCTCGAGGGAGACGCGGGTGCCGGGGTGGGCGGCGCGCAGGGCGGCGAGGGCGGTCGGAACGAGGGTGGAACTGCCGCTGGGGAAGGACACCAGGCGGACCCGGCCGGCGCGCAGGCCCGCGATGGCCGCGACCTCCTCCTCCGCCGCGGTGAGGCCCGACAGGATTCCGGCCGCGTGCCGGACGAGGGCCTCGCCCGCCTGGGTCAGCCGCATCCCGCGGCCGCTGCGGACCAGCAGCGGGGTGCCGACCGACGCTTCCAGGGCCTTCATCTGCTGACTGACGGCCGGCTGCGTGCAGCCCAGTTCCCGCCCGGCCGCCGAGAAGGAGCCGGTGGCGGCGACGGCGCGCAGGACGCGGAGATGACGGGCCTCGATCATCCACCGAGCATAAGCGAGGCTTGGGTCGCGGTGCGAATAATGCGTCGACACTTTGATGTCCGGTCGCCTATCGTGCCGCCATGAGGCTTCTGTCCGTCAATGTGGGCCGCCCGACGGCCGTGCCGTACACCGACCAGCCCCAGGGCCTGACCGGCATCGACAAGCAGCCGGTCGAGGGACCCGTGCGGGTGTCCGCGCCCGGGCCGAAGGGCGTCGGGGGGAGCGGCCTGGCCGGGGACACGGTGTGCGACCTGCGCCATCACGGCGGCGACGACCAGGCGGTGTACGCCTTCGCGCGCGAGGACCTCGACGCGTGGGAGCGCGAGCTGGGGCGCACGCTGGCCTCAGGCGCGTTCGGCGAGAACCTCACCACGACGGGGCTCGACGTGTCCGGCGCGCGGATCGGCGAGCGCTGGCGGATCGGCTCCGAGGTGGTGCTGGAGGTGAGCGCGGGGCGGATACCGTGCCTGACCTTCCAGGGACATCTGGGCGAGCGGCGCTGGGTCCGGCGGTTCACGGAGAAGGCGGCCACGGGCGCGTACCTGCGGGTGATCGTGCCGGGCGAGATCCGCGCGGGGGACGCGGTGGAGATCGTCCACCTGCCGGATCACGAGGTGACGGCCCGGATGCAGTTCCAGGCCGTCACCACGCACCGGGAGCTGCTGCCCCGGACGCTCGCGGCGGGCGCGGCCCTGCATTCGGAGACGCTGGCCGCGGCCCGGAAGTATCTGGCGCAGCACGGAGGGTGACGCCCGCGTGGTGAGCGGCGCGCACGCGGCCTTCACCTTCGGGAGGCCGCGTGCAGAGAAGGGACGGACCCGCTCCGGATCACTAACCTTCTGTCATGACAACGGCTCTCATCACGGGTTCGACCGCGGGCATCGGCGCCGCGTTCGCCCGCAGACTGGCGGCGGACGGGCATGATCTCGTCCTCGTCGCACGGGACACCAAGCGGCTGCGCGAGCAGGCGACCGAGTTGCACGACCGGCACGGCGTCGAGGCGGAGGTGCTGACGGCCGACCTCTCCACGGACGTGGGCATCGAGGCGGTGGCCGTCCGGCTCGGGGACCGCAAGAAGCCCGTCGACCTGCTGGTCAACAACGCCGGCTTCGGCAACAAGGGCCGCTACCTCGACGTCTCCATGGCCGACGAGCTGACCATGCTCAAGGTGCACTGCGAGGCGGTGCTGCGGCTGACGTCCGCGGCGGCGGCCACGATGCGGGAGCGCGGGCGCGGGGGCGTCGTCAACGTGGCCTCGGTGGCGGCGTTCGTCCCGCGCGGGACGTACGGGGCGTCCAAGGCGTGGGTCGTGCAGTTCACGCAGGGCGCGGCGAAGGATCTGGCCGGGACGGGCGTGCGTCTGATGGCCCTGTGCCCCGGCTTCGTCCGCACGGAGTTCCACGAGCGGGCCGGGATGGGCACGGACAACATCCCCGGGTGGATGTGGCTGGACGCGGACAAGCTGGTCGCGGCGGCGCTGCAGGACCTGGCGCGCGGAAAGTCGGTGTCGATCCCCGACCCGCGGTACAAGGCGCTGATGGGGCTGGTGAAGGTGACCCCGCGGGGGCTGCTGGGCGGCGTCAGCTCGCGCACGGGACGCAAGTACGGGCCCCAGTAGCGGGCCCGCGGGCGGACGGGTGGCGTCGGCGCTCCGGTGGGAGGATGGGCGTGTCCGAACACCGGATCCAGGGGGGCCGGAGGCGACGTCATGACGTTCGTACAGCTCATCGACTGCAGGACGAGCCGGTTCGACGAGATGGACCGGCTGATGGACACATGGGTCGAGCAGACCAAGGGGAAGCGGACCGCCACGCACGCGGTGGTCGGCAAGGACCGCTCCGACGATTCCCACTTCATCGAGATCGTGGAGTTCCCCTCGTTCGAGGAGGCGATGCGGAACTCGAACCTTCCGGAGACCGGCAAGATCTTCCAGGAACTGGTGGCGCTGTGCGACGAGATGCCCACGTTCACCGATCTCGACGTCGTGCGGGACGATCAGCTGTGCGCGGCGACGGTGCGGCGGTTCCTGGAGACGCTGGCCGCCCCGGGTGAGCTGGCGCCGCTCGACGGACTGCTGGCGCAGGACTACCACCACCACGACCCGTCCAACGTGCAGGACGTGATCGGCATGGACGCGATGCGGCGCGAGGTCGAGATGTGGCGCGCCGGCTTCGCCGTCACGTTCACCGTCGAGGACCAGATCTCCGAGGACGACCGCGTGTGCACCCGCTGGACGTTCGACGCGACGCACCACGGTGAGTTCATGGGCCTCGCGCCCACCGGCCGGGAGGTCACCATGACCGGGACGACCATCTGCCGGTTCGACGACGACGGCAGGATCGCCGAGGCCTGGTGGCAGTACGACCGCCTCGGACTGATGGCCCAGCTGGGAGCTCTGGACGCACTGGAGACCTGACGACACGTCACAAGACAACGCCCGCACGGCAAAAGCCCCTGCTCCTGACCTTGGGGGTCCTTAGGTTCTAGCGATCGTCGCAACACCCCAGTTCAAGGGGTGCGATGTTCGAGATCCGGCGGACCCGGGCGGTGGCTCAGGGCCGCAGGAAGCTGACCCGTGAGCGGGAGGAATACTTCCGGCTCGTGCAGCAAGGCGTGAGGTGGATCGACGTCTACGTCGAGACGCTGGAAGCCGATCCGGCGCGCGTCTATCTCCAGGCGTTCTGAGTACTCCGGCTGCCGCCGGCGTGCTCGCCTCCCCCGCCCGATGCGCGCCGGGGCGGCTCAACTCCCTTGCTGCCGTGCGGATGGGCCGGGGTGTGCAGGGCGGGCCGGGTCGTGGCGGCTGCCGGTGCGGGCAGGTGCGGGAACTGCCGACGGGGTGGGGCCGGCGCGGACGGCGCCGACAAGCGGGGGTCACCCGGATCGCCTATCGTGGAATGCGGTGAGCCGACGGGGACTCACTCTGCCGGGGCGATCTGGTTCGCAGTCCCGACGACGCATCTCCTCCCGTGGGGCCGTGAGCACGCCGGCCGCCATGTCCCGCATCCGCAGCGCGACCGCAGCGCATCCGCCGCCGGTCAGCGCTGTTCCGACCGACTCCGACCACCACCACGGCCGCCGTACCCTATCGCCGCATCCGAGGGATCGCACCGGTCCGCTCGCGGCGCCGGCGGCCTCCGCGGACCAGTGGGCCCGGGGCCGGGAACGGCCCCACGGATCCCGGTCCGCAGGCGATTCGAGGAACGGAGACACCATGGCAATGCTCCGCCTGACCATGAAAGCCGCGTTGTGCGCGCTCGTCGCGTTGATGATGGCCGCCGTCTGGGCCCAACCGGCGAACGCGTGGACCTGGGCCACCAGGGTGACCGTGTACAACGGCGGCGGCCTGTGCGTCCAGGGAAGCGCGGGCATCGATCACCGACGACCCGGCGTGTTCTCCGGCAACCTGGCCTACGCGAACACCTACGCGCTGAACTCGGGCTGCTGGACTGGTCAGGCCAGGCCGGACGGCTGGGCCGCCGCGCGAGCCACCGTCTACCGGTGGAACGGTTCCGTCTGGGAGGTGTGCCGCACCAGCTCCTGGAAGTACGGAGCCACGGGGCAGGCGGGCGGCGAGTTCCCCGGACCGTACGGCCCTGAGCAGGTGTACGACTGGGGCGGTTGGCAGTCCTGCGGAGCGGGCTATTACGGGACGGTCGCCTCGGCGTACGTCTGGGACGGCTCCGCCTGGCGCGGCGGCGACGTCTGGTCGGGCTACGAGTACGCCTCGTCCGCCTCGCTCCGGGACAACCGGCCGTCCCAGCCGGACACCAGTCCCGCGCCGCCTTCCTCCCGGCCGCCGCTGAGGGCGGGAGCCCGGTAGGGCCGCCGGAGCCCACCGCATACTCGTTCGACGGGCGAGGCCCGGCTCCCTTTCGGGGGCCGGGCCTCGTTACTGCGGTGGGTGCTGACCTGGGTCAGTGGGAGTGGCCGTGGCTGTGACCGCCGGCGGCCGGCTCCTCCTCTTCCTTCTTCTCGACGACGAGGGTCTCGGTCGTCAGGAGGAGGGAGGCGATGGAGGCGGCGTTCTCCAGGGCGGAGCGGGTGACCTTGACCGGGTCGATGACGCCGGCCTTGACCAGGTCGCCGTACTCGCCGGTCGCGGCGTTGAAGCCCTGGCCCTTCTCGAGGTCGGCCACCTTGGCGGTGATGACGTAGCCCTCGAGGCCCGCGTTCTCGGCGATCCAGCGCAGCGGCTCGACAGCGGCCTTGCGGACGACCGCGACACCGGTGGCCTCGTCGCCGGTCTTGTCGAGGTTGCCCTCGAGGACCTTGACGGCGTGGACCAGCGCGGAGCCGCCACCGGAGACGATGCCCTCCTCGACCGCGGCGCGGGTCGCGGAGATGGCGTCCTCGAGACGGTGCTTCTTCTCCTTCAGCTCCACCTCGGTGGCGGCGCCGACCTTGATCACGCACACGCCGCCGGCCAGCTTCGCGAGGCGCTCCTGGAGCTTCTCGCGGTCCCAGTCGGAGTCCGTGTTCTCGATCTCGGCCTTGATCTGGGCTACGCGGCCCACGACGTCCTCGGAGTTGCCGGCGCCGTCGACGATGGTGGTGTCGTCCTTGGTGACGGTGACGCGGCGGGCGGAGCCCAGCACGTCCAGGCCGACCTGGTCGAGCTTGAGGCCGACCTCCTCGGAGATGACGGTGGCGCCGGTGAGGACGGCCATGTCCTGCAGCATCGCCTTGCGACGGTCGCCGAAGCCCGGGGCCTTGACGGCGACCGCGTTGAAGGTGCCGCGGATCTTGTTGACGACGAGGGTGGAGAGCGCCTCGCCCTCAAGGTCCTCGGCGATGATCAGCAGCGGCTTGGAGGAGTTGGTCTGGATGACCTTCTCGAGCAGCGGCAGCAGGTCGGCGATCGAGGAGATCTTGCCCTGGTTGATGAGGATGTAGGGGTCCTCGAGGACGGCCTCCATGCGCTCCTGGTCCGTCACGAAGTACGGCGACAGGTAGCCCTTGTCGAAGGCCATGCCCTCGGTGAAGTCCAGCTCCAGACCGAAGGTGTTGGACTCCTCGACGGTGATGACACCGTCCTTGCCGACCTTGTCCATGGCCTCGGCGATGAGCTCGCCGACCTGCTGGTCCTGGGCGGACAGCGCGGCGACGGCGGCGATGTCGGACTTCTCGTCGATCGGGCGGGCCGAGGCCAGCAGCTCGTCCGAGACGGCCTTGACGGCGGCGTCGATGCCCTTCTTCAGGGCGGCCGGGGACGCGCCCGCGGCGACGTTCTTCAGGCCCTCGCGCACCAGCGCCTGGGCGAGCACGGTGGCGGTGGTCGTACCGTCGCCCGCGATGTCGTTGGTCTTGGTCGCCACCTCCTTCACCAGCTGCGCGCCGAGGTTCTCGTACGGGTCCTCGAGCTCGACCTCACGGGCGATCGTGACACCGTCGTTGGTGATGGTGGGGGCGCCGAACTTCTTGTCGATGACGACGTTGCGGCCCTTGGGGCCGATCGTCACCTTGACCGTGTCGGCAAGCTTGTTGACGCCGCGCTCGAGGGCGCGACGGGCGTCCTCGTCGAACTTCAGGATCTTCGCCATGGGAGCGGTTCAGCCCTCTCGGAAAAAGTGGGAGAAACGAACTGCGCCCCCGGCACCCGGCTTCACAAACACGCGGGGCCAGGAGCGCAGTTCACTGCAAAACTGGGTGAATTACTTCTCGATGATCGCGAGCACGTCGCGAGCCGAGAGGACGAGGAACTCCTCGCCGTTGTACTTCACCTCGGTGCCGCCGTACTTGCTGTACAGGACGACGTCGCCGACCTTGACGTCGAGCGGCAGGCGCTCGCCGTTCTCGAAGCGACCCGGGCCCACCGCGAGGACGGCGCCCTCCTGGGGCTTCTCCTTCGCGGTGTCCGGGATGACCAGGCCAGAGGCGGTGGTCTGCTCGGCGTCGAGCGGCTGGACCACAATGCGGTCCTCGAGCGGCTTGATGGCAACCTTGGAGCTGGTGGTCGTCACGATCCGACCTCCCCCTTCGGAGATCTCACGGGGCTAACTGTCTGAGGTGGCGACCAGGTGGATCCGTCGTCGCGGGTGCCGGACCTGCCCGTCGCTGTTGGCACTCTCCAGTGGGGAGTGCCAGACCTGAGACTATGACCGCGATTAGCACTCGGTCAAGCGGAGTGCCAATGCCTGCGGCGCGTCGCCAGGTTTTCGGCCGACGTGAGTGTCCTGGTCGCCCGGTGGTGGGGCCCCGTTTGCAGGCTGCCGCCCCCGGTCTCCCGCTTCGGCCCTGTACGGGCCGAAGCGTGTACGGGCCGAGGCGTGTACGGGCCGAGGCCGAGGGACGACGCCGGACGGGCTGTCAGACGTAGTCCTCCAGGCGGGCCACCGTCAGGTGCTCGTTCTGGATCTGGCGCAGGAGTCGCGTCGTCCGGTTCCGCAGGTCCGGGGCCGTCGTCTCGTCCGGGGCCACGGCGATGACGTCGCCGGGGCGGAGGCGGTGGGGGCCGTGGGCGTAGGTGAGGGCCGTGGCGCCCATCGAGGCGCGCCACAGCACGACGGCCGCGATGCCGCAGTCGGCGGCGGCGCGTCGGGTGGTGGCGTCGTAGGCGCCGTAGGGCGGGCGCAGGAGGCGGGGGCGCAGGCCGAAACGGGCACGCAGCTTGTCCTGCTGGCCGCAGATCTCGGCGCGCTGGCCGGCGTAGGGCAGACCGCGCAGGGCCGGGTGGTCCAGGGTGTGGTTCTGGACGCTGGCCCCGACCGACTGCAGCCGGGCCAGCCTGCCGTAGCCGGGGCCGATCACGCTGTCGGTGAGGAACATGCTGACCGGCAGGCGCAGTTCGCGGACCATGTCGACGAGGCGCGGGTCGCGTTCGGCGCCGTCGTCGTAAGTGAGGAAGACGACTCTGTCGGCGGTCGGGACGTGGTCCACGACCGGCGGGAGAGCCGTCCCGGGGCTGCCGGCCGGCGAGCGGGCCGGGTGGGCCGGGGCGGGGGCCAGGGGGGCCGTCAGACCCCAGCGGCGATAGGCGGGCTGCCCGGCGGCCGGTCCGGCCGGGTGGACCCGGGCCGCGGCTTTCCTCCCCAGCCGTTCGATCGGGTCGACGGACTGGGCGCAGCCGGCCAGGACCGTCAGGACGAGCAGGACCAGCAGGGCGGCCGCCGCTCCCGCGCGCTTCTGCCGCGCCCTCACAGGTAGTCCTCCAGACGGGCCACCGCGTAGCCCTTCGCCGTGACCTTGTCCAGGAAGCGGCGGACCAGGTCGGGCATCGTGCCCTTCCACTCGCCGCGCCCGCGGAAGTGGCTCAGCACGATGTCGCCGGGATGCAGCTTCCGGTCCCCCTCGCGGTACTCCCAGTGGTCGACGAAGACCTCCTCGTCCCACAGCGGGGCGTAGCGCACGCCGCAGCTCTTCGCGGCGCGCAGGGTGTCCTGGTCGTAGTTGCCGAAGGGCGGCCGGAAGAGGGCGGGACGGGTGCCGTAGCGCTCCCGGATCACTTCCTGCATCCCGCAGATCTCGTGCTTCTGACGGGCGTAGGAGAGCGCCGGCAGGTAGGGGTGGTGGAGCGTGTGGTTGTTCAGGGTCGCCCCCCGGTCCTGCATCTCCTTGAAGTACCCGTAGTCGTCCTTGATCAGGTAGTCGCTGAGGAAGGCGGTGTACGGGATCTTCAGCTCGCTCGTCATCCGCAGGAACGCCGGGTCCTTCTCGGCGCCGTCGTCGATGGTGAGGAAGACGACCCGGTCCTCGGTGGGGACCGAGGTGAAGACCGGCGGGAGACCGAGCTCCTCGTGGTCGTCGACCTCGAAGCCCTTGCGGGTGGCGATCTCCGGCTTGTGCGCGGGGGGCGGCGGGGGCGTCAGCGGGACCTTTCTCAGGCCCCAGCGCCTGGCCGCGGCGACCCGCAACTGGTGGGCCGCACGGAGCCGGGCTGCGTAGCCGTACAGGGCGCGGGCCGGCGCGACCACGGGCGGCGCCCCTTTCTCCGGCTGCTGCCCGGGCGCGGGGCGGGCCGAGCGGCCTGCGCCCCCGCCTGCGCCCCCGCCGGCGCAGCCCGATGCGACGGCGGCCAGGGCGAGGACGGCGACGAGGCTCCTGAATCCGGCGGCGCGGGCCGCGGCGGCGCTGCGCGCCCCGGGGGCGCTTCGGGTTCCCCGGCGGGAGCGAGTGCCCGTCAGGGGGCCGACGCCCGCCAGAGGGCGGGATTCCGTCCGGGGGCCGGATTCCGCGCAGGGGCGGGTCCCCGTCCGATGGCGGGGGCCCACGTGGGGAACGGTTTCCGCGTGGGGGCGGCAATCCGTGCGGGGGCCGGGATCCGTGCGGGGGCGAGGGTCCGTGCGGGGGCGAGGGTCCGTGCGGGGGCGAGGGTCCGTGCGGGGGCGAGGGTCCGTGCGGGGGCGGGGGTTCGTGCGGGGGCGGCGACGGGCCGGCTCGTCAAGGCCGTTCATGTCATTTTGTACGACAGGTCCCATGGCGCCGGATCTTCGCAGTCGCCCTTCCCGAAGCCGGCCCGACACCGCCGCCACAGGCGCGCTGTCCACCGACTGGCCCACAATGGCCCGGTGAACGACCTCGCCCCCCTGCGCACTCCCGAGGGCCGCGCCCTCCTCGACGCGGTGCGCGGCACCGCTCCCGCCGACGAACTCGCCGTCGCCACCCGGCTCCGCCGCGAGCATCCGGCGGACCTGGTCTCCGCGGCCCTCGGCCAGGCCCGGCTGCGGCAGCGCGCGGCGGTGAAGTTCGGGGCGCGGGACGCGGAGCGGATGTTCTTCACCCCGAACGGCGTGGAGCAGTCGACGCGGGCGAGCGTCGCCGGCTACCGGGCCGAGCGGATGAAGGCGCTCGGCGTGACCTCCGTCGCCGACCTGTGCTGCGGGATCGGCGGGGACGCGATCGCCCTCGCCCGCGCCGGGATCCGGGTGCTGGCCGTGGACCGGGACCCGGCGGCGGCCGAGGCGGCCCGTGCGAACGCCGAGGCGCTCGGGCTGAGCGAGCTGATCGAGGTGCGGGAGGCTGACGTCACCGAGGTGGACGCCGGCGGCTACGACGCGGTCTTCGTGGATCCCGCGCGCCGGGGCGGCCGGGGGCGCATCTTCGATCCGGAGGCGTACTCGCCTCCCCTGTCGTGGGCGGTCGCCGCCGCCCTCGCCGCCCCGCGCGCCGCCCTCAAGATCGCGCCCGGGGTGCCGCACGAGGCGATCCCCGCCGAGGCCGAGGCCGAGTGGATCTCGGACGGCGGGGACGTGAAGGAGGCGGTGCTGTGGTTCGGGACCGAGCCGGGGACCGTCCGGGCGACCCTGTTGCCGGGGCCGCGCACCCTGGTCGGCGCCGGTCTGCCCGACCCTCCGGTCCGGTCCGTCGGGCGGTATCTGTACGAGCCGGACGGCGCGGTCATCCGCGCTCATCTGGTCGCCGACGTGGCCCGGGAGCTCGACGGCGCACTGGTCGACGAGACCATCGCCTACGTCACCGCCGACGCCCTCCGCCCGACGCCGTATGCCGCCGCGTACGAGATCACCGATCAACTCCCGTTCGGAGTGAAGAAGTTGAAGGCGCTGTTGCGGGAGCGGGAGGTCGGCGTCCTGACCGTGAAGAAGCGGGGGTCGGCGGTGGAGCCGGAGGAGCTGCGCAAGAAGGTGCTTCACAAGCCGCACGGTTCCGAGGCGGCGACGGTGTTCCTCACGCGAGTGGCGGGCGCCCCGACCATGCTGATCGGGAAGCCCGCCTCCGTCTGACGCAGGCCGGACCGTCACTCGTCCCGCAGCGTCCCTCGCCGTCCCGCAGCGTCCCTCGGCGACCTGCGGCGTCCCGCGCCACCCGCGCGGGCGTCAGTCCGACGACGCGGCCCGGTGCAGGAGCAGTCGCCGTTCGCGTGCGCTGGCCGTCAGCGCCGCCGCCCGTTCGAACTCGGCACGGGCCTCCGCGGTGCGGCCGAGGCGGGACAGCAGGTCGGCGCGGACGCTCGGCAGCAAGTGGTATTCGCGCAGGGCCGGTTCGGACGTCAGCGCGTCGACGATGACCAGGGCGGCCGCGGGGCCCTCGGTCATCGAGACGGCGACCGCCCGGTTCAACTCGACCACCGGGGAGGGGAAGCGGGCCGCCAGCAGCCCGTACAGGGTGGCGATGCCCGCCCAGTCGGTCTGGTCGTACGTGTACGCGTGCGCGTGGCAGGCCGCGATGGCCGCCTGGAGGGCGTACCGGCCCGGGGCCCCGCCGCCCGCCGCGCTCCGGGCCCGGTCGAGGGCGGTGATGCCGCGCGCGATCAGCATGCGGTTCCAGCGGCGGCGGTCCTGGTCCTTCAGCAGGACGGGCGTGCCGTCGGGGGCGGTGCGGGCGGCCGTCCGGGACGCCTGGAACTCCAGCAGCGAGACGAGACCGTGGACCTCGGGCTCCTTCGGCATCAGCGCCGCCAGCTGCCGGCCCAGCCGCAGGGCGTCCTCGCACAGCGCCGGGCGCAGCCAGTCGTCGCCGGCGGTGGCCGCGTACCCCTCGTTGAAGATCAGGTAGATGACGTCGAGGACGGAGCCGAGCCGGGCTTCCCGGTCGGGGCCGTACGGCACTTCGAAGGGCACGTTCCTGGTCGCCAGGGTCTTCTTGGCGCGCACGATCCGCTGGGCGACCGTCGACTCGGGGACCAGGAAGGCGCGGGCGATCTCGGGTGTGCTCAGACCGCCCAGCAGACGCAGGGTGAGAGCGATGCGGGCCTCGGCGGAGAGCACCGGATGGCAGGCGGTGAAGACGAGCCGGAGCAGGTCGTCGTCGATGTCGTCGGGGTCGGCCGGCTCCTGGGGCGGCGCCGTCGTGGTCTCCAGGTCGCGGCCGATCTCCTGGAGCTTGCGGGAGTGGCTCTCACGCCGCCGGATCAGGTCGACGGCACGGCGCCGGGCGGTGGTGGTCAGCCAGGCGCCGGGACGGTCCGGCACTCCGTCGCGCGGCCACTGCTCCAGAGCGGCGACCAGGGCGTCCTGGGCCAGTTCCTCGGCGACGCCGACGTCCCGCACGAGCCGGGCGACGGCGGCGATGACACGGGGGGACTCCAGGCGGAAGACGGTCTCGATGGCCGTACGGGGATCCTGGGCGGTACGGGGATCGGGGCCGATACGGGCGCCGTCGCGGGCGGCACCCGTGTCCGGGTGGGCCGGAGGGGCGTCCGGGCTCTCGCGCGAAGGCGGGGCGCCGCGGGAGTCCGGGGCGCCGCCGGGGTCCGGGGGCGTACGGGGGCGTGCGGGCGGGCCGGGGTCCGGAGCTGGCTGTCGTTCCACAGCTCACCATCGAACACCCGGCGCCCGTTCAGGCCAAGAACGATCAGCCTTCCGCGATTTCCCGCACCTCGCAGGTCACCGTCCAGTGCTCCTCGTGCACCTTCAGGAAGCGCTTCGTCCATTCGACGGCCTCGGCTATGTCCTTGCACTGCATGATCGCGTAACCGCCGACGACCTCCTTGGCCTCGGTGAAGGGCCCGTCGGTGAGGGTGATCTTCCCGCCCTCCCAGTGCGCGCGGACGCCCTGCGCGGACGGGGTCAGCCCGGCGGTCTCCAGCATGACGCCGGCCTTGGTGACCTCCTCGATCAGTTCGCCCATCCGCTGCATCAGCTCCGGGCTGGGGCCCTCGGCGGGGGCGGTGGCCTCGTCGATCTTCACGAGCGACAGGTAGCGGGGCATGGTGACTCCTCGGGTGCGGTGAACCGGGTCCTTCCCGGCCTCTCCCCCCTGCGTCGAACGGCGGCGGGCCGGATCGACACCGTCACCGAATCTATTTCGGCGACTTCCACAGCGCACTCGCCGCCGGCGCCGGCGCGACCACCGGTGGGGCGGACAGGCCCTGCGGGCTCCGGCCGGATTCCGTCAGCCGGGCGAGCGAAGCCGGACCGGTGTCGGCGGTCGGGCTGCCGGTGTGGGAATTCACCGGCATGCCCTCCCCTCGGCGGCTCGTGGCTCCCCTCTCGGCCCGGCCCGGTGACACGGCGCCGGTCCGGTGACGTCGCGTCAGCCCAGGGTCACCGTGGGCGCCGGGTTGCTCCCGCTCCAGTTCGCGTTGAACCCGAAGCTCACCGAACCGCCGTCCGGGACCGTCCCGTTGTACGAGGCGTTCGCGCACGACACGGCCGCCCCCGACTGGGTGCACGCGGCGTTCCAGGCCTGGGTGATCTGCTGGCCCGCGCCATAGGTCCAGCTCACCTTCCAGGACGACAGCGAGGCGCCCGAGCAGGAGATCGTCACGTTCCCGGTGAACCCGGTGTTCCACTGGCTGCCGACGCCGTAGGCGGCCGTGCACTTGCCGGTCGGCACGGGTGTGGTCGTGCCGCCGAGCGCCTCGGAGATTCCGTAGTACGCCGGTTTGGGCGCGTAGTTCGCGTCGTACGGCGTCGCCGCGCCCTCGCCCGGGAAGGTGCTCTCCACCCAGGAGTCGGAGTCGGTGAAGCCCCAGACGGTGAGGTTGACGCATCGTGTGACGGCGGCGCAGGCGGCGGTGACCGCCTTGTAGTCGGCCTTCTGCTGCGCGAGCTTGGCGCTGTCGGAGGGCAGGGGCATCCGGATGTCCAGCTCGGTGATCGCCACGTCCACGCCGAGGTCGGCGAAGCGCTGGATGTTCTGCTGGAACGTGGACGGCACCTGACCCAAAATCAGGTGCGCCTGCAGTCCGACCCCGTCGATCGGGACGCCCCGCTCCTTCAGCGACCTGACCAGGTCGTACAGGGCGGTCGACTTCGCGTTGACGCCCTCGACGTTGTAGTCGTTGACGTAGAGCTTGGCGGCCGGGTCGGCAGCCTTCGCCCAGGTCAGGGCGTTCGCGATGTAGTCCGGACCGAGGCCGTTGTACCAGAGGGTCGGGCGGTAGGAGCCGTTCTCGTCGAAGGGCTCGTTGACGACGTCCCAGGCGGCGATCCGGCCCTTGTAGCGGCCGGCCTCGGTGCTGATGTGGTCCCGCAGCAGCGTGCCGAGCTGAGCGGGCGTCCAGCTGCCGTTGGCCAGCCAGTCCGGGTTCTGGTTGTGCCAGACCAGGGTGTGGCCGCGCACCTGCTGGTCGTGGGCCTGGGCGAACGCCACGATCTGGTCCGCCTCGGCCCAGTTGAAGACGCCCCGAGCCGGCTCCACCGAGGCCCACTTCATGGCGTTGCCCGGGGTCAGCGAGGAGAACTGCGCCCCGGCGACGTCACCGTAGACGCCGGTGAGCTTGGAGCCGGTGACGGCGGTGCCGACGACCTTCCCCTTGGCGGCGCCGAGGGCGCGCAGCGGGGCGTCGGCGGCTTGCGAGGCGGGAGCGGCGACGAGCAGGGCCGCCGCGGCGGCGGCGCCGGCGACCAGTGCGGTGAGGCGGGCCCTGGGCGAGAACGGCCCGGGTGAGGTTCGAGAGGTTCTGGAGGATCTCATGGCGGGTGCCTCCGAAAGTTTCGGTTGTTCAACCGATTGACTTCGGTGGAGTGTGGGGGCGTCCCGCACACCCGTCAATACGTCAACTTCCGGCCACGGGCGGCGCACCCGTGCTCGTGCGCACCACGAGGCTGGTGGCCAGCTCCACCCGCGTCGCCGTCGGCGCCTCCCGCGACGCCGACCGGCCCAGTTCGAGGACCAGCCGGGCCGCCGCCTCGGCCATCTCGGTCAGCGGCTGGCGCACCGTCGTCAGCGGCGGGCCGACCCAGCGGGCGACCGGGAGGTCGTCGAAGCCGACAACGCTCACGTCCTCCGGGATGCGCAGGCCCAGTTCACGAGCGGCCTCATAGCAGCCGAGCGCCTGGAGGTCGTTGCCTGCGAACACGGCGGTGGGCCGGTCCGGGCGGTCGAGCAGCTCGCGGCCCAGCCGGTAGCCGGTCTCGTGGTGGAAGTCGCCGGTCTTGATCAGCGCCGGCTCGACGGGGAGCCCGGCGGTCTCCAGGGCGGCCCGGTAGCCGTCGATCCGGGCCCGGCTGCACATCATCTGCGGCGGCCCGCTGATCGCGCCGATCCGGCGGTGCCCCAGCTCCACCAGGTGCCGGGTGGCGGCGAGGCCGCCCTGCCAGTTGGTCGCCCCGATGGACGGCACGTCGGCGCCCGGGTCGCCCGCCGGGTCCATCACCACGAACGGGATGGAGCGGCTGGTCAGCAGCGCCCGCTGGGACTCGTCGAGCCCGGACAGCACCAGCACCACGCCGTGCGGGCGACGGGCGGCGACCTGGTCGGCCCAGGTCCGCCCGGGGGTGAGCCGGCCGGCGCTCTCGCTGAGCACCACGCTCAGCCCGGCGTCGCGGGCCACGTTCTCCACACCCCGGATGACCTCCATCGCCCAGGCGCTCTCCAGCTCGTGGAAGACCAGGTCGATCAGAGGGGAGCGGGTCGCCTCCGCGCGGCGGCGCCGGTATCCGTGGGTGCGCAGCAGCTCCTCGACGCGGGTGCGGGTGGCGGGGGCGACATCGGCGCGACCGTTGAGGACCTTCGAAACAGTCGGTGCCGACACGCCGGCCTCGCGGGCGATCTCCGCGAGCGTCGCGGTCTGCGTCGGCCGCGCTTCTGTCCGCGTTTCTGTGGGCTCCGAGGGTGTCATGGCGGCGATCGTATCGTCACGCGACCTCTTGACGAACCCATGCCGACGCCATAGGTTCCCGGAACATTCGGAATGTAGCTCGAAACATTCGACAGGACGCCCGCCCTGTCGGACGCTCCACAGGATTCCAGGGCGCACCCTCCCCCTGGTGGCTCACCGACCTCTGACAGGAGTTTCATGACCACCGCCCCCTGGCGTGACCCCGCCCTGCCCGCCGCCGCCCGCGTCGACGATCTCCTCGGCCGGATGACGATCGAGGAGAAGACCGCCCAGCTGTACGGCGTGTGGGTCGGCGCCGCGACGGACGGCGGGGGAGTCGCCCCGCACCAGCACGACATGACCGCCGCATACGACTACGACGAGCTGATCACCCGGGGGCTGGGCCAGCTGACCCGCTCCTTCGGCACCGCGCCCGTGGACCCGGCGCTCGGCGCCCGCGCGCTGGCCGGCGCCCAGCGGCAGATCGTCGCCGCCGGCCGCTTCGGCATCCCGGCGGTCGCCCACGAGGAGTGCCTGGCCGGATTCACCGCCTGGCGGGCCACCGCCTACCCGGTCCCGCTGGCCTGGGGCGCGGCCTTCGACCCGCCGCTGGTCGAGGAGGTGGGCCGGGCGATCGGCCGGGACCTGCGCGCGATGGGCGTCCACCAGGGCCTCGCCCCGGTCCTGGACGTCGTCCGCGACCCGCGCTGGGGACGGGTCGAGGAGACGATCGGCGAGGACCCGTATCTCGTCGGCACGGTCGGCACGGCCTACGTCCGCGGGCTGGAGTCCGCCGGGGTCGTCGCCACCCTCAAGCACTTCGCCGGCTACGCCTCCTCGGCGGGCGCCCGCAACCTGGCTCCGGTGCGGGCGGGCACCCGCGAGTTCGCGGACGTCACCCTGCCCCCGTTCGAGATGGCGCTGCGCGAGGGCGGCGCCCGCTCGGTGATGGCGGCCTACACCGAACGCGACGGCATTCCGGCGTCCGCCGACCCCGAACTGCTGACCGGCCTGCTCCGGGAGGAGTGGGGTTTCACCGGCACGGTCGTCGCCGACTACTTCGGCATCGGCTTCCTGCAGACCCTGCACCGGGTGGCCGGCACCCCCGTGGAGGCGGCCCGGCTGGCGCTGGACGCCGGCATCGACGTCGAGCTGCCCACCGTGAAGTACTACGGCGACGCGCTGGCCGACGCCGTGCGCGCGGGCGAGGTGCCGGAGGAGCTGATCGACCGGGCCGCACGCCGCGTCCTGCTGCAGAAGTGCGAACTGGGCCTGCTGGACGAGGACTGGCAGCCGCACGTTCCCGAGTCGGTGGACCTCGACCCGCCCGCGAACCGCGCGCTGGCCCGCCGGCTGGCGGAGGAGTCGGTGGTCCTCCTGGACAACCCCGACGGGCTGCTCCCCCTCTCCCCCGACGCCCGGGTGGCCGTGATCGGACCGCGGGCGGCGGACGCGCTGGCGATGCTCGGCTGCTACTCCTTCCCGTCCCATGTGCTGCCCCACCACCCCGAGGTGGAGACCGGCATCGACATCCCGACGCTGCTGGAGTCGCTGCGGGCCGAACTCCCCGACGCGAAGGTGACGTTCACCGAGGGCTGCGGGGTCTCCGACCCGGACCCCTCCGGGTTCACGGAGGCCATCACGCGCGCCTCGGAGGCCGACGTCTGCGTGGCCGTCCTCGGCGACCGGGCGGGCCTGTTCGGGCGGGGCACGTCCGGCGAGGGCTGCGACGTGGCCGATCTGAGCCTGCCCGGCGTCCAGGGCGCACTGCTGGACGCACTGGTCGCGACGGGCGTCCCGGTCGTCCTCGTGCTGCTCACCGGCCGCCCGTACGCGCTGGGCCGCTGGCACGGGCGGCTGGGGGCGGTCGTCCAGGCGTTCTTCCCCGGCGAGGAGGGCGGTCCGGCGGTGGCCGGAGTGCTGTCGGGCCGGGTGAACCCCTCGGGCCGGCTCCCGGTGAGCGTGCCGCACGTGCCGGGCGGTCAGCCGTGGACCTACCTGCAGCCGCCGCTCGGCCTGGCGGGCCAGGTCAGCAGCCTGGACCCGACCCCGCTGTACCCCTTCGGACACGGACGCTCGTACACGGAGTTCAGCTGGGAGTCCTTCACCGGCCCGGACGCGGAGATCGGGACGGACGGCTCGTACGACGTCTCCGTCACCGTCCGCAACACCGGTGACCGGGCGGGCGCGGAGGTCGTCCAGCTGTATCTGCACGACCCGGTGGCCGAGGTGACCCGCCCCGACGTGCGGCTGATCGGCTACCAGCGGCTGGAGCTGGCCGCCGCCGAAGCCGCCCGCGTGACCTTCCGCTTCCACGCGGACCTGTCGGCCTTCACCGACCGTTCGGGCCGGCGGGTGGTCGAACCCGGCGACCTGGAACTGCGGTTGGGCGCCTCCAGCGCCGACGTGCGGGCCACGGCACGACTGCGGCTGACCGGGCCGGTGCGCGAGACGGGGGCGGGGCGGCGGCTGCGTTGCGAGGCGGAGGTCTCGCGCGACTGAGGTGCGGGAGCGGGGGCGGCGGGAGACCCCGCGTACGGGGAGATGCCGTGCGCGGGATGTGAATAGGATCTGAAGCCCGGCCGGAGAGGTGCTTCAGCGTGAGCGAAACGCAGCGTGGTGTCTGTCCGTTGTGCGGTGCGCCCCGCGCCGCGGACGGCGCCCCCGCGTGCGTGTGCGCCCGGCTCGCGTCCGACGCCCACCGCAGCGCGCGCACGGCGGAGGCGGCCGCCGCCGAGGACTTCGATCCGGTGCGCATCCGGCCGTTCGTCGTGTTCGACGCCGGGGGCGGCCCCCAGGACGACGCCGGGCCCGGGCGTCCGACCGCAGCGGGCCCGGCGCCCGCGGGAGAGCCCGTCGAGCCGCCCTCCACGGAAGGGGCCGAGTCGGACCGGAAGGCCTACGGCGCAAAAGAGTTAGAGCCGGGCGAGGACACGGGCGAGGGCGAGCCGGCCGGCGGCTCCGGGGCCGGTGCGGGTGCGGGTGACGCCGCGCGCCCGGACCGCCGCCGGAGCCCCGTGCGCCTGCTGGTGCTCGCCGGCGTCCTCGCGACCGCCGTGACCGCGGCGGTGCTCGCCGGATTCCTCCTGTACGACGGTCCCACGCGCGACGGCGCGCTCCCCGCGGACGTACGGGCCCCGGTGCCCGACGTGACGTCCGGCCGCGTCACCACGGCCGGGAAGGCGAGCCCGCGACCCTCGCGGACACGGCCGTCGCCGACCGCCTCCGACTCCCCCGGCACGCCGTCCCCCACCCCGGCGGCGCCCACCCGGTCCGCCGCGCCGCCCCCGGCTCCCTCCAGGGCCGCCTCCGCAGACGCGTCCCCGCAGCCGCGGCCCACCGTCTCCGCGCCACCGGTGCTGCGGCTCGGGGACACGGGTCCCGAGGTGGCCGAACTCCAGGCGCGGCTGCGTCGGATCGGCTACCCGGGAGGCGGCGCCGAGGGCGTGTACGACCACGACGTCGAGAACGCGGTCCGCTCCTACCAGCTCACCCGCGCGGTGCGGGAGGACGAGTCCGGGGTGTACGGCGCCGCGACCCGCACATCGCTGGAGGCGGAGACCGACGAGCCCTGACCGCTCAGGGCCGGTCCGGTACCGCCTCGAACCGCCAGCGGTGCACCGCCCTGGCCACCAACTCGCCTTCGGGCTCCGGAAGTTCGGGCAGGCCGGCGTCGTCGTACCCGGCGTCCCACCAGGTGATGACGAGCACCCGGTCCTGCGGAGCCCGGAAGGTCTCGCTGCGCAGGGGCCCCGGCGCGAGCCGCCGCGCCTGCTCCTGCGCCCAGTGCAGCAGCTCCCCGCCCCGGCCGGCCCTCGCCCGGGCCTCCCACATCAGCGCGACGGTCATGAGTACAGGTTGTCCTTGGCGACCTCGTGCACATGGTCGTGACCGTGGCCGTGCCGGGCGGGCACGTGCGGGTCGGTCACCGGCAGCGACGAGTCCGCGGACAGGTCCCAGCCGGACGCGGCCCGGCCCCGGGCGACCATCTCCGCGCCCAGCGCCGCCACCATCGCGCCGTTGTCCGTGCACAGCTTGGGGCGCGGCACGCGCAGCCGGATCCCGGCCGCCTCGCAGCGCTCCTGGGCGAGCGTCCGCAGCCGGGAGTTGGCGGCCACGCCGCCGCCGATCATCAGGTGGTCGACGCCCTCGTCCTTGCACGCCCGGACGGCCTTGCGGGTCAGGACGTCCACGACCGCCTCCTGGAAGGAGGCCGCCACGTCGCGCACCGGGACCTCCTCGCCCGCCGCCCGCTTCGCCTCGATCCAGCGGGCCACCGACGTCTTCAGACCGGAGAAGGAGAAGTCGTACGCCGGGTCGCGCGGGCCGGTCAGACCGCGGGGGAACGCGATCGCCGTCGGGTCGCCCTCACGGGCGTAGCGGTCGATGACCGGGCCGCCCGGGAAGCCCAGGTTCAGCACCCGGGCGATCTTGTCGAAGGCCTCGCCCGCCGCGTCGTCGATGGTCGCGCCCAGCGGACGCACGTCGGCGGTGATGTCGGTGGACAGCAGCAGCGAGGAGTGTCCGCCGGACACCAGCAGCGCCATCGTCGGCTCGGGCAGCGCGCCGTGCTCCAGCTGGTCCACGCAGATGTGCGAGGCGAGGTGGTTGACGCCGTAGAGGGGCTTGCCGAGGGCGTAGGCGTAGGCCTTCGCCGCCGAGACGCCGACCAGCAGCGCGCCGGCGAGCCCAGGACCCGCGGTGACCGCGATGCCGTCGAGGTCCTTCGCGCTCACGCCCGCGTCCTTCAGCGCACGCTCGATGGTCGGGACCATCGCCTCCAGGTGGGCCCGGGACGCCACCTCCGGCACGACACCGCCGAAGCGGGCGTGCTCGTCGACGCTGGAGGCGATCGCGTCGGCCAGCAGGGTCGTGCCGCGCACGACGCCCACGCCGGTCTCGTCGCAGGAGGTCTCGATCCCCAGAACGAGGGGTTCGTCAGCCATTGGTCTCGTTTCCCTGTGTTCCCGCTACGGATGTCGATGGGTCGGTGAGGCGCATCACCAGGGCGTCCACGTTGCCCGGCTGGTAGTAGCCGCGCCGGAACCCGATGGCCTCGAACCCGAAACGCTCGTAGAGCTTCTGGGCGCGGACGTTGTCGATGCGGCACTCGAGCAGGACCTCGGCGCACTCGAAGGCGGTCGCCGCGCTCAGCAGCTCCGTCAGCAGCCGGCCGCCGAGGCCGGTGCCCCAGTGGTCGCGGGCGACGGCGATGGTCTGGACGTCGGCGACGTCCCCGGCGGCGGCCAGACCCGCGTACCCGACGATCCGGTCGTCCGCGCACGGGTCGACCGCGACGAGATAGCGCCGGGTCGCCTCCGGGCCGCGGGCGTGGGCCAGGTCGGACCAGAACATGCCCCGGGACCAGGCGTCCTCGGGGAAGAGGTCCTTCTCCAGTTCGAGCACGCGCTCGATGTCCCACCAGCGCATCTCGCGCAGCACGAGGTCGACGGATTCGGTCACTTGGGGGTGACCACCTTGTAGTTCCTGGGCACCTGGGCGTCCGGCCGGCGCAGGTACAGGGGCCGTGGCGCGGGCAGTTCCACGCCCGCGGCCAGCCGCTCCGCCGCGAGACCCGCGAGGGCCGCCGCGGAGACGTGCTCGGGTTCGTGCGCGCGGGGGAACGCGTCCGGGTAGAGCAGTGCGCCCGCGCCGACGGCGGGCAGCCCGGCCACCTCGTCGGCGATGTCGGCGGGCCGGTCCACGGCGGGGCCGGACACCCGGGTGCGGGAGTCGGCGTAACGCGCCCAGTAGACCTCCTTGCGGCGGGCGTCGGTCGCCACCACGAAGGGCCCTTCGAGGTCGGAGGCGTAGGCGAGGCCGTCGAGGGTGCACAGGCCGTGCACGGGGACGCCGAGCGCCAGCCCGAAGGTGTCGGCGGTCATCAGACCGACTCTCAGCCCCGTGTAGGGACCGGGGCCGACGCCGACGACGATCCCGGTGACGGCGTCGAGCGCGAGCCCGGCGCCGGCGAGCAGGCGGTCGACGGCCGGCAGCAGCAGCTCGCCGTGCCGGCGCGCGTCCACCTGACTCGAGGAGGCGATGACGTCCGTGCCGTCGTGCAGGGCGACGGTGACGGCGGGGGTGGCGGTATCCAGAGCGAGCAAGAGCACGCAAACAGCCTACGGCTCCCGTGCCCCCGACACCGCCGTCCCGGTAGGAGCCGTGACGACTGCTAACGTCGCCGCGAAACATGACGTACATCACGTACGGGACAGAACGCGGAAGAGGCCCGGAACGGGCGCAGGACGGACGAGGTGGTCACCGGTGCCCAGCAGCAGCTCGACTTTCGTGGCCGGGCTCACCGCGGCCGCCCTGGCGACGGTCGGGTTCCTCGCGTTCCAGGCGTCCGCGAACGCGCCCGACGACCCGGCCGAGCCGCGTCGCGGCAGCGCGCCCGCGAAGACGGCGAAGACGCCCGGGGGCATCGCCTCGACGGCGCTGCCCGACGGCTCGGGCGCGGGCGAGCGGGTGGTGTACGCGCTGGCGGCCGACCGGGTCTGGCTGGTCGGCGCGGACGGTCGCGTCAACCGCACGTTCAAGGTCGCCCCCGGCAGTGTGGACCCGCCGCCGGGCAGCTATGCGGTCCGCTCCCGGTCGGGCGCGATCACCGGCACCGACGGCACCCCGATCGAGCACGTCGTGCGGTTCGCCGAGGTGGACGGCGTGACGATCGGCTTCAGCGCGGCCCTGGACGGCTCTCCGCCCGAGCCCGACCCGAGGGTGCAGACGGGCGGCATCCGGGAGACCGTCGCGGACGGCGACGCGATGTGGGCGTTCGCGACCATCGGCCGACGGGTCGAGGTGGTCGGGTAGGGCACCTCGTGCGGACCGGCCCGCGCCGCGCCGTCCTATGACGCGTCAGGCCGCCCGGCGGCGGGCCGGCTTCTTCGCCGGTGCCGGGTCGGGCAGCCGCGGAGGGGTCGAGACGGCTTCGGCGGCCGCGCACGAGGCCAGCAGGTCGCGCATGGACACGGCGGGGGCGGGCGCGAGGGGACGCGACGGCCGGGGCGGGGGCTCGGTGGCCGGCATGGACGCCTCCTGAGATTCGGGGGCGGGCGCGGTTAGGTAGACCTAACTACGAACTGGATACCATGTGACCACGCCCCCGACACGGAACGCAACATTTTGCCGACGCGTTGTCGGAACCTTCACCGGGTCACGTCGGACCCGCTCGACGGGCACACCCCGGCACGGCAGCGCCCGGCCGGAGCACGCCTCGGGGCCCGCAGCGCACCCCGGGCAGGCACGCCCCGCACCTCCTCCACGGCAGTCCGCAGCACGCCCGGCCGGAGCATGCCCATCCGGCGTGCGTCAGGCCGGAGCACGCCCATCCGGCGTACGTCAGGCCGGAGCACGTCAGGCAGACAGCACGCCGAGGTCCGCCGAGGCCCATCGCCGCCCGAGCGCCGACACGGTCACGTGCCGCACCTCGTCGTCCGTGTCGCCGACCGCCCGGTGGATGCGGATCTGGAGCCGGTCGTCGGTCAGCTCCTCGACCTTGCCCTCGCCCCACTCCACGACGATCACCGACTCGGGCAGCGACACGTCGAGGTCCAGGTCCTCCATCTCGTCGAGCCCGCCGCCCAGGCGGTACGCGTCGACGTGGACCAGCGGCGGACCGTCCCCGAGGGCCGGGTGCACCCGGGCGATCACGAACGTCGGGGAGGTGACCGCGCCCCGGACCCCGAGCCCCTCGCCGAGCCCGCGGGTGAGCGTCGTCTTGCCCGCCCCGAGCTCCCCGCTCAGCATCACGAGATCGCCGGCGCGCAGCACCTTGGCCAGTCGACGGCCGAAGTCCCGCATCTGCTCGGGGGAGTTGACGGTGATCCGAAGGTCAGCCGGGTGGTGCGGCGCTGCTGGTGTCTCCATAACCTCCCACGGTAGCCCCTGCCGGCACGGCGCCCGCGCGCGTGAGCAGGTCGGCGAGGCGGTCGGTGACCACTTCCGGGTGCTCCAGCATCACGAGGTGCCCGGCGTCGGGGACGAGGACCAGTTCGGCGTCCGGCAGCATGTCGGCGATCGCCTCGCTGTGCTCGCTCGGCGTCACCAGGTCCCCGATGCCGGCCAGCACCAGCACCGGCATGTCCGTGAAGCAGGCGAGCGCCTCGGTCTTGTCGTGGTCGGTGAACGCCGGGTAGAACTCGGCGACCACGTCGATCGGCGTGCTCTCGATCATCCGCTCGGCGAACCGCGCCACCGCCGGGTCCACGTCACGGGACGCGAACGAGTACCGCTTGATGATCCCGGCGAAGAGATCGGCGGTCGCCCGGCGCCCCTTCTCCACCAGGGCCGCCTGCTGCCCGAGCGCCCTCAGCACGCCCGGCAGCACCCGCCGGACCGCGTTCACGCCGGCGACCGGCAGTCCGAAGTTGACCTCGCCGAGCCGCCCGGACGACGTGCCCACGAACGCGGTCGCGACGACCCGCTCGCGGATCAGCTCGGGATACAGGGCGGCCAGGGCCATCACCGTCATCCCGCCCATGGAGTGCCCGACGAGCACGATCGGCCCCTCCGGCACGGCCGCGTCGACGACGGCCCGCAGATCGCGCCCCAGCTGGTCGATGGTGACCGGCACGCCGTCGCGGGTCTGGGCGTTGCCGCGTCCGGACCTGCCGTGGCTGCGCTGGTCCCAGTGCACGGTCCGCACGACACCCCGCAGGGCCGCCCGCTGGAAGTGCCAGGAGTCCTGGTTGAGGCAGTAGCCGTGACTGAAGACCACGGTGACGGGCAGCGGCGCCTTGCGCCCGAAGAGCCTGCGCCGCCGGTTCGCCGGGCCGCCCTGCGGCTCGACGTCGTCGACCTCGTAGTACAGCTCGGTGCCGTCGTCGGCGTACGCCTTGCCCGGGGTGCCGCGCAGCCCGCCGTACGGTCCCGCCGAGTCGAGCGCCAGCCGGGCCTTGGCCCGCATGCCCCGCCCCACGGTCATCCGCTCCAGGGCGACGCCGGCCGCGGCGCCCGCGGCGATCACGCCTATCGCGGCGCCCGCGATGCCGGTCGCCCGGCGCCACCCTCCTGCCGCCCCCGTCGCGGAGGCGGCGGCGACCGCCGTGGCGGCGCTCGCCACCGCCTCCGCGCTGCTCTCGCTCACGTGCCGCTCCTCCTGGGCCGATGTCCGTGCACTGACTGCGGGTTACCCGGTCCGCTCACTCATTCACATAGACGCGGGGAACACGCGATCCGATGCGCGTGACGATCTCGTACCCGATGGTTCCGGCCGCCTGCGCCCAGTCCTGCGCCGTCGGTTCGCCGCGGTCGCCCGGTCCGAAGAGGACCGCCTCCGCGCCGGGGCCCGGATCGTCCCCGCCGAGGTCGACGACGAACTGGTCCATCGCGATGCGGCCTGCGGCCGTCCGCCACTTGCCGCCGACCAGGACCGGACCGGACCCGGAGGCGTGCCGGGGCACGCCGTCGGCGTACCCGAGGGGCACCAGTCCGAGCGTCGTCTCGCCCGGGGTGACGTAGTGGTGGCCGTAGCTCACGCCGTGCCCGCCGGGGACGTGCTTCACCAGGGCCAGCGGGGCCGAGAGAGTCATCACCGGCCGCAGCCCGAGGTCGGCGGCGGAGCCCAGCTCGGGGCTGGGCGAGAGGCCGTACATCGCGACCCCGGGGCGGACCAGGTCGAAGTGGGTCTCCGGGAGGGTGAGCGTGGCCGGGGAGTTGGCGATGTGCCGCACCTCGGGCCGGGCGCCCTGCCGCTCGGCGTACGCCGTCATCTCGCGGAACAGCTCGACCTGGGCGGCGACGGAGGGGTGCCCCGGCTCGTCGGCACAGGCGAGGTGCGACCAGAGGCCGGTGATCCGCACCAGTCCCTCGCGCTCGGCGCGCAGCGCCTCCCCGACGAGCTCGGGCCAGTCGGCGGGCTGGCATCCGTTGCGTCCGAGCCCGGTGTCGGCCTTCAGCTGCACCCGGGCGGCCCGCCCGGCGGCCCGGGCGCCCTCGACGGCCTCCCGCAGCGCCCAGAGCCCGCTCAGCGACACGTCGAGACCGGCCTCGACGGCCTCCCGCCAGGGCCCGCCCGGCGTCCACAGCCAGCACATGATCCGGACGTGCGCGGGCAGTCCGGCATGCGCGAGCAGCGCGAGGGCCTCCTCGGGCGTGGCGACGCCCACCCAGGCGGCGCCCGCCTCGACGGCGGCGCGGGCGCAGGGGGCGGCGCCGTGCCCGTATCCGTCCGCCTTCACCACGGCCATGAACGCCGCGCCCGGCGCCTTCGCGCGCAGGGTACGCACGTTGGCCCGCAGCGCGGCCAGGTCGATCTCGGCGTGGGCGCGCAGCGGGGCGGCGGGCGGCTTGGCAGTCTCACTCATCGCGCCCAGTGTCGCAGAGCGGCCGAACCACGCTCCCGGCACCGGGCCGACGTCCCCGCCCGGCGCCCCGTCGGACGGCGCACGCCGGGAACGCTCTCACCCGGGGCCGGTACAAGACCGTCGGCGCCGCCCGGCGGCACACCGCCCGCCGGCACACCGCCCGGCAGCGCTCCACCAGCGCATCGCGCCCGCCGGGCCCGGCACAGGAGACGAACACGGTCGTCTCAGTCGCGCACGTCCCGCCAGGCGCGCGGGATCGCCTCGGCCACGTCGTGCGCCCCGGCCGGCGCCCCGTCCGCCGCGTACCGGCCCGCCAGGCCGTGCAGGTACGCCCCGACGCTCCCCGCGTCCAGCGCCCCGAGCCCGGCCGCCAGCAACGAACCCGCGAGCCCCGACAGCACGTCCCCGCTGCCGGCCGTGGCGAGCCACGCCGTCCCGGTGGCGTTGACCCGCACGGCGCCCTCGCCGCCGGCGTCGGCGACCAGCGTCGTCGACCCCTTCAGCAGCACCGTCGCCCGGTAGCGCGCCGCCAGCTCCCGCACCGAGGCCAGCCGGGCGCCCTCGACCTGCTCGCGCGCCACGCCCAGCAGCGCGGCCGCCTCTCCGGCGTGCGGAGTCATCAGCGTCGGCGCGGCACGCCCCCGCACCGCGTCGGCGTCCGCCAGCCGCAGCCCGTCGGCGTCGATCAGCACGGGCACCTCGGCGGCCAGCACCTCCGCGACCGTCGCCGCGTCGTCCCCGGCGCCCGGGCCGACGACCCAGGCCTGCACCCGTCCGGCGTGCGCGGGCCCCCGCTCCGACACGAGCGTCTCGGGAAACCGCGCGAGGACCGCGTCCCCGGCCGGTCCGACGTACCGCACCGCCCCCGCGCCGCCGCGCAGCGCGCCCGCGACGGCGAGCACGGCGGCCCCCGGATACCGGGCCGACCCGGCGGCGATCCCGACGACGCCCCGCCGGTACTTGTCGCTCTCCCCGCCCGGCGCCGGCAGCAGCGCGGCCGTGTCCGCGTGCTGCAGCGCCTCCAGCTCGGGCACGGCCGGCAGACGCTCGCCGAGCCCGATGTCGACGAACCGCACCGAACCGGCGTACGCGCGCGCGGGATCGACCAGCAGCGCCGGCTTGTGCGTGCCGAAGGTGACGGTGACGTCGGCGCGCATCGCGCTCCCGTGCACCTCTCCGGTGTCCGCGTCCACACCGCTGGGCAGGTCGACGGCGACGACGAGGGCCCGGGCCCGCTCGACGAGCCCGGCGAGATCCGCCGCCTCCGGCCGCAGACCGCCCTTGCCGCCGATCCCGACGATCCCGTCGAGCACCAGGTCGGCGCGGCGGACCGGGTCGCCGGCGCCCTCGGGCGTCACGGTCGTGCCGCCGGCCCGGCGCAACGCCGTCAGCCCGCCGGAATGGGTCCGCCCGGGCGCGAGGAGGACGGCGGTCACCCCGGCCCCGCGCCGGGCGAGCCGCGCCCCGGCGTACAGGGCGTCGCCCCCGTTGTCCCCGCTGCCGACCAGCAGCACGACCCGGCGTCCGTACACCCGGCCCAGCAGGTCGGCGCAGGCGGCGGCGAGCCCGGCGGCGGCCCGTTGCATGAGGGCCCCCTCCGGGACCCGGGCCATCAGCTCCCGCTCGGCACGACGGACGGTCTCGACGCAGTAGGCAGTACGCATACGGTCGAGTCTGCCCCGGTCTCCCCCGCCGCCGCACCCGCGCGCCTCACCCCTCGGCCACCACCACCGCCGAGGCGACGCCCGCGTCGTGACTCAGCGACACATGCCATCCCCGTACGCCCAGTTCGGCCGCCCGGGCGGCGACGCTCCCCTGCACCCGCAACCGGGGCCGCCCGCTCTCCTCGACGTACACCTCGGCATCGGTCCACAGCAGCCCGGGCGGGGCCCCGAGCGCCTTGGCCAGGGCCTCCTTCGCCGCGAACCGGGCGGCCAGCGAGGCCGCGCCCCTGCGCTCCCCGCTGGGCAGCAGCAACTCGCTCGGCAGGAACAGCCGCTCGGCGAGCCCGGGCGTGCGTTGCATGGACGCCGCGAAGCGCTCGATCTCGGCCACGTCGATACCGACCCCGATGATGCTCATGCCGAGCACCCTAGGGCCTCGGTGTCACCGCCTGGTGCTAGCCTGCGGCGACTTGATCGCGTCACATCACGTCAGGTCGAGAGCAGAGTTTCCAGCGGACTTTCACCGCCGCGCGCCCTGGGGGGCCAGCCCGCGCGCCGCGGACGGCGACGCCAGGGGGCGGGGGGAATGACCAGCAAGACCAGCAGCATGACCAGCGGCGGACTCATGGGCTCTACGGGGCCGACGTTCGACCCGTACGACAACACACCCGAGCTGATACCGCTGCGCACCGCCGCGCAGGCGGGGGACTGGCCGGCCGTCCGGGCCTACTTCGCGGGGCTCGGCTCCGTCGACAAGGTGTCCTCGGCCTCCAGCCTCCTCGCCGACACCGCCGGCGTCGAGGGCTTCCTGGAGCGGGCGGCGGCCGAATCGCCCGCGGACCCGCTGCCCCGCACGCTGCTCGCCGAGCGGTACGTGTACATCGGCTGGGACATCCGCAGCGGCGCCCGCGCCAAGGACGTCTCGCAGGACCAGTTCAGCCAGTTCCACGACTGGCTGCGGCGGGCCGAGCAGCTGCTGATCGAGGTCTGCGCCGAGCAACCCTCGTACGCCCCCGCCTGGACCGCCCGGCTGACGACCGCGCGCGGTCTGCAGCTGGGGCAGGCCGAGGCGCGCCGCCGCTACGACCGGCTGTCCGCGCACCACCCGCACCACTACCGCGCCCAGACGCAGCTGCTGCAGCAGCTGTGCCCGAAGTGGGGCGGCTCCTGGGAGGCGGCGCACGGCTTCGCCCGCGAGTGCGCCACCGGCGCCCCCGACGGATCGAACGCCGCCGCCGTGGTGGCCCTCGCCCACATCGAGCACTGGCTGGATCTGCCGAGCGGCGAGGACGCCGCCTACCTGCGGGGCGTGCCGGTCCGCGACGACCTGCGCTTCGCCGCCCAGGTCTCCGTGCTGCACCCCGGCCACCGGCCCGACTGGAACACGGTCGGCGCGCACAGCGCGTTCGCGTTCGCCTTCTCGCTGGGCGGCCACTACGCGGACGCGGCCCCGCACTTCGCCTTCCTCGGCGACCGCGCCACGGAGTACCCGTGGCAGTACCTGCCCGACAAGAAGTCGGCGTTCCTCGGCTTCCGCAAGGCCGCACTGGAAGCCCGTGGAGGCGGCGCCCGATGACCACGAACCTGCACAAGCACGACGGACTGGACGACGTGGACGCCCTCGCCGCTCTCGAGGGCCTCGTCTCGCACACCACCACGAACGGCGTGCCCACCCTCTACGCCCCCACCTCCGGCAAGGAGATCACCGCGGGCCTCTTCTTCCGGGTGGGCCGCGCCGACGAGACGCTGGCCACCGCCGGCGTCACCCACCTCGTCGAGCACCTCGCCCTGCACCGCCTGGGCCTGTCCGACCTGCACTACAACGGCGCGACGGCCAACGCGTACACCCTCTTCCACGTGCACGGCAGCGAGGAGGAGGTGGTCGAGTACCTGAACAGCGTGTGCGCCGGGCTGCGGGACCTGCCGATGGAGCGGCTGGAGACCGAACGGGAGATCCTGCGCACCGAGGCGGCCGGCCGCGGCGGCGGACCCCAGCACCAGATGCCGCTGTGGCGGTACGGCGCCCAGAGCTACGGCCTGTCCAGCTACAGCGAACTGGGCACCTGGAGCCTCACCCCCGACCAGGTCCGCCACTGGGCCGAAACCCGCTTCACCAGGGACAACGCGGTGCTGTGGATCACCAGCGACCACGTCCCCGAGGGCCTGGACCTGACCCTCCCGGGGGGCTCCCGCCTCCCCGCCCCGGCCGCGACCAGCGCCCTGCCCGTCACCCCGGCGTACATCAGCGGCGACGACGGACACGTGGTTCTCACCTCGGTGCTGCGCCGCTCCACAGCGGCCAGTGTCTTCGCGGACGTCCTCGGCCGGGCCCTCTTCCAGGACCTGCGCCAGGAGGGCGGTTACTCCTACTCCGCGGAGGCCGACTACAGTCCGCGCGACGCCGAGTACGCCACCCTCACCGCCTACGCCGACGCCCTTCCGCAGAAGCAGGACGCGGTCGTCGGCGGCTTCGTCGACACCCTCGCGCGGCTGCGCGCGGGCCGCATCGAGCAGGCCGAGCTGGACTCCGTCCGCGCCAAGCTCCTCAAGGTGTACGACGCCCCCGACCTCGGCGCCGCGGTGCTCCCCTCGTACGCGCTGAGCCTGCTGCTCGGACACCCTCTCCTCACCCCCGACCAGCACCGGGCCGAGCTGAACGCGGTGACGACGCAGGACCTGCACGAGGTCGCCCGCCAGGCGTGGGACAACGCACTGCTGCAGGTGCCGGGCCGCAGCGTCGACTGGGCGGGCCTCACCCTCGCCCCGCAGTTCTCGACGGCCGCCGTGACCGGCACCCGCCACCAGTCCCTGGAGAACGAGGACGTCACCCTGGTCATCGGCCCGGAGGGCGTCAGCCTGCTCACTCCGAGGGGCCCGGTCACCGTCCGCCACGACGCCTGCGCGGCGATGACCACGCGGCCCGACGGCGCCCGTACCCTCACCGGCCACGACGGCTTCTCGGTCACCGTGGAGCCGACCCTGTACAAGGGCGTCACACCGGACCGCATCGCGGCGCTGGACGCGGCCGTGCCCGGCGACGTGGTCGTCCGGATGCCGGCCCGCGAACCGGACCACATCCCGCAGCCGCGCAAGCAGCCCCGGACGGCCCGGGCGGCCGGCGCCGGCGGCTCGGTGCGGGGCTGGACCGCCGCCTTCTGGCTGGTGGCCCTGCTCGCGGCGGCCTGGGGCGTGCTGTGCGGGGTCATCACCGCCGACGAGTCCGCGATGGCGGACCCGGAGTGGGACGCGGTCACCGGCGTCTGGATCATGGAACTGCCGCTGCTCTTCGCCGCCTGGAAGCTGTTCGCGGCCCGCAGGCGCCGCACCCGGAGCTGAGCCCCCGTGTGTGTGGGGGGGGCCACTCGACGCCCCCCACACGAGCCCACGCTCCCCGGCGGGGGGGCCGGCATCCACTGCCCGGCGGCCCCTACTCCACGGTGACCGACTTCGCGAGGTTGCGCGGCTGATCCACCTCGTTGCCCCGCGCGGTCGCGAGCTCGCACGCGAACACCTGCAACGGCACCGTCGCCACCAGCGGCTGCAGCAGCACCGGCGTGGCGGGGATCCGCACCAGGTGGTCGGCGTACGGCACGACCGCCTCGTCCCCCTCCTCCGCGATCACGATCGTCCGCGCCCCCCGCGCCCGGATCTCCTGGATGTTGGAGACGATCTTGTCGTGCAGGACGGACCGGCCGCGCGGCGAGGGCACGACCACCACCACGGGCAGGTCCTCCTCGATGAGGGCGATCGGCCCGTGCTTCAGCTCCCCCGCCGCGAACCCCTCCGCGTGCATGTAGGCGAGCTCCTTCAGCTTGAGCGCGCCCTCCAGCGCGACGGGATAGCCCACGTGCCGGCCGAGGAACAGCACGGTGTCCTTGTCGGCCAGCGACCGTGCCAGCTCCCGCACCGGCTCCATGGTCTCCAGCACCCGCTCCACCTCGCCGGAGATCCGCGCCAGGTCCCGCACGACGGCCCGGATCTCGTCCCCCCACTTGGTGCCGCGCACCTGCCCGAGATAGAGGGCGACCAGATAGCACGCCACCAGCTGGGTCAGGAACGCCTTGGTGGAGGCGACGGCCACCTCCGGCCCCGCGTGCGTGTAGAGCACGGCGTCCGACTCACGGGGGATGGTCGACCCGTTGGTGTTGCAGATGGCGAGCACCTTCGAGCCCTGGTCCCGCGCGTGCCGCAGCGCCATCAGCGTGTCCATCGTCTCGCCGGACTGGGAGATGGCGATGACCAGGGAGCGCGGGTCCAGGATCGGGTCCCGGTAGCGGAACTCGCTGGCCAGCTCCACCTCGCACGGGATGCGCGTCCAGTGCTCGATGGCGTACTTGGCGATCAGCCCGGCATGGAAGGCCGTTCCGCAGGCGACGACGACGATCTTGTCGATCTCGCGCAGCTCCCGCGCCGGGATGCGCACCTCGTCGAGCGTCAGCGAGCCGCCGGCGTCGATCCGTCCCAGCAGGGTGTCGGCCACGGCCTTGGGCTGCTCGGCGATCTCCTTCAGCATGAAGTAGTCGTAGCCCCCCTTCTCCGCCGCCGACGCGTCCCAGTCGACGTGGTACGACCGCACCTGGGCCGGCCGGCCGTCGAACCCGGTGACCGTCACCGCGTCCCGGCGCAGCTCCACCACCTGGTCCTGGCCCAGCTCGATCGCCGACCGGGTGTGCGCGATGAACGCGGCGACGTCCGAGGCGAGGAAGGCCTCGCCCTCGCCGACGCCCACCACCAACGGCGAGTTGCGGCGCGCCCCGACCACCACGTCCGGCTCGTCCGCGTGCACCGCGACCAGCGTGAAAGCGCCCTCCAGCCGTCGGCACACCAGCCGCATCGCCTCCGCCAGGTCGGAGGTCACCGAGAACTCCTCGGCGAGCAGATGCGCGACGGCCTCGGTGTCGGTCTCGGACAGCAGCTCGTGTCCCCGCTCGGCCAGTTCGGCCCGCAGCTCCGCGAAGTTCTCGATGATCCCGTTGTGCACGACGGCGACGCGTCCGGCGTTGTCGAGGTGCGGATGGGCGTTGACGTCGGTGGGCCCGCCGTGCGTGGCCCACCGGGTGTGCCCGATGCCCGTCGTCCCGGCCGGCAGGGGCCGCTCCGTCAGCTCCTTCTCCAGATTGACGAGCTTGCCCGCCTTCTTCGCCGCCGCGAGCCCCCCGTCGGCCGGCACGGCGACGCCCGCCGAGTCGTATCCCCGGTACTCCAGCCGCTTCAGTCCGGCCATCACGACGTCGAGCGCCGACTGAGACCCCACGTATCCCACGATTCCGCACATGCGCGGCAGCCTACGGCCGAAGCGCCCCCCAAAAGAGCCTCCGCGTGCCCGATTCCGGAAATTCCCACCGCCGCACGAGCCCCCGTCCGCACCCGGCGCCCTACCCGGGCGCCCGCCCTGGACCCCACCCGAGCGGCTGCCCGCCGACGGCGTGACGGAACCCACCCGCCATCGCGTTCAAACTCCGTTAACAATGGACTGTGATCTCTCCGGTCTCCCCGATGCCCCGGAGCGCCCACCGGCACAGGCCGGAGGCGACTCCCTACGTCGACCTCACCCGATCCGAGTGGAGCGCGCTGCGGGAGAAGACCCCGCTGCCGCTGACCGCCGAGGAGGTCGAGAAGCTGCGCGGCCTGGGCGACGTCATCGACCTCGACGAGGTGCGGGACATCTACCTCCCGCTCTCCCGGCTCCTCAACCTCTACGTGGGCGCCACCGACGGCCTGCGCGGCGCCCTGAACACCTTCCTGGGCGAGAAGGGCTCGCAGTCCGGCACCCCCTTCGTCATAGGCGTCGCCGGATCGGTCGCCGTCGGCAAGTCGACGGTCGCCCGTCTGCTGCAGGCGCTGCTCTCCCGCTGGCCGGAGCACCCGCGCGTGGAACTGGTCACCACGGACGGCTTTCTGCTGCCCACCCGCGAACTCGAAGCCCGCGGCCTGATGTCCCGCAAAGGCTTCCCCGAGTCCTACGACCGCCGCGCGCTGACCCGCTTCGTCGCCGACATCAAGGCGGGCAAGGGCGAGGTCACCGCGCCGGTCTACTCACACCTGATCTACGACATCGTCCCCGACCGGCGGCTCACCGTCCGCCGCCCCGACATCCTCATCGTCGAGGGCCTGAACGTCCTTCAGCCCGCCCTGCCCGGCAGCGACGGCCGCACCCGCGTCGGCCTCGCCGACTACTTCGACTTCAGCGTGTACGTCGACGCGAGCATCGAGGACATCGAGCGCTGGTACCTCAGCCGGTTCCGGAAACTGCGTCAGACCGCCTTCCAGAACCCGGACTCGTACTTCCGCAAGTACACCCAGGTCTCCGAGGAGGAGGCCCTCGACTACGCCCGCACGCTCTGGCGCACCATCAACAAGCCGAACCTGGTGGAGAACATCGCCCCCACCCGCGGCCGGGCCGGCCTCGTGGTCCGCAAGGGCCCGGACCACAAGGTACAGCGGCTGCGCCTGCGCAAACTCTGACGGCTACCCTGCCCCCATGCTGCACCTGCGCCTCATCACACCGGCGGAGCGGACCGACGACGTGGTCCGTCTGATCGAGCGGACCGTCGGGGCCACGCACCTCGTGGTCCTGCCCCACGCCGCCCGCAACCCGGCCGGCGACGTCGTCCTGTGCGACGTGGCCCGCGAGGCGGGCGACGAACTCCTCTCCGCGCTTCAGGAGTTGGGACTGGAGGAGACCGGCTCGATCGCCGTGGAGAACATCGACCTGTCGCTCTCGCTGCGCGCGGACAAGGCCGAGGCGGAAGCCCCCGGCGAGGGCGCGGACGCGGTCCTGTGGGAGCACCTGACCGACGCCACCCACGAGGACTCGACGCTCTCCGTCACCTACCTCTCCTTCATCACGCTGGCCACGATGATCGCGGCCTGCGGTGTGGTGCTGGACAACGCGGTCCTCATCGTCGGCGCGATGGCGGTCGGCCCGGAGTTCGGCCCGCTCGCCGGCGTGTGCACGGCGATCGTGCAGCGCGCCCCCCGGCTGGCCGTTCGCTCGCTGATCGCCCTGCTGGTCGGCTTCGCGGCGGCGATGGCGGTGACCGTCGGCTTCAGCCTCTTCATGGACGCGGTAGGCCTGTTCAGCAAGGATCAGCTGGAGGGCGACCGCCCCCAGACCGGCTTCGTCTACGCCCCGGACTGGTTCTCCTTCGTCGTCGCCGTACTCGCCGGAATCGCCGGCACCCTCTCCCTGACCTCGGCGAAGTCGGGCGCCTTGGTGGGCGTGGCGATCTCGGTGACGACGGTCCCGGCGGCGGCGAACGCGGCGGTCGCCCTCAGCTACGGCGACATGGGCCAGACCTGGGGCTCGGCGAAACAGCTCCTCCTGAACCTCCTGGGCATCATCCTGGCCGGCACCCTGACCCTCCTGACCCAGAAATGGGCCTGGTCGAAACAGAACCCCTGACCCCCCAAAGGGGCGCGGGGAACTGCGCGACGACAACAGACCCGCACCACCCAACCCCGCCGGGACCAGCCCCCCAGGGGCGCGGGGAACTGCGCAACCAGCCACAACGCACCCGCACCCCGCAACGCACAGAACCCCGAACCCGGCCCGGCCCGCCCCCGGCTAGCCCAGCGCGGACTTCACGACATCCGCCAGCCGCCCCGCAACCGCCCGGGCCTGATCGATGTCCGCCGCCTCGACCATCACCCGAACCAGCGGCTCGGTGCCGGAGGGCCGCAGCAACACCCGCCCGGTGGAGCCGAGTTCCCGCTCCGCCTCACCGACGGCAGCCGCCAGCTCGGCCGAGTTCCCGACCCGGGACCTGTCGACGTCGGGCACGTTGATCAGCACCTGCGGCAACCGCTCCATCACGGAGGCCAGCTCACGCAACGACCGCCCCGTCTGCGCGACGCGAGCCGCCAGCATCAGCCCGGTCAGCGTGCCGTCGCCGGTCGTCGCGTGGTCGAGGATGATCACGTGCCCGGACTGCTCGCCGCCGAGCGCGTACCCGTGCTGCTTCATCTCCTCGAGCACATAGCGGTCGCCGACCGCGGCCTGCACGAGGTGGATCCCCTCGCGCTCCATGGCCAGCTTGAAGCCGAGGTTGGACATCACGGTCGCGACGACGGTGTCCGAGCGCAGCACGCCCCGCTCCCGCATGGACAGCGCCAGCACGGCGAGGATCTGGTCGCCGTCGATCTCCTCACCCGTGTGGTCCACGGCGAGGCACCGGTCCGCGTCACCGTCGTGCGCGATGCCGAGCGCGGCTCCGTGCTCGATGACCGCGGCCTTCAGCTTGTCGAGGTGCGTCGACCCGCAGCCGTCGTTGATGTTGAGCCCGTCCGGTTCGGCCCCGATGGTCACGATCTCCGCGCCGGCCCGGGTGAACGCCTCCGGCGACACCCGCGCCGCCGCGCCGTGCGCCTCGTCGAGGACGATCCGCAGCCCGTCGAGCCGGTTCGGCAGGACGGCGATGAGGTGGGCGACGTACCGGTCGAAGCCCTCGTCGTAACCGCGCACACGACCGACGCCCGAGCCGGTCGGCCGGTCCCAGGGCGCGCCGGTGCGGTGCTCCTCGTAGACGGTCTCGATGGCGTCCTCGAGCTCGTCGGCGAGCTTGTGACCGCCGCGGGCGAAGAACTTGACGCCGTTGTCGGGCATCGCGTTGTGGCTGGCCGAGAGCATCACGCCGAGGTCCGCGCCGAGCACGCCGGTGAGGTAGGCGACCGCCGGCGTCGGCAGCACGCCGACCTTCAGCACGTCCACGCCCGCACTGGCCAGACCCGCCACCACGGCGGCTTCCAGGAACTCCCCGGACGCGCGCGGATCCCGTCCGACGACGGCCACCGGCCGGTGACCCGCGAAGGTGCCCGCCTCGGCCAGCACGTGCGCCGCCGCGACGGACAGGCCGAGGGCCATCTCCGCCGTCAGATCCGCGTTGGCGACACCGCGCACGCCGTCCGTGCCGAAGAGTCGTCCCACTTGCCCTCCTGAGGAAGCGTCAGTTTCACAGGCCGTGCGGGCCCGGTCGCCGGTCAGCCGGCCCGCGGCCGCTGCCGCATCCAGGCATGGGATGCCGCGGGCATCCCATCGCACAAGCCTTTGAGCACCTTGTGCCGTTATACGCCCACGGCTGCGATAAAACGAACGCCCCGACGACACTGTGGCGTGCCGCCGGGGCGTTCGGAGTACGTACGAGCGAGGCGAGAGACCCGCTCCGGGATACGTACGAGCAGGCAGCGAAGCTTAGCGCTTGCTGTACTGCGGGGCCTTGCGGGCCTTCTTCAGACCGGCCTTCTTGCGCTCGACCGCGCGGTCGTCACGCGTGAGGAAGCCGGCCTTCTTGAGGGCGCCGCGGTTGTTGTCGACGTCGGCCTCGTTCAGCGCGCGGGCGACACCGAGACGGAGCGCACCGGCCTGACCGGAGACACCGCCACCCGAGATACGGGCGATGACGTCGTAGCGGTTGTCGAGCTCGAGCACCTTGAAGGGCTCGTTGACTTCCTGCTGGTGCACCTTGTTCGGGAAGTAGTCCTCGAGCGTGCGCCCGTTGATCTTCCACTTGCCGGAGCCCGGAACGATCCGGACGCGGGCGATGGCGTTCTTGCGACGGCCCAGGCCGGCCGCCGGCTGGGCCTCGCCGAAGCGGGAGGCCAGGGACTCCGAGGTGTACTCACCCTCGACGGGGACCTCGGACTCGGTGGTGTAGCTCTCGATGTCGACGAGCTCGGTCTCTTCGAGCGGCTGCTCGGCAGTGGTCTCGGCCACGGTTCTCCTCAGTTCTTTTCAGCTAGGGGTGTGGCCGGAATTACTGCGCGACCTGGGTGATCTCGAACGGCACGGGCTGCTGCGCCGCGTGCGGGTGCACGTCACCCTTGTAGACCTTCAGCTTCGAGAGCATCTGACGGCCCAGCGTGTTCTTGGGGAGCATGCCCTTGACGGCCTTCTCGACGGCCTTCTCGGGGTTGTTCGCGAGAAGGTCGTCGTAGCGCACGGAGCGCAGGCCGCCCGGGTACCCGGAGTGGCGGTACGCCATCTTCTGGGTCCGCTTGTTGCCGGAGAGGTGCACCTTGTCGGCGTTGATGATGATGACGAAGTCACCGGTGTCGACGTGGGGCGCGTAGATCGGCTTGTGCTTGCCCCGGAGGAGGGACGCGGCAGTGGTGGCGAGACGGCCCAGGACGATGTCCTGAGCGTCGATGACGTGCCACTGGCGCGTCACATCGCCGGGCTTGGGGCTGTACGTACGCACGGTTCGTAGCCTTCGCTTCTTCAGTGAATTGGTCCTGACAAGGTCACCGAAGACGATCACGACAGCCCAGACCGCACTGCGGTGACGCAAACCGCGTGCTGATCGCTGGTCATCGGCCCGGTGGACCGGTGTAAGGGCCCGTCCCGTGAGAAGAGCAAGCCAATACACAACGAAGATGCAGGATACCCGCGTCTCCATGGTGGGGTCAAAACGAGCCCGATCGGCGCAGGCAGCACCCCCGGAAGGCCCCGCCTACGCCACGGGAACGACCCCGGAACACCCTTGCGAAGTGGCCCGCGCCACATGCCGGAGGGCAGCCCGGGAGAACGCCGCACCAAGCACCCGGAGATGTCGCGTTTGCCCGCCCCCGGCCCCGGAATCCAGCGGCTCCCGGGGCCCATCGGCACGGAACAGCATCCCCCGTCCCCCGTCTAAGATGCGCCCCATGAGCTATGGGCAGGGGGGACCTCAGTCCCAGTGGGATCCGTGGAAACCGAACTCCCAGCAGCCGTGGGGCACCGGCGATGACGGCAGCACCCCGGACTGGGCCGCGCTCGCCGAGGCGTCCGAGACGCGCAACAAACGCCGCCGGCTGCTGTTCATAGGCGGCGGCGCGCTCGCCACCATCGGCATCGGCGCCGCCGTGGCCATGGGCGTGGTGTCGGCCAACGACGACAAGGCGAACCGGCCCACGTCCTCGCTGCCCGCGACGGGCGACCTGCCGAGCGCGTCCACCCCCCCGTCGTTCGCGCCGACCAGCGCCCCGCCCCCACTGGACCCCAAGGAGTTCGTCTCCAGCAAGGCCAAGGACACCGCCCCCAACGGTCCGGACCTGCTCTTCCCCGGCAAGCAGCTGACCATGGGCTCCGCCGTGTACAAGAAGGGCGCGAAGGCCGACAGCACCTCGTGCGCCACGGGCGCCGCGGGCACCCTGGGCAAGGTCCTCGCCGCCAACGGCTGCACCCGCATGATGCGCGTCACATACTCCAGGGACGGCATCGCGGTCACGGTCGGCGTGGCCGTCTTCGACACCGAGGCACAGGCCTCCAAGGTCAAGAGCCAGTCCGACGGCAAGAGCATCGTCAAGGCCCTCGCCGGCGGCGGCGTCAAGGCCTTCTGCAACGGCGCGATCTGCCGCTCCACGACCAACTCCTACGGCCGGTACGCCTACTTCACGCTCACCGGCTTCGCGAACGGCAAGGACGTCACCACCAAGGACACGCCCGTCTTCACCACCGGCGACGACCTGGCCGAGTTCGCGTTCCAGCAGCTCCGCCGCCGCGGCGAGACCCAGGCGTCGGCGGCCGCCAACAGCTGACCGGCCGGCCCGGGCCGCACGGGGGCACGCGCGCACAGGGCCGGATCAGCAGCACCCGGCGGCGGGCAGCGTCCGCCGGTTGCGCGCCTCCTTGCTGCGCGCGGCGAGCAGCCCGTCCGCCGGGTAGCCGACCTCCTCCAGCGTCAGCCCGTGCGGCCGCACGACGTGCACCGCCGAGTCCCGGACGCCGGCGGCGAGCACCTTGGCGGGCCACTCCGGTCCCCGGTGCCCGTCCCCCACGAACAGCAGCGCCCCGATCAGCGAACGCACCATGTTGTGGCAGAAGGCGTCGGCCCGGACGGTGGCGGTGACGATCCCGTCGTCGCCCTTCGTCAGACTCAGCTCCTGGAGCGTGCGGATGGTGGTCGCCCCCTCCCGCTTCTTGCAGTACGCGGCGAAGTCGTGCTCGCCGAGCAGCCGCCGGGCCGCCTCGTTCATGGCGTCCACGTCGAGCGGCCAGTCGTGCCACAGGACGTGCCCCCGCAGCAGCGGATCGACGCCTCCGGGGTTGTCGGTGACCCGGTAGGCGTACCGCCGCCAGATCGCCGAGAACCGCGCGTTGAACCCGCTCGGCGCCTCTCGCAGGGCCCACACCCGCACGTCCTTCGGCAGCCGCCCCGCGAGCCGCTTGAGCAGCTTCTCGTGGTGCTCGCGCCACACCGGCTCCGGCAGGTCGACATGGGCGACCTGGCCCCGCGCGTGCACCCCGGCGTCGGTGCGCCCGGCCACGGTCAGCTCGTACGTCGTCCCGCCCGAGCGGGTGACGGTCCGCAGCGCGTCCTCGATCTCCCCCTGCACGGTCCGCCGTCCGCCGGCCTGCTTGGCCCACCCGGAGAAATCGCTGCCGTCGTAGGACAGGTCCAGCCGCACCCGCACGAACCCGGGCTGTGCTTCGTCACTCACGTTCAGATCCTCTCAGCGACACAAAAGCGGGCCCGCTCCTCGAAAGAAGCGGGCCCGCAATCGCCCCAGGGGGGCGCGGGGAACTGCGCGAGCAGCCACGGCGAACCCGCAGCCGCGAACGCACGGCCCCCGGCAGAACGCTTACGCGTCCTTCGACTCCTCGGCGGGAGCCTCGTCGGCCGGGGTCTCCTCGACCTTGGCCGCCTCGGACTCCTTGACCGCGCGCTTCGTGGCGGCCTCGGCCTCGCCCGTCGCCTGCTGCGCGACGGTCAGCGCCTCGACCAGCTCGATGACGGCCATGGGCGCGTTGTCGCCACGACGGTTACCGATCTTGGTGATGCGGGTGTAGCCACCGGGACGGTTCTCGTAGCGCGGGCCGATCTCGGTGAAGAGCGTGTGCACGATGCTCTTGTCCGTGATGACCTGGAGCACCTGACGGCGGTTGTGAAGGTCGCCCTTCTTCGCCTTGGTGACCAGACGCTCGGCGTACGGACGCAGCTTGCGCGCCTTCGCCTCGGTGGTGGTGATGCGGCCGTGCTCGAACAGCGCCTTCGCGAGGTTCGCGAGGAGGATCTTCTCGTGCGCAGCGCTGCCGCCCATACGGGCGCCCTTGGTGGGCTTCGGCATGGTGTTTCTCCTAGGTGTCTGCCCCGGCCGTACCAGGTACCGGGGTCAGTATCCGAGCGGGCGGTCGCCCGTCGAAGATCCGGCACTTGTCAGTACCGGAGGGGCCGGCCCCCTCAGGGGCGCGGGGAACTGCGCGACCGGCCGCGGCCTGTCGGCAGCCGGGACCGAACCCGGCGGGACCGCCGTCCGAGGACGGCTGCCCCGCCGGAGGCGGTCAGTACTGCTCGGTCTCGACGAAGCCCGCGTCCGCGTCGTCGTCGGCGCCGAAGGCGTCGGCGGCGGCGGTCGGGTCGAATCCGGGCGGGCTGTCCTTGAGGGCCAGGCCCATGCCGGCCAGCTTCGCCTTGACCTCGTCGATCGACTTCGCGCCGAAGTTGCGGATGTCGAGCAGGTCGGCCTCAGAACGCGCCACGAGCTCACCCACGGAGTGGATGCCCTCGCGCTTGAGGCAGTTGTACGACCGAACGGTGAGCTCGAGCTCCTCGATCGGCAGGGCGAGATCAGCGGCGAGGGCGGCGTCCGTCGGGGACGGGCCCATGTCGATGCCCTCGGCGTCGATGTTGAGCTCACGGGCGAGACCGAAGAGCTCGACCAGCGTCTTACCGGCGGAGGCCATGGCGTCACGGGGACGCATCGCCTGCTTGGTCTCGACGTCGACGATCAGCTTGTCGAAGTCGGTGCGCTGCTCGACACGCGTGGCCTCGACCTTGTACGTGACCTTGAGAACCGGCGAGTAGATCGAGTCGACCGGGATACGGCCGATCTCCTGGCCCACCTGCTTGTTCTGCACGGCGGAGACGTAACCGCGACCGCGCTCGACGGTCAGCTCCATCTCCAGCTTGCCCTTGCCGTTGAGCGTGGCGAGGACGAGGTCGGGGTTGTGCACCTCGACACCGGCCGGGGGCGCGATGTCGGCGGCGGTGACCAGACCCGGACCCTGCTTGCGCAGGTACATCACGACCGGCTCGTCGTGCTCCGAGGAGACGACCAGCTGCTTGATGTTGAGGATCAGGTCGGTGACGTCCTCCTTGACGCCCGGCACGGTGGTGAACTCGTGCAGCACGCCGTCGATGCGGATGGACGTGACCGCCGCACCCGGGATCGACGACAGGAGGGTCCGGCGGAGGGAGTTTCCGAGGGTGTAGCCGAAGCCCGGCTCCAGCGGCTCGATCACGAACCGGGAGCGGAATTCGTCGACGACCTCTTCGGTCAACGAGGGACGCTGAGCGATCAGCATGGAGAGATCCTTCAGTCAGGGGCGCCCGCTATTTGACGCCCGACTCGGTACTGCAAGGGTACGGGCGGCACGCCTGGAACAGGACGTGCCGCCCGAAACCCGAAAAACCTGAGACGACCGTGCGTCAGACGCGGCGGCGCTTCGGCGGACGGCAGCCGTTGTGGGGGGTCGGGGTGACGTCCTGGATGGAGCCGACCTCGAGGCCCGTGGCCTGCAGGGAGCGGATGGCGGTCTCACGACCGGCGCCCGGGCCCTTGACGAAGACGTCGACCTTGCGCATGCCGTGCTCCTGCGCGCGACGGGCAGCCGACTCGGCGGCCATCTGCGCGGCGAACGGCGTGGACTTGCGCGAGCCCTTGAAGCCGACGTGACCGGCGGAGGCCCACGAGATCACGTTTCCGGCCGGGTCCGTGATGGACACGATCGTGTTGTTGAACGTGCTCTTGATGTGCGCCTGGCCGTGCGCGACGTTCTTCTTTTCCTTGCGGCGCACCTTCTTGGCAGCGCCCTGACGTCCCTTGGGGGGCATCTATTAACTCCTACGGGAGGTGGTCGGTCCTACAGCGAAGACCGCTGATGAGCGTCCGCTGAGGACTACTTCTTGCCCGGCTTCTTCTTGCCGGCGATGGCGCGACGCGGGCCCTTGCGGGTACGAGCGTTCGTGCTGGTGCGCTGACCGCGGACCGGCAGACCACGACGGTGACGGAGACCCTGGTAGCAACCGATCTCGACCTTGCGGCGGATGTCGGCCTGGACCTCGCGACGGAGGTCACCCTCGGTCTTGATGTTGGCGTCCACGTACTCGCGGATCGCGACGAGCTGCTCCTCGGAGAGGTCGCGAACGCGGGTGTTCGGGTCGACGCCGGTCGCTGCCAGCGTCTCCTGGGAAAGGGTCCGGCCGATGCCGAACACGTAGGTGAGGGCGACCTCCACACGCTTTTCGCGCGGGATGTCAACACCGGAAACGCGTGCCATTCAATGGCTCCAGTTTGATCTTCGGAGGTCTGCCACAGGACCGACTCCCAGCCGCCGTCCTCTTCACTGCGGAAGATTTGGTACGGACTGGGTCCCCGGCCTCCGAACCGGGGGTGTCAGGCGGTGCGACCGCCCGGGCCCTGCGTATGAACATATTCAGCTCGCGTCGCGCGAAGTCTCTGCGATGTGGTGCAGAGGGTGTGATCTCTGAGCGATCAGCCCTGGCGCTGCTTGTGGCGCGGGTTCTCGCAAATGACCATGACCCGACCGTGACGGCGGATCACCCTGCACTTGTCGCAGATCTTCTTGACGCTCGGCTTGACCTTCATGGGATGTGAGGTTCTCCGGGTCAGTTGCCGGCAACCCCGCACGCAGGAGAGCGCACGGAGCCTGGGCAAGATCTACTTGTAGCGGTAGACGATCCGGCCACGCGTCAGGTCGTACGGAGACAACTCCACCACGACCCGGTCGTCAGGGAGGATACGGATGTAGTGCATACGCATCTTGCCGCTGATGTGTGCCAGGACCTGGTGGCCGTTCTGGAGCTCGACCTTGAACATGGCGTTCGGAAGAGACTCGACGACAGTGCCCTCGATCTCGATGGCACCTTGCTTCTTGGCCACGCTTCGCCCTTCGAATCGACTACCTTGATCGACTCCCCCACCCTTTCCCCTGCGGGTGCATGCGGACATGCGGGTGCACGGGAGTCGACGAGTCAGTCTACGTCAGGCCCGACGGAAACACGAATCGAGGAGTCTGCCCCACCGGGGAGATCCTTAAGCGGCATCCTCAGCGGCACGGCCGGCCCGCCCGCCTAGGCCAGCGGATCCGGGGCGGCCTCGACCCCGTGCTCGGCCAGCTTCGCCCGGCCCCCGTCGACAGCGGTCAGCACCAGCGGGCCCGCCTCCGTCAGCGCGACCGAGTGCTCCCAGTGGGAGGACCACGTGCCGTCCGTCGTGATGACCGTCCAGTCGTCCTCGAGCACCTCGGTGCGCGGGGTGCCGAGGGACACCATCGGCTCGATGGCGAGGCAGAAGCCCGGCACCAGCTTCGGACCCTTGCCCCGCCGGCGGTCGACGTAGTTCAGCAGGTGCGGATCCATGTGCATCTCGGTGCCGATGCCGTGGCCGCCGTAGTCCTCGACGATGCCGTAGCGGCCACCGCCCGGCTTGGGCTGGCGGCGGATGTAGGTCTCGATCGCGCGCGAGACGTCCACCAGGCGGTTGCCCGGCTTCATCGCGGCGATCCCCGCCCACATCGACTCCTCGGTGACCCGCGACAGCTCGACCAGCTCCGGGGCGTGACCGCCGCCCACGAACGCCGTGAACGCTGCGTCGCCGTGCCAGCCGTCCACGATCGCGCCGCAGTCGATGGAGATGATGTCGCCGTCCTTCAGGACGACCTCGTCGGAGGGGATGCCGTGAACCACCACGTCGTTCACCGAGGTGCAGATCGTCGCCGGGAAACCGCCGTATCCCAGGAAGTTCGACTTCGCGCCGTTCTCCGCCAGCACCTTGCGGGCGACGTCGTCGAGGTCCTTCGTGGTCGCCCCGGGCACCGCCGCTTCCCGCGTCGCCGCGTGGATGGCGGCGACGACAAGCCCCGCCGCCCGCATCTTGGCGATCTGCTCGGGGGTCTTGATCTGCACCATGACGGTCTGCGCCTCCTGGGCCACTGGTATCGCGACGCTCCACAATACGCGTACGCACGGATGTACGCCGACGCGGCCGAGACGTCACCCTCCGCGTAAGGGGCCCCGGACACGCGGAACGCCCGGCGGGGAGACCCCGCCGGGCGTTCTGCTCAGACTGCTCACCGCACCTCGCACCGGCCGTCCACCGCGCGGTGCGGACGGCTTGCTACTTGCCGTCCTCGTCGCGCCGGAGGGCGTCCATGGCGCGGGAGGTGACCTCGTCGACCTTGCCCAGCGCGGAGATGGTGACGACCAGGCCCTGCGCCTTGTAGTAGTCGATGATCGGCTCGGTCTGCGTGTGGTAGACCTCCAGCCGGGTCCGGACCGTCTCCTCCGAGTCGTCGTCCCGCTGGTACAGCTGACCGCCGCAGACGTCGCAGACGCCCTCGTTCTTCGGCGGGCTGTAGGTGGCGTGGAAGACGTGGCTGGAGTCCTTGCGGCAGACCCGCCGCCCGGCGATCCGCTTGACGACCTCTTCCTCGGGGACTTCCAGGTCGAGGACCGCGTCCAGCTTCATGCTCTCGCCCTGCAGCACCTCGTCCAGCGCCTCGGCCTGGGACACGTTGCGCGGGAAGCCGTCGAGCAGGAACCCGCCCTCGGCGTCCGGCTGCTCCATGCGGTCCTTGGCCATCGCGATCGTGACCTCGTCCGGCACCAGGTTGCCCGCGTCCATGTAGGACTTCGCGAGCTTGCCGAGCTCCGTCTGCTGGCTGATGTTGGCCCGGAACAGGTCGCCCGTGGAGATGTGCGGGATCGACAGGTTCCTGGCCAGGAACGCGGCCTGCGTTCCCTTACCGGCACCCGGCGGCCCGACGAGGACGATACGCATCAGCGGAGGAACCCTTCGTAATTGCGCTGCTGGAGCTGGCTCTCGATCTGCTTCACCGTCTCGAGACCCACACCCACGATGATCAGGATGCTGGTCCCGCCGAAGGGGAAGTTCTGGTTCGCGTCGAAACCGACCAACGCCATCGTCGGTACGAGAGCGATCAGACCCAGATACAGCGAACCCGGCCAGGTGATCCGGTTGAGCACGTACGACAGGTACTCAGCGGTCGGCCGACCAGCCCGGATGCCCGGGATGAAGCCACCATACTTCTTCATGTTGTCGGCTACTTCCTCGGGGTTGAAGGAGATAGCCACGTAGAAGAACGCGAAGAAAACGATCAGCAGGAAGTACGTGACGATGTAGATCGGGTGATCGCCCTTGGTCAGGTTGGTCTCGATCCACGTCTTCCAGCCTGAGGTGCCGCTGGAGAACTGGGCGACCAGGGCCGGGATGTACAGCAGCGACGAGGCGAAGATGACCGGGATCACACCGGCCTGGTTCACCTTGAGCGGGATGTACGTCGAGGTGCCGCCGTAGGACCGGCGGCCGATCATGCGCTTCGCGTACTGCACGGGGATCCGGCGCTGGGCCTGCTCGACGAAGACCACCAGGCCGACCATGACCAGGCCGACCAGGACGACGGTGCCGAACTCGATCCAGCCGTCCGCCAGCGTGCCCTGCTTCTTGATGGCCCACAGCGCGGAGGGGAACGTCGCGGCGATCGAGATGAACATCAGGATCGACATGCCGTTGCCGATGCCGCGGTCGGTGATGAGCTCACCGAGCCACATGACCATGGCGGTACCGGCGGTCATGCAGACGACCATCACGATCGTGGTGAAGATCGCACGGTCCGGGACGATGCTCGAGGCGACCGAGCAGCCGGAGAACAGGGCGCCGCTGCGGGCGGTGGCCACCAGGCCCGTGCCCTGCAGGATGGCGAGGGCCACCGTGAGGTACCGCGTGTACTGCGTGATCTTCGCGGTGCCGGCCTGACCCTCCTTCTTCAGGGCTTCCAGGCGCGGGATGACCACGGTCAGCAGCTGGAGAATGATGCTCGCCGTGATGTACGGCATGATCCCCAGCGCGAAGATGGTGATCTGCAGCAGCGCGCCGCCGCTGAACATGTTCACCAGACCGAAGATTCCCTGCTGGCCGGAAGCTTCGTCCACACAGCGCTGAACGGAGGTGTAGTCGACGCCGGGGATCGGGATGTGCGTGCCGACCCGGTAGACGACGATGATCCCGAGCGTGAAGAGCAGCTTCTTGCGCAGGTCGGGCGTCCTGAACGCCCGGGCGAACGCGGTGAGCACGGTGCCTCCTGCGACCCCCGCGCATCTGCGTCAAGGGTGACGGTCTTGAGGGTCCAATAAGGAACAACGACTTACGACAACGACATGAGTAACGGTCGACTGCCGCTCAAGGTGCCCTCTTGAGGGAACCTTGTGAAAAGTGGGCAGTGCTGGTCACCATACCCGCGACACACCTGCCCTAGGAACGACCAACCGGGGATACCCCATTTGTGGGGTATCCCCGGTCGGGATCGATCAAGTCATCGAGACGCCTGAGGTGATCAGATGAGCTCGGTGACGGTACCGCCGGCGGCGGTGATCTTCTCCTTGGCGGAGCCGGAGACGGCGTCGACCGTCACCTGCAGCGCCACGGAGATCTCGCCCTGGCCCAGGACCTTGACGAGGCTGTTCTTGCGCACGGCGCCCTTGGCGACGAGACCCTCGACGGTGACCTCGCCACCCTCCGGGTACAGCGCGGCCAGCTTCTCGAGGTTCACGACCTGGAACTCGGTCTTGAACGGGTTCTTGAAGCCCTTCAGCTTCGGAAGACGCATGTGGAGGGGCATCTGGCCACCCTCGAAGCGCTCCGGAACCTGGTAGCGGGCCTTCGTGCCCTTGGTACCACGACCGGCCGTCTTACCCTTCGACGCCTCACCACGACCCACACGGGTCTTGGCGGTCTTGGCGCCCGGGGCGGGACGGAGGTTGTGGATCTTGAGCGGGTTGTTCTCCGCCATGATCAGTCGACCTCCTCGACCGTCACGAGGTGGCGGACGGTGTGCACCATGCCGCGGAACTCGGGGCGGTCCTCCTTGACGACCACGTCGTTCAGGCGCTTGAGCCCGAGCGAACGCAGGGTGTCACGGTGGTTCTGCTTGCTGCCGATGTACGACTTCGTCTGCGTGATCTTGAGCTGAGCCATTACGCAGCACCAGCCCCGGCACGCGCACGAAGCAGAGCCGCGGGAGCGACGTCCTCGAGGGGCAGACCACGGCGAGCCGCGATCTCCTCGGGACGCTGCAGGCCCTTCAGGGCCTCCACGGTCGCGTGCACGATGTTGATCGCGTTCGACGAGCCGAGCGACTTCGACAGGATGTCGTGCACGCCGGCGCACTCGAGCACGGCACGCACCGGGCCACCGGCGATGACGCCGGTACCGGGGGAAGCAGGCTTGAGCAGGACGACGCCCGCAGCCTTCTCGCCCGTGATCGGGTGCGGGATGGTGCCCTGGATACGCGGGACCTTGAAGAAGTGCTTCTTGGCCTCCTCAACGCCCTTGGCGATGGCGGCCGGCACCTCCTTGGCCTTGCCGTATCCGACACCCACGGTGCCGTCACCGTCGCCCACCACGACCAGCGCGGTGAAGCTGAAGCGACGACCACCCTTCACAACCTTGGCGACACGGTTGATCGCGACGACGCGCTCAACGTACGCGGTCTTCTCGGCGGCAGCAGCGCCGCCGTCACGGCCCTTCCGGTCCCGCCGCTCGCCGCCACCGGCACCGCCACCGCGGCGCTGGGGTCCAGCCATTGGAATTACCTCTCTCTGTTTCCGCTAGCTACGGAACCGACTCAGAACTTGAGTCCGGCTTCGCGGGCGGCGTCCGCCAGGGCGGCGATGCGCCCGGCGTACTGGTTACCACCACGGTCGAACACGACAGCCTCGACACCGGCAGCCTTGGCGCGCTCGGCGACCAGGGCGCCGACCTGCTTGGCCTGCGAGGACTTGTCGGCCTCACCACCGCGGATCGTGGTGTCCAGGGTCGACGCCGACGCCAGGGTGTGACCCTTGATGTCGTCGATGACCTGAGCCACGATGTGGCGGTTGGAGCGCGTCACGACCAGGCGCGGACGCTCCGCCGTACCCGAGATGTGCTTACGGATCCGGATGTGGCGACGCTTGATCGCGGCACGCTTGTAAGCGTCGCCCTTGAGGATCTTCTGTCCGTATGCCATGGCTTACTTACCCGCCTTTCCGACCTTGCGGCGGATGACTTCGCCCTCGTACTTGACGCCCTTGGCCTTGTACGGGTCGGGCTTGCGCAGCTTGCGGATGTTGGCCGCAACCTCGCCGACCTTCTGCTTGTCGATGCCCTCGACCTGGAAGCGGGTCGGGGTCTCCACCTTGAAGGTGATTCCCTCGGGCGCCTCGACGGTGATCGGGTGGCTGTAACCGAGCGCGAACTCGAGGTTCGAGCCCTTCGCGGTCACGCGGTAACCGACACCACTGATCTCGAGCTTCTTCACGTAACCCTCGGTCACGCCGGTGATCATGTTCGCCACCAGCGTGCGGGACAGGCCGTGCAGGGCCTTGCTCTGACGCTCGTCGTTGGGGCGAGTGACGTTCAGGACGCCGTCCTCAGCCTTGGCGATCTCGATCGGCGCAACGACGGTGTGGGTCAGCGAGCCCTTGGGGCCCTTGACCGAGACCGTCTGGCCGTCGATGGTGACGTCCACGCCGGCGGGAACCGTGATGGGGAGCTTGCCAATGCGCGACATAGCTGTTTCCTCCGTTCCCTTCCGCTACCAGACGTAGGCGAGAACTTCTCCGCCTACGCCCTTCTTGCCGGCCTGCTTGTCGGTGAGGAGACCGTGCGACGTGGAGATGATCGCCACGCCGAGGCCACCGAGCACCTTGGGCAGGGAGGTGGACTTCGCGTAAACCCGGAGACCGGGCTTGGAGATCCGCTTGATGCCCGCGATGGAGCGCTCACGGTTCGGGCCGAACTTGAGCTCGAGGGTGAGGTTCTTGCCGACCTCGGCGTCCTCGACCTTCCAGCCCGTGATGAAGCCCTCCTGCTGGAGGATCTCCGCGATGTGAGACTTGATCTTCGATGCCGGCATCGTCACGGAGTCGTGGTACGCCGAGTTCGCGTTCCGCAGACGCGTCAGCATGTCTGCGATCGGATCAGTCATGGTCATGAATTGGCCTGTGGCCTCTCTCGCCGGGGTTTCCTGGTGCGCCATCCCTCTCCCCGATCCGAGACGGGACGGGTGCGGCGCGGTGGACCTACGGCGTAGTAAGTCGTACGGGCGACCGTCAGGGCGCCCAACCCTCCCAGCCTAAGCCATGAAGGGGTGGGCACCTGACACGCCCATTGCTTACCGAGAGCCTCTGGAACCCCTAAAAAGGGGGTTTACCAGGAGCTCTTGGTCACGCCCGGCAGCTCGCCACGGTGAGCCATCTCACGAAGGCACACACGGCAGAGGCCGAACTTGCGGTACACGGAGTGGGGACGGCCGCAACGCTGGCAGCGGTTGTACGCGCGCACAGCGAACTTGGGCTTGCGAGCAGCCTTTGCGATCAGAGCCTTCTTCGCCATCTCGCTCACGCCTCCTTGAAGGGGAAGCCGAGGTGACGAAGGAGCGCACGGCCCTCAGCGTCGTTGGTCGCCGTGGTGACCACGGTGATGTCCATACCCCGGACACGGTCGATCTTGTCCTGGTCGATCTCGTGGAACATGACCTGCTCCGTGAGACCGAAGGTGTAGTTGCCACGGCCGTCGAACTGCTTGGGGGACAGACCACGGAAGTCGCGGATGCGCGGGAGCGCGAGCGACAGGGTGCGGTCCAGGAACTCCCACATGCGGTCGCCACGAAGCGTGACGTGGGCACCGATCGGCTGACCCTCGCGCAGCTTGAACTGCGCGATGGACTTGCGGGCCTTAGTGACGGCCGGCTTCTGACCGGTGATCGTGGTGAGGTCGCGGATGGCGCCCTCGATCAGCTTGGAGTCGCGGGCGGCGTCGCCCACACCCATGTTGACCACGATCTTGACGAGGCCGGGGATCTGCATGACGTTCTCGTAGGAGAACTCCTCACGCAGCTTGCCCGCGATCTCCTCGCGGTACTTCGTCTTCAGACGCGGAGTGGTGGTGGTAGCCATCAGATGTCCTCACCCGTCCGCTTGGCAACGCGGATCTTGTTGCCCTCGTCGTCGAAGCGGTAACCGACGCGCGTGACGACCTTGTTGCCGTCCTTCTCCACGACCAGCTGAACGTTGGACACGTGGATCGGGGCCTCGGTGGTCACGATGCCGCCGGCCTGCGAGCCCTTGGCGGTCGGACCGGCCTTCGTGTGCTTCTTGACCCGGTTGACACCCTCGACCAGGACGCGGTCCTCGCGGGGGAAGGCCGCGATGACCTTGCCCTGCTTGCCCTTGTCCTTACCGGTGATGACCTGGACCAGGTCGCCCTTCTTGATCTTCATGCTTACAGCACCTCCGGAGCCAGCGAGATGATCTTCATGAACTTCTTCTCGCGCAGCTCGCGCCCGACCGGGCCGAAGATGCGGGTGCCGCGAGGGTCGCCGTCGTTCTTCAGAATGACGGCGGCGTTCTCGTCGAAGCGGATGTACGAGCCGTCCGGACGGCGGCGCTCCTTGACGGTGCGAACGATGACCGCCTTGACGACGTCACCCTTCTTCACGTTGCCACCGGGGATCGCGTCCTTGACGGTGGCGACGATGACGTCACCGATGCCCGCGTAGCGGCGACCGGAGCCACCGAGCACACGGATGCAAAGGATCTCCTTCGCACCAGTGTTGTCGGCGACACGCAGTCGCGACTCCTGCTGGATCACGTCTATCTCCTGTTTGTCTGCCGGTTCCCGGCAGGGGCCGCCTCGTCATGAGGTGCGCCCCTGCCGAGCCTGGCGGAACTGTCCTGCGGGGCCCCTATGTGATTAGGGCCGCAGGAGAATTACTTGGCCTTCTCGAGGATCTCGACGACGCGCCAGCGCTTCGTCGCGGACAGCGGCCGGGTCTCCGCGAGGAGGACACGGTCGCCGACGCCCGCGGCGTTCTGCTCGTCGTGAGCCTTGAGCTTGTTCGTACGGCGGATGACCTTGCCGTACAGCGCGTGCTTCACACGGTCCTCGACGGCGACGACGACGGTCTTGTCCATCTTGTCGCTGACGACCAGACCCTCACGGGTCTTCCGGAAGCCACGGGCCTCGGTGTTCTCAGTCACGTTGCTCTCGCTCATCAGGCGCTCTCCACCGTCTCGATGCCCAGCTCGCGCTCACGCATCAGGGTGTAGATCCGCGCGATGTCCTTACGGACGGCCTTGAGCCGACCGTGGTTCTCGAGCTGACCCGTCGCCGCCTGGAAGCGGAGGTTGAACAGCTCTTCCTTGGCTTCGCGGAGCTTCGCCAGAAGCTCCTCGTCACCCAGTTCGCGCAGCTCGGACGCCTTGGTACCGGCCGACATCACGCTTCACCTGCCTCGCGCTTGACGATCCGGCACTTCATCGGCAGCTTGTGGGCTGCGCGAGTCAGGGCCTCACGGGCGATCTTCTCGTTGGGGTAGGACAGCTCGAACATGACCCGTCCCGGGTGCACGTTCGCGATCCACCACTCGGGAGAACCCTTACCGGAACCCATGCGGGTCTCGGCAGGCTTCTTCGTGAGCGGGCGGTCCGGGTAGATGTTGATCCAGACCTTGCCGCCACGCTTGATGTGGCGGGTCATCGCGATACGGGCCGCCTCGATCTGGCGGTTGGTCACGTACGCCGGCGTGAGGGCCTGAATGCCGTACTCGCCGAACGAGACCGTCGTACCGCCCTTGGCCTGACCACGGCGCTTCGGGTGGTGCTGCTTGCGGTGCTTGACCCTACGGGGGATCAGCATGTCGGTCAGGCCTCCGTTCCGGTGCTCTCAGCCGGAGCGGCAGCCGCCGGAGCCTCGGCCTTGGGGGCCTCGGCGGCGGGAGCCTGCTGCGGCTTACGACCGCGACCGCCACGCTCGCCACCGCGGCCACCACGGCCGGCCGGGCGGTCGGCGCCGCCACGAGCCGGACGGTTGCCGGCGCGGGCGGCGGCGTTCTCGGCGCGGACCTCGGCGATGTTCTTGACGTCGCCCTTGTAGATCCAGACCTTCACGCCGATGCGGCCGAAGGTCGTCTTGGCCTCGAAGAAGCCGTAGTCCACGTTCGCGCGGAGCGTGTGCAGGGGCACGCGGCCCTCGCGGTAGAACTCCGAGCGGGACATCTCGGCGCCGCCGAGGCGGCCACCGCACTGGATCTTGATGCCCTTGGCGCCGGCCTTCATGGCGGACTGCATGCTCTTACGCATGGCCCGACGGAAGGAGACGCGGGAGGAGAGCTGCTCGGCGACGGCCTGGGCCACCAGCTGAGCGTCGACCTCGGGGTTCTTGACCTCGAGGATGTTCAGCTGGACCTGCTTCTTGGTCAGCTTCTCCAGGTCGCCGCGGATACGGTCGGCCTCGGCGCCGCGGCGGCCGATGACGATGCCCGGACGCGCGGTGTGGATGTCGACGCGGACGCGGTCACGGGTGCGCTCGATCTCCACCTTCGAGATACCGGCGCGCTCCATGCCGGACGTCATCATCCGGCGGATGGCGACGTCCTCGCCGACGTACTCCTTGTACGACTTGTCGGCGTACCAACGGGACTTGAAGTCCGTGGTGATGCCGAGCCGGAACCCATGCGGGTTAACCTTCTGGCCCATTACCGGGTCCCTTCCTTGCTGCTGACGACCACGGTGATGTGGCTGGTCCGCTTGCGGATCCGGTAGGCGCGGCCCTGGGCACGCGGACGGAACCGCTTCAGGGTCGGGCCCTCGTCGACGTACGCCTCGGAGATGAAGAGGCTGTCGGCGTCAGTGTGGTCGTAGTTGTGCGCGGCGTTGGCAATGGCGCTGTCCAGCACCTTGCCGACCGGCACGCTCGCGGCCTGCGGGGCGAAACGCAGGACCGCCTGAGCCTCCGTGGCGTCCATGCCACGGATAAGGTCCACCACCCGGCGGGCCTTCATGGGCGTGACGCGGATGTACCGCGCCTGGGCCCTGGCTTCCATGGTTGTCCTTCCAGTGTCTGTCATGGTCATTCCACCCCGCTGTTAGCGGCGCTTCGACTTCCGGTCGTCCTTGACGTGACCCCGGAAGGTGCGCGTCGGCGAGAACTCGCCGAGCTTGTGGCCGACCATCGACTCGGTGACAAACACCGGAATGTGGGTCTTGCCGTTGTGCACCGCGATCGTGTGACCCAGCATGCTGGGGATGATCATCGAGCGACGGGACCAGGTCTTGATGACGTTCTTGGAACCGGCTTCGTTCTGGGCGTCCACCTTCTTCACGAGGTGTCCGTCGACGAAGGGCCCCTTCTTGAGACTGCGCGGCATCTAAACCCGCTCCTAGCGCTTCTTGTTCGTCTTGCGGCGGCGGACGATGTACTTGTTCGAAGCCTTCTTCGGCGAACGAGTACGACCCTCCTTCTGACCCCAGGGGCTGACCGGGTGGCGACCACCGGAGGTCTTGCCCTCACCACCACCGTGGGGGTGGTCAACCGGGTTCATCGCCACACCGCGAACGGTCGGGCGGACGCCCAGCCAGCGCTTGCGGCCGGCCTTGCCCCAGTTGATGTTGCTCTGCTCGGCGTTGCCGACCTCGCCGACCGTGGCGCGGCAGCGCTGGTCGACCAGGCGGATCTCACCGGACGGCATGCGGAGGTGGGCCATGGTGCCCTCCTTCGCGAGCAGCTGCACGGAGGCGCCTGCGGAGCGGGCGAACTTGGCGCCGCCACCCGGACGGATCTCGATCGCGTGAAGCGTCGTACCGACCGGGATGTTGCGGATCGCCAGGTTGTTGCCCGGCTTGATGTCGGCCCCGGGACCGTTCTCGACGCGGTCACCCTGCTGCAGGTTGCGCGGGGCGAGGATGTAGCGCTTCTCGCCGTCGGCGTAGTGCAGCAGCGCAATGCGCGCGGTGCGGTTGGGGTCGTACTCGATGTGCGCGACCTTCGCCGGCACGCCGTCCTTGTCGTGACGACGGAAGTCGATCACTCGGTAGGCGCGCTTGTGTCCGCCACCCTGGTGGCGAACGGTCACACGACCGGCGTTGTTACGGCCGCCCTTGCTGTGCAGCGGGCGGACCAGCGACTTCTCCGGCGTGGACCGCGTGACCTCGACGAAGTCGGCGACGCTGGAGCCACGACGGCCCGGCGTAGTCGGCTTGTACTTGCGGATTCCCATTATTCAGTCCTCGTCCGATATCGGACGATCCGGACCGCCATCAGGCGGTCGGACCGCCGAAGATGTCGATACGGTCGCCCTCGGCAAGGGTCACGATCGCGCGCTTCGTGCCGGCACGCTGACCGAAACCGGTCTTGGTGCGCTTGCGCTTGCCGATGCGGTTGATCGTGTTGACCCCGGTGACCTTGACCGAGAAGACCGCCTGGACGGCCTGCTTGATCTGGGTCTTGTTGGCGTTGGGGTCGACGATGAACGTGTACTTGTTCTCGTCGAGGAGCGCGTAGCTCTTCTCCGACACGACCGGCTTCAGCAGGACGTCACGGGGGTCCGTGTACGCCTTGCTGGGCGCGGTGACGACGGTGTTCTTGCCCTCGGCCTCGTGGCGCTTCGCCTTGGCGACGCGCGCGGCCTTGGCGGCCTTGGCCGCCTTCGAGGCGATGCTCGGGTGACGCGTAGCCATCAGGCGTCACTCCCTTCGGTGTCGTTGGCCTTGTTCGGGCCGGACACGAAGGACTCAAGAGCGGCCTGGGTGAAGACCACGTCGTCCGAGACGATCACGTCGTACGTGTTCAGCTGGCCCGGCTCCAGGATGTGCACCTGGGGCAGGTTGCGGGCGGACAGCCACGCGGCCTCGTCGGCGCGGTCGACGACCAGGAGCAGGTTCTTGCGCTCCGAGATCTTGCCGAACAGCGTGCGAGCGGCCTTCGTGGAGGGAGCCTCGCCCTCGATCACGCCGGTGACGACGTGAATGCGGTTGTGGCGGGCCCGGTCGGTGAGGGCGTGACGCAGAGCGGCAGCCTTCATCTTCTTCGGGGTCCGCTGCGAGTAGTCACGCGGCTGCGGGCCGTGGACGACGCCACCGCCGGCGAACTGCGGCGCGCGGGTCGAGCCCTGGCGCGCACGGCCGGTGCCCTTCTGACGGTAAGGCTTCTTACCGCCACCGCGAACCTCGCCGCGGGTCTTGGTCTTGTGCGTGCCCTGACGGGCAGCCGCGTTCTGCGCGACGACGACCTGGTGGATCAGCGGGATGCTGACCTTCTCCACGCCGAAGATCTCCGCGGGGAGCTCGACGCTACCGGTCTTCTCGCCGGCAGGCGAAAGGATGTCAACAGTGCTCATCGGTTACCTCAGGCCCCCTTGGCCGCGGTGCGGACCAGGACGAGGCCGCCGTTCGGACCGGGGACAGCGCCCTTGATGAGCAGCAGACCCTTCTCCGCGTCAACGGCGTGGACGGTCAGGTTCTGGGTGGTGACACGCTCGTTGCCCATGCGACCCGCCATGCGGAGGCCCTTGAACACGCGGCCCGGGGTGGCGCAGCCACCGATGGAACCGGGCGAGCGGTGCTTGCGCTGGGTGCCGTGTCCGGCGCCGAGGCCCTTGAAGTTGTGACGCTTCATGACACCGGCGAAGCCCTTGCCCTTGCTCTTGCCGGTCACGTCGACCTTCACGCCGGCCTCGAACACCTCAGCGGTGATCTCCTGGCCCAGCGTGTACTCGGAGGCGTCCGCGGTGCGGATCTCGACGAGGTGGCGACGGGGAGTGACGTCGGCCTTGGCGAAGTGACCCTTGAGGGGCTTGTTCACCTTGCGCGGGTCGATCTCGCCGAAGGCGATCTGGACGGACTCGTAGCCGTCGCTGTCGTTCGTACGGACCTGGGTCACGACGTTGGGGCTGGCCTTGACGACGGTGACGGGAACAACGCGGTTGTTCTCGTCCCACACCTGCGTCATGCCGAGCTTCTCGCCCAGGATGCCCTTGATCTGCTTGGTCATTTCTCAGATCACCGGCCTCAGAGCTTGATCTCGATGTCGACACCGGCCGGGAGGTCGAGTCGCATCAGAGAGTCAACGGTCTTGGGGGTCGGGTCGAGGATGTCGATCAGGCGCTTGTGCGTGCGCATCTCGAAGTGCTCGCGCGAGTCCTTGTACTTGTGCGGCGACTTGATGACGCAGTACACGTTCTTCTCAGTGGGCAGCGGCACCGGGCCCGCGACCGACGCACCAGTGCGGGTCACCGTCTCGACGATCTTCTTCGCCGAGGAGTCGATGACCTCGTGGTCGTAGGCCTTGAGCCGGATGCGGATCTTCTGTCCCGCCATGGCTACTCAGTAGTCCTGTCTCTTTGTCCGCTCCGGAACCCGATGTTCCATTTCACCTTCTCCTCCGACCCACGCGGTCGGGCGTGTCGCTCTTCCGCTGACACAGATGTCCCTTGTTCGAACATCCCTGCGGAATGCACACGGCCCTTCCGGAACCGCAAGCCGGGAGCGGAAGGCCCACCGGGCGCCTGGCCGGTGCCGCACTGCACTTCCCGAAAGATTCCCGTACGTCCGCCCCAGCGCTGCCATCAGGCAGTTAGGGCGACGAGTACTGTGGGACTCGCTTCCGGTCCTCCCGGCGGGAGGCGCACAGCATCAACACTCGACCGAGCAACTCCGACAGTCTGCCATATGGGGCACGCCCTCCGCCAATCGGGCCGGAGACAATACCCCGGACGTGACGCAGGTCAAACGCAGGGTGTGGAGAGTGTGTGCGAGCCGGGCGTCCGTGCGCCCCGGAACGGCCTCCGGTGACAGGTCCTCGCCATAATCGACGGCATGTTTGAGTACGGGGGCAAGGCGAGCGGTCCGCCCGGGAACGGGGTTCCCAGGTCACGTCTCGAGGACTACGCGGAGATGACGGCCCCGCCGCGGGAGCCGTCCGAGGGGCGAGCGGCGCCGACCGCGCCGGAACCGGTGCCCGAACCGGAACCTGTGGCGGCACGGGCGCCCGCGGACTACCCGGAGGCCGAGTCCCGGCGGCGGTGGTTCGCCGATCTTCTGGAGGAGTTCCGGCAGACGGCCGTGCTGGTCCCCCTGGGCGACGGACCCGGCCCGGACAGCGAACGGGGCCTGCTCACCGCCGATCTGGGCGGCGTCCGGTTCATCCTGGCGTTCTCCGACGGACAGGCGCTGTCCCGGTACGCGCTGGCCCGGGGCGAGTACCACCGCGAGTGGGCCTACCAGACGATCCTCGGCTCCCGGCTGCTGGACGTGGCCGTGCCCGCGGCGGGGGTGCCCTGCGGGGTGGCGCTGGACTGTGCGGACGGCCCGGACGGGGCGGTGTTCCCGCCGGTCGCGGGCGTCGTACCGGACGAGGTGGCCGTGGATCGTGAGCGGGGGGGTGCCCGGTGAGCGGCGGTGAGGAGCAACTGATCGGCGGCGGCGTGCCGGCGAACGGCGCGTGGGCGCCCGTGAACGGCGGCGGCCCGCCGATGAGCGGGGCCGGCGAGCCGGACCTCAAGGCCGTCGGTCTGGGGCTGATCGCCAGAGGTCTGACCGAGGCGCTGGGCGAGCTCAAGGAACTCGGCATGGTGGGCATGGCCGGTGCGGGACGGGGCTTCGGCGATCTGTCCCTGTCGGGGCTGGACCTCGGGCACGAAGGACTGACCGAGACGTTCGGATCGTTCTGCGAGCGCTGGGAGTGGGGGGTGCGTTCCCTGATCAACGAGGGCAACGGGTTCGCCGTCAAGACCGGTCTCGCGGCCGGCACCCTCCACGAGACCGAGGAATACGTCGGCGGCACGTTCAAGGTGGTCACCAACTCCCTCATCGGCAATCCGTACGCCTCCGAGGACGAGGTCACCCGGATGGGCTGGGGCGACATCGCCACCTCCGGCGTCTTCAGCGGGGAGGTCGACTACAGCCAGGAGTCCTTCGACCGGGCGGGCGAGAACATCAAGCAGGGCTGGAAGGACGCCGGCCGCGATGTGATGACGTCGAAGACCGTCGGGCCTCTCGGGCTCAACCCCGAGAACCTGCACGACACGTTCGGAGTCTCGGACGCCGAGTACGACAAGATGCTGGACGACACCTTCGGCCCCTCGCCCGAGGCACGCGCGCAGGCGGCCCAGGCCGCGCAGCAGCAGGGCGGGGCGGGCTGATGGGGATCGTCGACGACATCAAGGGCGGTCTGAACAGCGGCCTGGAGTACGGCGAGAATCTCGTCGACGAGGGCAAGAAGAAGCTCGGCGAGGGCATCGACTACGTCACCGACAAGGCCGGCGACGGGCTCGACCGCATAGGCCTGCACGACGCCGCCGACGCGGTGGAGGACTTCGGCGACGAACTCGCCTCCGACCTCGGCGCCACCCCCGGGGAGCAGCAGCTCGGCCAGACCGAGCAGGCGAACGAACTCGTCCACGGCAACCCCGCGAAGATCCGGGCGAGCGCCAAGCACCTCAAGGACTTCCAGGCCGCGTTCGACAAGGTCGGCGTCGGCATGAAGAAGGTCGACTCGGCCGGCTGGAAGGGGGTCGGCGGCGACACCTTCCGCGAGAAGTTCGGCGTGCACCCCATGAAGTGGCTGTACGCGGCCGACGCCTGCGAGGCGGCCGGCGTGGCGCTGGACGCCTACGCGGACGCCGTCGAGTGGGCCCAGCGGCAGGCTCAGGAGGCCGTCGAGCAGTACAAGAAGGGCAAGAAGGCCTCCGTGGACGCCGTGGAGGCGTACAACAAGAAGGTCGACGCCTACAACGCCAAGATCAAGGCCGACCAGGATCCGGGGCCGCAGCCCGAGCCGTTCCACGATCCGGGCATCGACGCGATGCGGGCGGCGCGGGCCAGACTCGCCCAGGCCCGCAAGCAGCGCAACCTCATCGCCGGCGAGGCGCAGACCCAGGTCAAGGCGGCGCTCGCCCACGCCCCCGCCGAACCACCGCCGCTGGACCGGCTCGGCAACGACCTGGTCGACGGCTACCAGGCCTACAACACCGAGCTCACGCATGTCGTCGGCGGGGCCCTCAAGGGCACGGCGGGGCTGCTGAACTTCGTGCGCGGACTCAACCCCACGGACCCGTACAACCTCACGCATCCGGCCGAATACATCCAGAACGTCAACATGACACTGGCCGGCCTCGTCTCCACCGCCGCCCACCCCGAACGCGTCGTCCAGGCGACGGTGGACGGTTTCACGAAGGACCCTTCCGAGTTCACCGGCAGACTCCTGCCCGAACTGCTCGGAACGAAGGGCGCGGGACTGGCGCGGACCGGAGTCCGCCTGGGACTCAAGGAGGGGCTCGAGGCCGGCGCCTCGAATCTGGCGTCCAAAGGGGCACGGGTCGGCGAGGACCTGGCGCCGACCGGTCGCGCACTCCACGCGGACTCGGTGGACCCGGCTGCGGCGCAGAAATTCCTGGACGAGAGCTATCCGGGGATAAGGGACCTCGAGGGCGGGACGCCGGGGAGCGGCTTCCACTACGAACCGCATGTTTCGAACGACGCGTGGCACGGCCTCACGGAGGCACAGCGACACGAGGTAGCCGCCGCCGAGTTGAGCGATGGCGCGGTCTCGCTCAAGGACCCCGACGCGGCGATTTCCTACGGACGGGACTACTGGAACAACTATGTGGATGAACTCCCAGATTCCGCCAAGAATGCGCTCAGGGATTACAGCAAGGAACCGCCGTACACGGGCGCACCGGGTTCCGCCACATACCAGGAAATGAACGGGTATCTTCGAGGGAAAGAATCCCTCGGCAGTCCGGAAGTGCTCCGCAACATCGAGGAGGTCGACAAGGCACTGGCCGGCAGACCGATTCCGGAGGATGTGATGGTGGTGCGGGGTACAGGCATGAGCCATGTGGACTTCGACGACGTCAAGGACCTGGTGGGCAGGGAAATCAAAGATCCCGGGTACACGTCGAGTTCGCTCGGTAATCATCCGGTACCGAGTTTCGCCGGAAAGGAAGCGATCCTGCGTCTACGTGTCCCCGAGGGAACGCATGGTACGTGGATCGAGAAGGTCAGTGATTTCGGCGTGACCGAGCGCGAGCTGTTGCTCGGTCGGGGGATGAGTTACAAAGTCACCCGGGCCTTCGAGGACGAACACGGGCAATATCAGATCTACGGCGAAGTGCTGCCGGGTCATTGAGAAACGGACGTTGATGGAACCGCAACCGAAGAAGAACCCCCGCTTCGAGGCCGACATGGCGTTCGTGGTGACGGGCGGGCCGCCGCGTTACGCCCGCCACACGGGCAAGCCGGTCCTGTATCTGGCCGTGGCCGACACCGAGAACCGGGTGATCGGCTATGTGTGGGCCAACGACGAGGACGTGGCCGGGGGCGTCCGGATCCGCAGCGACGCGAACCCCGCGGCCCGCAACGAGTTCGGCATGTGGGGCGATCGACTGCGCGACGCCAAGCAGCGCGGAATTCCGCCCACCCAGGCCCTTGCCGAAATGATCCGGGACTCGCCTTTCAGTCCCCGCAGCCATGTCGTTCCCGGCTCCCTCACCGAGGCGCCGAGCATCATCGTCGTCGACGATCTCGCCGGGAAGGAATGGCGCCTGGACCGGGTCAAGGACGGAGCGACGGGCTCGATGGTCGGCCTGGCCCTCGGGGACGCAATGGGCTACCCGACCGAGTTCCTCACCCTGGAGCAGATGGCCGCCCGGTACGGCGCCTGGCGGGACCTGGAACTGCCCTTCACCGATGGTGTGGCGCTGGTGACCGACGACACCCAGATGGCGCTGGCCGTCGGGGACGCCCTGCTGGACGTCACCCGGGACGCCGACGCGGTCTTCTCCGCCGAGACACTGGAACCCGCCCTGCGGGCCCACTTCGTGCGGTGGCTGCGCTCCCCCGACAACAACCGCGCCCCGGGGCAGACGTGCCTGAACGCCTGTGCCGCACTCGAACGCGGCGGGCCGTGGCAGGCGGCGACCGTGCTGGGGTCCAAGGGGTGCGGCGCCAACATGCGGGTCGCCCCGGTCGGCCTGGTCCCGGGCCTGAGCGCCGAACAGCGGGCCGGAGCAGCCCAGTTGCAGGCAGCGCTGACGCACGGCCATCCCACCGCGCTCGCCGCGAGCGACCTGACGGCCCATGCCGTCTGGCTCCTCACCCACAACTGCGCTCCGGTGGAACTCCTCCACTGGCTGCGCCACTACGCCCTGACATCGCGGACGACCTACCACGCCGCATGGCTCGGGGACCTGGCCCAGCGAGCGGGGGCGGCGGACCCCGCGGCGTACATCGCCCACGGCTGGGACGAGTGCCTGCGCGCCCTGGACACCGTCGAGGCGGCGCTGCGCGCCCCGGATCCGGAGCGGGACCCGTGCGCGGCTGTCGGCGCGGGCTGGATCGCCGAGGAAGCGCTCGCGGCGGGCCTGTACTGCTTCCTTCTCTTTTCCGAAGAGCCGGTGACCGCGCTGCGCCGGGCGGCATGGTCGTCGGGCGACTCGGACTCGATCGCGGCGCTGGCGGGGGCGTTCGCCGGGGCTTCGGTGGGCGCGGCGGCCTGGCCGGCCTGGTCCCGCGGCGTCGAGCACCGTGAGCGGATCCGCATGATGGTCTACCCCTGGGACACGGGCGTGACCTCGCGCGGCTCGCAGGATTCCGGTGGCTCTCGTGATTCCGGCGGTTCTCGAGGCGGCCGTGGCCGTGGCTGAGGTCCCGCACCCGGCACGAAGGGCGACGGACTGGCTCCGGCACACCTACGGCGGTCTCGTCGAGCCGGCCACACCAGAGCCCGTGCACGAGACGGAAAGCGCCTGGCTGCTGGCCTGCCGGACGGTGCCCCAGCCGGGATATCCGCGGACGCCCATGCTGGCGGCCTCGCTCGTGGTCCCCAAAGACGGCACGGCACCCTTCCACCCGGCCCCCGCCGCCCCGCTCGCCGATCTCACCCCACCCGCCTCCCTCTCGGAAGCGGTCGCCCGGGTCCAGGGCCAGCCTCGCCGCATCAACGCCCGCGGCTGCACCGTCGCCCTTCACACGGCCATCTCGGGCGCCCCCTCCACGCCCCTGCCCTGGCGCCCCTCCGACGAAGCCCCCGGCTGGGTGGCCCGCCTGACGCGGCGCTACTTCGCCGACTTCGCCCACACCCCGGCCGACACCTGGGACGACGTGATCAACGCAATTTCGGAGCCCGGCCCGGACACCAGGGGCGTGATCTGGGTGCGCCGGGAGATCGGCGGACAGGAGGCCACGGGCAACCTCCTCTACGCCCACAACAACATGGGCAGGGTGGTGTTCCTCGACAGCCTGACCTCGTCCCTGGCCCGCCTGGAAACGTCCCACGTCCGCGAACTGACCTTGCTTCGGGCCGTGCCTGCGCCTGTGCCGCCCCTGCCACCGATCAGTCCGGCAAAGGCACGGCTCGGCTCATGACGTCACCCCGGGGACCGCTACCCACGTGGAACGCCCCGGGGTGAATGAGTAGGCGCCCCGATACCGCCATTCCACCGACGCCGGTGGAATGGAACCCATGACGACACAGACCGCAGCCGCCCAGCTCCCCAAGCCCCACAAGACATGGTGGAGGGCTCCCTTCGTAGCGTCCGCGTTCGGGCTTCCGGTTCTCGCGACGGAGTACGCCGTCACCCTGGACCACGGCGGTCTGGGGCAGTACGGCGGCATGATCTGCACGGCCATGGCCCTGTACGCCCTCGCCTGGGTGCTGCTGCACCGTCTCTCGCTCCGGATGCCCCGCATCCTGGCGGCCGGCGCGGCACTGCTGATCACGCTGTTTCGGGTGGGGCTCCCGCCGCTGTAGCTGCCCTGCTCGCGGTCCATCGGCATCACCTGCGGCTCGACGCCCCGCAACTGCCCTGTCTCCAGCAGGTGTTCGGGCATCGACGGCGTTGCCCGCGCCCTATGATCCAGCGGAAGGCCCACCGGGCGCCTGGCCGGTGCCGCACTGCACTTCCCGAAAGGTTCCCGTACGTCCGCCCCAGCGCTGCCATGAGGCAGTCAGGGCGACGAGTACTGCGGGACTCGCTTCCGGTCCTCCCGGCGGGAGGCGCACAGCATCAACACTCGACCGAGCAACCCCGCCGGTCTGCCATACGGGGCACGCCCTCCGCCGATCGGGCCGGAGGAGTCTGCGTCTCTGTCCCAGTAGCCACTGCGCCCTTCAGTCCTCGCAGCCATGTCGTTCCCGGCTCGCTCACCGAGGCGCCGAGCATCATCGTCGTCGACGATCTCGCCGGGAAGGAATGGCGCCTGGACCGGGTCAAAGACGGTGCATCGGGCACGATGGTCGGCCTGGCCGTCGGGGACGCACTGGGCTACCCGACCGAGTTCCTCACCCTGGAGCAGATGGCCGCCCGGTACGGCGCCTGGCGGGACCTGGAACTGCCCTTCACCGATGGTGTGGCGCTGGTGACCGATGACACCCAGATGGCGCTGGCCGTCGGGGACGCCCTGCTGGACGTCACCCGGGACGCCGACGCGGTCTTCTCCGCCGAGACACTGGAACCCGCCCTGCGGGCCCACTTCGTGCGGTGGCTGCGCTCCCCCGACAACAATCGCGCGCCGGGACAGACATGCCTGAACGCCTGTGCCGCACTCGAACGCGGCGGGCCGTGGCAGGCGGCGACCGTGCTGGGGTCCAAGGGATGCGGCGCCAACATGCGGGTCGCCCCGGTCGGCCTGGTCCCGGGCCTGAGCGCCGAACAGCGGGCCGGAGCAGCCCAGTTGCAGGCAGCGCTGACACACGGCCATCCCACCGCGCTCGCCGCGAGCGACCTGACGGCCCATGCCGTCTGGCGGGGGCCGAGTTGTCTACAACGCCAGGGCGGCGGACCAGGCTGGGTTGATCCTCCTGCGGATGCGTGCACCCTGCACTGTTTTCACGACTCGTTCTCGCACGCTCACTTGGACCGGTAGCAGGCAGATTCGACCGTTACCTCGAGAAGTGAAGGGTCATCACCGTACTTTCGCTCATCAAGCAACCGCACATCAACAGCAAATTTCTTGCCTTTGGACTCGGCCACTATTTGTGGGCTCTTGGCGACGCTGCCGTCAACGCCATCCTTGACGATCACCCAGCCCTTGTCGGGCAGTCCTGCACGCAGACGGTCCATGGCTCGCTCCATCTCCGCCACGGGAACCTGATAGACACTCCACGGATGGCGGGCACGGTACACATTCTCGCTGGAGTCGTAGTTCGCGCAGGGAGTAGTCACGGCTCCGGTATTAGTTACCTTTCCTTTGATCGCCATGATCTCCAGGATTCGGCTGGACTCCTGCTCGATCTCCGTCTTGACCGCATCACTGTCGCGTACCTCCACTTTGGAGACCTCACCTCTCTGCGAGCATGCGACCAACAGGGTGCAGCCCAATACCACATACGAAATCTTCGCCATCATTCTATTCAAGTTCAACCCTATGATATTTGCCAGCGATCACCGCAGCCTGATTGCGCAGGCTCTCGGATCCCTCATCCCAGAATCCACTGTGCCCGTCCGAGTCGCTTTTCATCACGTTCCCGCCGAACGATTCGTCAGTGGGGATGGTCAGGTTGTCGCCGAGACCCATCAAGCGACCGCCTTGACGTACCAACTGGTCGTCCCCGGGTCCGCCCATCGCCCAGACATGGTTCGCACCCACACCGAAGTCCGCCGCATGGTCTGCCTGGACACCGGGGCTGCCTGCGAACATGTAGTCGTCCACGGCCTCGGGGTCCTGCCAGCTCCCCGACTGCGCGGAAGCGCCGACTACCGTGCTTCCGTAGCTGTGCCCGAGAACCGTGGTGTGTGCGGTGGTTCCGGTGGCCTCCTCGTGGGCTGCTCTGCTCCCCTGGAGGAAGTCGTACAGGCGAGGACCGCCCTCCTCCGCGCGCGATCCGCTGCTCGCCTCCGGGACGATGCTGTCCGGAGCGTCGTAGTCGAGCCAGGTGATCGTGGACACCTTCTGGCCCGGAGCGAGCTTGGAACTCTCCGCCCACAGCGTCTCGCCACGGCCGAGGTCCCCATGGGTGTCGTTCTCTCCGATCTTCTCGAGGCCTGCGTGGGTACCGGGCACGTACACAGCCACATGGTCCGCGACGTCCGGATTTCCATTGGCCATGATGATCTTTCCGTCGTCCAGCCCCACAGGGTCGAAGCCGAGCAGATAAGCCTCGGGCAGGCCACCTTCGCCGGTCCGGTCGAACCGGTCCTGTATGTAGTGCATGCCCTTGAGGTGCTGCTTCAGCTGCTCGGATCGGTCCCCGTACTCTCTGTGCCAGTCCATCCATTCGTCGGTGTGAACCTTGGACGGGTAGCCACCAGCAGTGATCCAGGTCCACTCGTTGGCCGGCGGCTTCGGGATCGAATTCAACTCCATCCGCATCTTGGCGCGCGTCTCCTCCAACACGATGCGGTTCGCCTCGTCGCGAGCCGTGGCGGGCAGACCGTCCATCGCACCGATGGCGTCCGGCCGCATGGAGACCCACGCGGCCTGTTCCTCCGCGTTCAAGCCGGTCCACCATTCCGCGTTCGACTCCGGAGTACCGTCCTTGGGCGGTTGCGGAAGCGAGTCGAAATACTTCTTGCCCGCCTCGGCGACGCCCTTCGTGTCCGAGGACGCGTCGGACCAGTCGCTGTCGGAGACGGTCAGGTCGTCGTCCGCCTTCAGCGCGAGCAGCTTCGGCGCCCACTTCTCGTCGGCCTCCGTGGCCTCCTTCAGGGCGGCGGCGATCTGGTCGGCGTAGTCCTGGGCGAGGCGGTGGTTGGGGTTGGGGTCGACATTGGCCGACTGACGGCCGATCGCGGCGGCCGTGCCGTCCGTCAACCCGCCCACCGTTCCGCCGTCGGGGATCTTGCCGTCCTCGCCCTTCTCCCCGCCCGCCGGATACGTGATCGAACCGTCGGCGTTCACCGTCAGGTTCGCGGCCTGCGCACCGTCGAGGGCCGCGTCGAGCTTTCTCTTGGCCGCACCCACCTCGTAGGAGAACGCCTCCAGAGCCGTACTGACGAGACCGCATTCGACCTGGATGTAGTGGAAGTTCTTGCCCAACTCCCCCAGTTCCTTGATCGCAGCAGTCGCGGCCTCGCCCTTCAGCGAGTTCCTCATCGCCACCACGATCTGGTTCTCGATACGGTCCTTGGCCGCACTCGCCATGTCAGACGTGCTGCGGTAACCGTCCGCCGCCTCGGAGTACTCGGTCGGCTTGAGGGCCTTCAGCGTTGCGAGATCCATGACGCCTAGAACCGCCCGTCGTCCTGGCCGCCGAGCACCGCCGTATCGGCGTACTCCACCCTCAAGTTGCCGATCTCGGCCTCGATCGCCTCGTCCGTCTTCAGCTGGTCGTTGCCCACCTTCTCCAGCAGACCGGAGAGCTTCCCGCAGCGCGCGCTGACGTTCTTGACGTACTTCTCCCAGGACTCATGAACGGCCTTCTGCGACGCCGCCGTCATACAGCCGGCATCCTCACCCAGCCCCTTCTGCCCGTCCGCCAGCTTGACCTCCACCTTGCTGAGGTCCTCGCGGATCAAGCCGACATCACTGCCGGCCTTGGACCAGGCCGGCTTGTTCGAGACCAGTGTGCCGCCGCTGCCACCCGGGTCGAGCGGAACGTGGTTCAGTTGCATCTGGGTCCCGTGCCGATCAGCCGCCGCGCTTTTGAGCTGCTCCCACTCGTCCCACGCCACGCGTGTCTCCCGTTGTCCCCGTTATCCCCGTTGTCACTGCAAACTTGGCATGTACCGTAGCGCGTTCCTCGCGGAGCCAGTTGAGTACCCGTACCTACGTCGCGGACGTAAATGTTCGGATGCATCAGACGCGTGGCGCTGGTGCAGTGGGGCCATGACCGAGACCGAGACCCTGCCGGCCCCGCTTCACGAGCCCCACAGGACCTGGTGGAGAGCCCCCTTCGTGGCCTCCGTGTTCGGACTGCCGGTTCTCGCGACGGAGTACGCCCTCGTCCGGCATCACCATGGCATGGGGCAGTACGGCGGCATGTTCTATACGGCCATGGCCCTGTACGCCCTCGCCTGGGTGCTGCCGCACCGCCTCTCGTTCCGGATGCCCCGCATCCTGGCGGCCGGCGCGGCACTGCTGATCACGCTCTTCCCGGTGGGGCTCCTGCTGCTACTGGCCGCGATGGTCTCCGCCTGACGCGTACGTCACGAACTCCGTCCAGGCGGACGAGGCGACCTGGAACACGGGGCCGTCGACGACCTTGGAGTCCCGCACGTGGACGGCGGAGGGGGCGGTGGCGATTTCGACGCAGGAGTCGGCTTCACTGCTGCTGCTGTAGCTGCTCTTGAACCAGTGCAGGTCCGGAATCACGTATCCCCCAGCAGTTGCTCGATGAAGGCCGACGACTCACGTGGGGTGAGCGCCTGAGCTCGGATGATGCCATACCGCAGTTCAAGGATACGGAGCTGCTTCAGGTCGGATACCGCCCGACCGTTGGCCACCGCCGGCGAGCGCCCCACCGCCGAACCGTCGGCGAACTTCAGCACTTCGATGCCGCCGGCCAGCCCCGCGTGTTCCTCGCGGTCCATGGGCATCACCTGCAGCTCGACGTTTCGCAACTGTCCTTTCTCCAGCAGGTGTTCGAGCTGGCGACGCAACACCGCCCGTCCTCCGAGCGGGCGTCGCAGCGTCCATTCCTCCAGGATGAATCCGAGTTCGGGCATCGGGTCCCGATCGAACACCGACCTGCGTGCGACGCGCGCAGCGACCCCTCGCGCCACCACGTCGTCCGTATACGCGGGCCGCCGCATCCGCAGCAGCGCCCTCGTGTACTCCGGCGTCTGCAGCAACCCGTGGATGCTCAGCGGATCGTAGAGCTGGATCTCGACCGCCCTCGCCTCCAGCTCCGCGATCTCCCGCACCTTCTTCGGGTACTGGACCCTCTTCACGTCCTCGTTCATGGCCGAGAGCAGGCCGCCCGCGCCCAGGATCTCGTCCGCCCTGTCCAGATATTCGGGGCGGGGGATCCGCCGGCCGCTCTCGATCTTGTAGACCATGTCCTCGCCGTATCCCACGGCCACCGCGAAGTCGGCGACCCGCATCGCCACGGCCTCCCGGCGCAGCCTCAGTTGGCGTCCCACCGTGGCGACGACCGCGACGCCCCACTCGTCGTCCGGGTCCACCTCCCAACCCGGCTCGTCCGTCTCGCCCGTCTCGTCCTCGAGCCGTACCGTCTGCCCGTCGACCGACATCCCGCACCCCTCCGTCGTCCCGTCACACCCTCACGGCGATACCCGTGCGCCCGCCTCCGACAAGCCCGGACACGACCGGACAAGGGATGGACAGTGACCCTACGCAACCGTCAGGTCACTGTTCACGGTACGCGGAGCCGGCCACGCTGAGTGACGTGATCCAGGAAAACCACCGACTCGACTCCCCCGGCGTCTCCCTCCGCAACTTCGACGTGCGCCTGTCCGCCACGCCCCGCGGAGCCCGCCTCGCCCGTCTCCTCGCAACCGAGCAACTCCGTTCCTGGGGGCTGCCGCTGGACCCGGCCGCGCTCCTCGTCGCCGAGCTGGCCGCCAACGCCGTCACCCACGGACGCGTCCCCGGGCGCGACTTCCGCCTGCTCCTGTACGTCATCGGCGACGCCCTCCGCATCGAGGTGACGGACACGCGCGGTGACCGGATGCCGTGCCTCCGACCGGCCGACGCACAGGGTGAGTCGGGCCGCGGACTACGGCTGGTGGACGCGCTCGCCGACCGCTGGGGAGTGTACGAGGGACGGTGGCCGCGCAAGACGGTCTGGGCGGAAATCCGCACGTCGTCGGCACCGGAACCCGATCCTCTGCGCTTCGGTGACAGGGGCGGTCTTCCCCAAGGACCACGTGCGTGAAATGACCCCACCAAGCCCCACCCCTCCCGCCCGCCGCGCAAACTCACTCCCGCGAGTGAATATGCCAACTGGGGTGGATTCGGGGTGGGTTGTCTGCTCTACGCTCAGCGCAGCAGCACCGCTTCACCGGATGCACCCCCACGCCGCAGACACACAAATGGCCCCCGCAGGGACTGGCATCCCTTGCGAGGGCCTGACCACCTGGGAACACAACTTCCCGATGGACCGTCACCAAGGACAAGCCTCCCTGATGAACACGGAAAACCCTAGCGCGCCCTCGGGTGCCGAGTCCCGCATCCCGGGCAAAACCCACCCTCAAGTGGGTGGCCTCAGCCACGACAACGCCCGTCACACCACCCGTTTCACGGTGATCGGCAACCACCTCGCCCAGCACGCGGAGCTGTCGTTGCTCGCGATCGGCCTGGGTGTGCACATCCAGTCGCTGCCCCCGGGGTTCCGCGTCGACATCAAGAGCCTCACCGCGCGCTTCCCCGAAGGGTCGGTCCGTATCGCCGCCGCGTTGCGCGAGCTGGAGGCCCACGGGTACCTCCGCCGCGAACGCACCCGCATCCCCGGCGGCCGGATCATCACCCGCACGGTCTCCTGCAACCAGCCCGGTCACCGTGATCGCCGTCCGGCCTCGGACCACGCGCCGACAAGGCCGGCGGCCACGTCCCAGCCCCGCGAGGCTCCGACCCGTGAGCCGCAGCTGCGCAAGGCGCTCCCCGACGTGCCCCGCCCCGCGTACCCGGCCCCCGCGCTCCTCCAGGCGGCGACGGATCTTCTCGCACGCATCCGCCGCCACGACTCCCGCCTCCTGCTGTCCGCCACGGACGTGGAACACCTCGCCCCCGGCGTCGCCGCCTGGCTGGAGCGTGACGTCAGCCCCGCAGCCGTGACGGGGGCCCTCACCGCGGACCTGCCGGCGGACCCGCTGCGCAGACCGGCCGCCCTCCTGGCCCACCGCCTCGCCGCCCAGCTCCCGCCCCCGCCGCCCTTCCGGACGCCACCCGAGACTCCACCGCCCGTACGGGGCCCCCTCCCCACCTGCGACGGCTGCGACCGCCCCTTCCGCTCGCCGACCCCGCAGCCCCTCTGCCGCGACTGCCGACCCGATCCCCCGCAGGCCGCCTAGCATGAGCGTGACGATCCTTGCCCCCGGGCACAGACGAGGAGCGAGCGCCATGACCATCGCCTCGGACCACACCCAGCAGGGCGCCTCCCTCCTCTACCGGGCCATGCGGGACTTCGTGGAGTCGACGGACGACCGCCTCCCCGGCAGGTTCGAGATCACCAAGGAAGGGATCGTCCTCGACATGATGTCGCCCACGAGGCCGCACGAGCTCACCGTGCTGCGCGTTCGCAAGCGCCTGGAGAAGGCGATGCCGGACGAGATCGTGGCCCACACCGGTGAACCCGACGTGGAGGACGAGCCCGAAGGCATCATGCGCCGTCCCGACGTGATGGTGATCGCCGAGACGGACATGGAAGGAGAGGGCTCCTTCGATCCCCGGTCACTCATCGCCGCCATCGAGGTCGTCTCCCGCTCCAACCCGGACAACGACTGGGTGAGCAAGGTGCGCGACTACCCCCTGATGGGCGTCCCCGTCTACGCGGTCTTCGATCCCCGTACCGGAACGGGCGCGGTCCTCAGCGACATCCATCCCACCCCCGACGGCCCCCGGTACGCCACCCGCAAGGACTTCGTCTACGGCGAGTACGTCACCGTCGCGGACTGGACCATCTCCACCGAGGACCTCCCCCGGTACCCTGCCTGACCGGCTCCACCGAGGTCTCCCCGCGCCCCGAGCCCACGGGCCGCACCCCCGGCGCCGTCCATGCGAAAGGGCCCGTACGACCGGAGTCGTACGGGCCCTCTCAGGTTGCTCAGCTCAGGCTGGAGCTACCAGGCCGATCAACAGGACTTACTTGTTGATCTTGGTGACCTGGCCGGCGCCGACCGTCCGGCCACCCTCACGGATGGCGAACTTCAGGCCCTCTTCCATGGCGACGGGCTGGATGAGCTCCACCTTCATCTCGGTGTTGTCACCCGGCATGACCATCTCGGTGCCCTCGGGGAGGGTCACGACGCCGGTCACGTCCGTCGTACGGAAGTAGAACTGCGGACGGTAGTTGTTGAAGAAGGGGGTGTGACGGCCACCCTCGTCCTTCGACAGGATGTAGGCCTGGGCCTCGAACTCGGTGTGCGGCGTGACCGAACCCGGCTTGATGATGACCTGGCCGCGCTCGACGTCCTCGCGCTTGATGCCACGAAGCAGCAGACCGACGTTCTCACCGGCCTGGCCCTCGTCGAGCAGCTTGCGGAACATCTCGATGCCGGTGACCGTGGTGGTGGTCTTGTCCTGCTTGATGCCGATGATGTCGACGGTCTCGTTGACCTTCAGGACACCACGCTCGATACGGCCGGTGACGACCGTACCGCGACCGGTGATCGTGAAGACGTCCTCGACGGGCATGAGGAACGGCTTGTCGACGTCACGCTCGGGGGTCGGGATCGACTCGTCGACCGCGGCCATGAGCTCCAGGACGGTCTTGGCCCACTCCGGGTCGCCCTCGAGGGCCTTGAGCGCCGAGACCTTGACGACCGGCAGGTCGTCGCCCGGGAACTCGTACTCGGAGAGGAGCTCACGGACCTCGAGCTCGACGAGCTCCAGGATCTCCTCGTCGTCCACCATGTCGGCCTTGTTCAGGGCGACGACGATGTACGGAACGCCGACCTGGCGGGCCAGGAGCACGTGCTCCTTGGTCTGCGGCATCGGGCCGTCGGTGGCGGCGACGACGAGGATGGCGCCGTCCATCTGCGCCGCACCCGTGATCATGTTCTTGATGTAGTCCGCGTGACCGGGGCAGTCGACGTGGGCGTAGTGACGCGTCTCGGTCTGGTACTCGACGTGCGCGATGGAGATGGTGATACCGCGCTGGCGCTCCTCAGGAGCCTTGTCGATCTGGTCGAAGGCCGAGGCCTCGTTCAGGTCCGGGTACGCGTCGTGCAGCACCTTGGTAATGGCGGCCGTGAGGGTCGTCTTACCGTGGTCGATGTGACCGATGGTGCCGATGTTGACGTGCGGCTTAGTCCGCTCGAACTTCGCCTTCGCCACTGGGGTCCTCCTGGGAGTGGTTCTGGAACGCCTTGCTTCATCGGCGCCAGGTGATCTTTGCTGTCAAATCCCGGGGCCGGGGCAAACACCCACGATCCTTGACGAATGCGGGTGGTTGCCCCAGAGGCTCCGGAGTCAAGCCTAAAGCGTGTGAACGCGGTGCGTTACTCGCCCTTGGCCTTCGCGATGATCTCCTCGGCGACGTTCCGGGGAACCTCGGCGTAGGAGTCGAACTGCATCGAGTAGCTCGCGCGACCCGACGTCTTGCTGCGGAGGTCGCCGACGTAGCCGAACATCTCCGACAGGGGCACCAGCCCCTTGACGACGCGGGCGCCGGCCCGCTCCTCCATGGCCTGGATCTGACCACGGCGGGAGTTGATGTCGCCGATGACCTCGCCCATGTAGTCCTCGGGCGTGGTGACCTCGACGGCCATCATCGGCTCGAGCAGCACGGGGCTGGCCTTGCGCGCGGCCTCCTTGAAGGCCTGCGAACCGGCGATCTTGAAGGCGAGCTCGGAGGAGTCCACCTCGTGGTAGCCACCGTCGAGCAGGGTGACGCGCACGCCGGTCATCTCGTAACCGGCGAGGATGCCGAACTGCATGGCCTCCTGCGCACCGGCGTCGACCGAAGGGATGTACTCCTTCGGGATACGACCACCGGTCACCTTGTTCACGAACTCGTACGAGGCGTCGCCGCCCTCGATCGGCTCGATCGCGATCTGCACCTTGGCGAACTGGCCGGTGCCGCCGGTCTGCTTCTTGTGCGTGTAGTCGACCCGGTCGACCGCCTTGCGGATGGTCTCGCGGTAGGCGACCTGGGGCTTGCCGACGTTGGCCTCGACCTTGAACTCACGGCGCATACGGTCGACCAGCACCTCGAGGTGCAGTTCGCCCATGCCGCCGATGATGGTCTGGCCGGTCTCCTCGTCCGAGTGGACCTGGAACGACGGGTCCTCCTCGGCCAGGCGCTGGATCGCGATGCCCAGCTTCTCCTGGTCGCCCTTCGACTTGGGCTCGATGGCGACCTGGATGACCGGCGCCGGGAAGTCCATGGACTCCAGGATCACCGGCTGCTTGTCGTCGCACAGCGTCTCACCGGTCGTGGTCTGCTTCAGACCCATGACGGCGATGATGTCGCCGGCGCCGACCGCCGCGATCTCCTCACGCTTGTTCGCGTGCATGCGGTAGATCTTGCCGATGCGCTCCTTCTTGCCCTTGACGGAGTTCAGCACGGCAGTGCCGGACTCCAGGCGGCCCGAGTAGACCCGGACGAAGGTGAGCTTGCCGAGGTGCGGGTCGCTCATGATCTTGAACGCCAGCGCCGACAGCGGCTCGTCGTCGGACGGCTTGCGCTTGACGACCTCCTCCGGGTCGTTCACGGCGTGGCCCTCGATGGCCTCGACGTCGAGCGGGGAGGGGAGGTAGCGCACGACCGCGTCGAGCAGGGGCTGAACGCCCTTGTTCTTGAACGCGGTGCCGCAGAACACCGGGGTGACGGTGGTGTCCTTGGACTTGCCGGACGCGATGGTGATGCGACGGATCGCGGCGTACAGCTGCTCCACGGAAGGCTCCTGGCCCTCCAGGTACAGCTCCATGATCTCGTCGTCGTTCTCGGCGACGGTCTCGACGAGCTTGCCGCGGTACTCCTCGGCAGCCTCGGTGTGGGTGGACGGGATGTCGACGACGTCGTACATCTCGCCCTTCTCCGCCTCGGCGGACCACACGAAGGCCTTCATCGTGACCAGGTCGACGACGCCCTTGAAGTCGGCCTCGGCACCGATCGGGAGCTGCATGACGATCGGCTGAGCGCCGAGGCGGCTGCTGATCATGTCGACACAGCGGTGGAACTCGGCACCGGTCCGGTCGAGCTTGTTGACGAAGCAGATGCGCGGGACGCCGTAACGGTCCGCCTGACGCCACACGGTCTCGGACTGGGGCTCGACGCCGGCAACGCCGTCGAACACCGTCACAGCGCCGTCGAGCACCCGAAGGGAACGCTCCACCTCGACGGTGAAGTCGACGTGGCCCGGGGTGTCGATGATGTTGATGGTGTGGTCGACGTCGGCGAGCGGCCAGTGACAGGTGGTGGCAGCAGAGGTGATCGTGATGCCACGCTCCTGCTCCTGCTCCATCCAGTCCATGGTCGCGGCGCCGTCGTGGACCTCGCCGATCTTGTAGGAGACGCCGGTGTAGAACAGGATCCGCTCGGTGGTGGTCGTCTTGCCCGCGTCGATGTGGGCCATGATCCCGATGTTGCGGACCTTGGCCAGGTCAAGTGAAGTGGTAGCCATAAGGCTTTCGTCTTCTCTCGGTCTCGATGTGGGTAGCGACTACCAGCGGTAGTGCGCGAAGGCCTTGTTGGACTCGGCCATCTTGTGGGTGTCCTCGCGCTTCTTCACAGCGGCGCCGAGGCCGTTGGACGCGTCGAGAAGCTCGTTGAGCAGGCGCTCGGTCATGGTCTTCTCGCGACGGGCGCGGGAGTAGCCGACGAGCCAGCGCAGCGCCAGGGTGCTCGCGCGGCCGGGCTTGACCTCGACCGGAACCTGGTAGGTCGCGCCACCGACACGGCGGGACTTGACCTCGATGGTCGGCTTGATGTTCTCGAGAGCGCGCTTCAGCGTGATGACCGGGTCGTTGCCGGTCTTCTCGCGCAGGCCCTCCATGGCACCGTAGACGATGCGCTCGGCGGTGGAGCGCTTGCCGTTCAGCAGCACCTTGTTGATGAGCGACGTGACAAGAGGAGAACCGTAGACCGGGTCGATGATGACCGGGCGCTTCGGGGCAGGGCCCTTACGAGGCATTTCTTACTTCTCCTTCTTGGCGCCGTAGCGGCTGCGGGCCTGCTTGCGGTTCTTGACACCCTGGGTGTCGAGGGAGCCGCGGATGATCTTGTAGCGAACACCCGGCAGGTCCTTCACACGGCCACCACGCACGAGCACGATGGAGTGCTCCTGCAGGTTGTGTCCCTCACCCGGAATGTAAGCGGTGACCTCGATCCCGCTGGTCAGACGCACACGCGCGACCTTACGCAGGGCCGAGTTCGGCTTCTTCGGGGTGGTCGTGAACACGCGCGTGCAGACGCCGCGGCGCTGGGGGGAACCCTCGAGCGCGGGCGTCTTGTTCTTCTCGACCTTGTCCTGCCGGCCCTTACGGACCAGCTGCTGGATCGTAGGCACTACTTCTCCGGTTTCTGTGTGCCGATTTGTACAGCTAACCTGGAACTTCGCCGACCCACGCGGTCGGGTGTGTCGAACCCGCGGACTTCCGCCGCGAGGCAGAAATAGGCGCAGATCACGGTGGCCATTGCTACGGCCCCGGTGCGGCTGAAGACACGCACATGGGCCAGGGCACACCCCAGGCACAAGGTCTGAGCGTACCTAGCGCACCGACTCCGGTCAAAACAAAGGCCCTCTCACCGACACGCCGGAGGTTTACGAACGCTGTCGCAACCCCTGCTCCCGGCGGGCCGCGGCGTCCTCGGAACCCTCCGGCGGCCCCGCGGGGGACGGCACGGACGCGCCGGCGCCCGCTTCCGCCGCGGTGCCGCCCCCGGCCCCCACCGCCTCCCCGTCGTGGCCGCCCGCCGCCGTGTCGTGGCCGATGAAGTACGTCGGACGGTTCTGCACGGCCGTGTAGATGCGGCCCACGTACTCGCCGAGCAGCCCGACGCAGACCAGCTGCACGGCGCCGATGAACAGCACGCCGATGAAGAGGGACGTCCAGCCGGGCACGGTGTGCTGGAAGGCGTGGGCGCTCAGCGTGTACACCATCAGCCCGAGGCAGACCAGGAAGGCGAAGCCGCCCAGCCAGGTGGCGATGCGCAGGGGCGCGGCCGAGAACCCGGTGACGCTGTCGAGGGCGAGCCGGATCATCCGGCCGAGGGGGTACTTGCTCTGCCCGGCCGGACGCGGGGCCCGCTCGTAGGTGACCTCGCCGCTGGGGAAGCCCAGCCAGGGCACCAGGAGACGGTAGACGCGCTGCTGGTCGGGCAGGGCCTTCAGGGCGTCCACGGCGGCCCGGCTGAGCAGCCGGAAGTCACCGGCCTGGGCCGGCACCGACGGGCCCGCAAGACGGCGCACGAGGCGGTAGTACAGGCCCGCCGTCCACCGCTTGAAGCCGGTGTCGCTGGCCCGGTCGGCGCGGATGCCGTAGACGATGTCCAGGCTCTCGGCGCGGGCCAGCGCGAGCATCTCGGGGATCTTCTCTGGCGGGTCCTGGAGGTCGGCGTCGATGCTGACGACGAACGCGCCGAGCGACCGGTCCAGCCCGGCGGTCAGGGCGGCCTGGTGGCCGGAGTTGCGGCGCAGGCCGATGACGCGCAGCTGCGGCCAGCCGAGCCGGAACGCGGCCAGCAGCTCCGCCGTGCGGTCGGTGCTGCCGTCGTCCACCGCCACGACCTCGTGCTCGACGCCGAGCCCGGCGAGGACCGGTCGCAGCCTGCTGACCAGCGCGGGCAGCACCTCTTCCTCGTTGTACATGGGTATGACGACCGACAAGACGGTCCCCGCCGCCGTGGTCTTCGGCGCTTCGGACACCCGTCCTCCCCCAACCTGTGGTGCGCATGTGCGACGCTGTTGCGATCTTATGACCACACTCTTGTGAGCAGACTTCACGACCATCCGGACAGCCGCGCCGCCACCCTGGACGTCCGGCGGTCGGCCGAGGGGGGACCCCAGCCATGAGCACGGCTTCCAGCGACACGGCGACGGACCCCGCCGTGCCCGACGGGCCGGAGAAGCGGCCAGGAACCCTGCGCCGCCTCACCCTGCCGGACGGTGTACGACCGTACCTCGCCCCGCTGCTCCTCTACGGTGTGACGAAGCTCGTGGGTCTCACGGTGTTCGCCTGGCTCCTGGAATGGGCCGACGAGTACCAGAAGAAGAACCCGCGCTTCGGCGGCGGCGCCCACTGGTGGGACGTGCTCGCCACCTGGGACGGCTGGTGGTACCTCCAGGTCGCCGAGAAGGGCTACGACCCCGGCCCGCTGGAGCGGCTCGCCCCGGGCGGGCTGTTCACCGTCAAGCAGAACTCGGTCGCCTTCTTCCCGCTCTACCCTGCCCTGATCCGCAGCGTCTCCGAGGTCACCGGCCTCGGGCTGTACGGCTCCGGGATGCTGGTGTCGGTCGCGGCGTCGTTCGTCGCGGCCGCCGGCGTCTACGCGGTGATCTCCACGCTCGCCGGCGTGCGGGCCGGCACGATCGCGGCAGGCCTGTGGGCACTGGCGCCCGGCGCGGGCGTGGAGTGGGCGGTCTACTCGGAGTCGGTCTTCGTCGCCATCGCGACCTGGTGCTGCTACTGCGTGATGAAACGCCGCTGGGTGGCCGCCGGACTGCTCGCCTTCCTGGCCGGGCTCAACCGGCCCACGTCCGCCGCGCTCATCGGCGCCGTCGGCCTCGCGGCGATCGTGACCCTCGCCCGGCGCGAGAGCAGGCGCGAGCACGGGGTGGCGGGGCCCCTCTACGCCATGTTCGCCGCCCCGCTCGGCCTGCTCACCTATGTCGCCTGGGTCGGCCTCAGCTCGGGTGACCTCACGGCGTACTTCACGCTCCAGCGCGAGGGCTGGGCGCACTACTTCGACTTCGGCGCGTACACCTGGGACGTGCTCGCCAACACGGCGGTCGGCCGCCACGACTACCTGTTCGCGTTCTCCGTCCCGGACCTGCTCGCCGTCCAGGTGGTGCTGGCACTGCCGTTCCTGATCGCGCTGATGCTGCGCAGAAAACCGCCGCTGGTCCTGGTCGCGTACACGCTGGCGAGCGTGATCACCGTGCTGGGCACCCAGCAGATGTTCGGCAACACGGGTCGCTACCTGCTGCCGGCCTTCCCCCTGCTGCTCGCGCCGGCCGCGGCGATGAGCCGGCTGAAGTGGCCGAGCCTCGCGGTGTTCTTCACGACGGCGGCCCTCGCGTCCGGGTGGTACGCGCACTACGTCATCTTCGAGCTGGGAATCCCGTAGCGAGAACCCCTCCGGGCAGCGACGACGGCGTCCGAGGCGGTTGCGAGCAGCGTCCCGGAGCCTCGGGGCTCCCGCCGGGGCCTCGGGACGCGGCGCGGTTCCCCCCGGCCGCCCTGCCGCCCGTCAGAGCGCCCGTGGCCCGTCAGCGCCCCCTCCGGCGCCTCCCCCTCCTTGACGCCACCCTCCAGCTCCTCGCCCCTCAGCGTCCTCCCCCCACTGCGTCCCCCCGGTCACGCCGAAGGGCGGCCACCCCGCAACCGGGGTGACCGCCCTTCAGTACCTCAGACCTACGTACGCCTTACTGGTTGTACGGACCGTAGTCGTAGTCCTCCAGCGGAACGGCCTGGCCGGAGCCCGTGCCGAACGGCGAGTAGTCGATGTCGTCGTAACCGACGGCCGAGTACATCGCGGCCTTGGCCTCTTCGGTCGGCTCGACCCGGATGTTGCGGTAGCGGGACAGACCCGTACCGGCCGGGATGAGCTTACCGATGATGACGTTCTCCTTGAGGCCGATCAGGGAGTCGGACTTGGCGTTGATCGCCGCGTCCGTGAGGACCCTGGTCGTCTCCTGGAAGGACGCCGCCGACAGCCAGGACTCCGTGGCCAGCGAGGCCTTGGTGATACCCATGAGCTGCGGACGACCGGAGGCCGGGTGACCGCCCTCCTGCACCACACGACGGTTCTCGACCTCGAACTTCGAGCGCTCGACGAGCTCGCCGGGCAGCAGCTCGGCGTCGCCGGACTCGATGATCGTCACACGGCGCAGCATCTGCCGGATGATGATCTCGATGTGCTTGTCGTGGATCGACACACCCTGCGAGTTGTACACCTTCTGGACCTCGCCGACCAGGTGGACCTGGACGGCACGCTGACCCAGGATGCGCAGCACGTCGTGCGGGTTGGTGGCACCCACGGTGAGCTTCTGGCCCACCTCGACGTGCTCGCCCTCGCTGACCAGCAGACGGGCGCGCTTCGAGATCGGGAACGCCGTCTCGTCGCTGCCGTCGTCCGGCGTGATGACGATCTTCTTCGTCTTCTCGGTCTCCTCGATCCGCACGCGGCCGGAGGCCTCGGAGATCGGGGCGACACCCTTCGGGGTACGGGCCTCGAAGAGCTCGACGACACGCGGCAGACCCTGGGTGATGTCGTCACCGGCCACACCACCGGTGTGGAAGGTACGCATCGTCAGCTGGGTGCCGGGCTCACCGATGGACTGGGCGGCGATGATGCCGACCGCCTCACCGATGTCGACCAGCTTGCCGGTGGCCAGCGAGCGGCCGTAGCACATGGCACACGTGCCGACCTGCGACTCACAGGTCAGGATCGAGCGGGTCTTGACCTCCTCGACGCCGTGGCGCACCAGCTGGTCGATGAGCACGTCGCCCAGGTCCACGTTGGCCGGCGCGATCACCTTGCCGTCGATGACGACGTCCTCGGCGAGCATGCGGGCGTAGACGCTGGTCTCGACGTCGTCCGTCTTGCGCAGGACGCCGTCCTCGCCGCGGACGGCGATCTTCAGCTTCAGACCGCGCTCGGTGCCGCAGTCCTCCTCGCGGATGATGACGTCCTGCGAGACGTCCACCAGACGACGGGTCAGGTAACCCGAGTCGGCGGTACGCAGGGCGGTGTCCGCCAGACCCTTACGGGCGCCGTGCGTGGAGATGAAGTACTCCAGCACGGACAGGCCCTCACGGAAGGACGCCTTGATCGGACGCGGGATGGTCTCGTTCTTCGCGTTCGACACCAGACCGCGCATACCAGCGATCTGCCGCATCTGCATCATGTTTCCTCGGGCGCCCGAGTCGACCATCATGAAGATGGGGTTGGTCTTGGGGAAGTTCGCGTTCATCGCCTCGGCGACCTCGTTGGTCGCCTTGGTCCAGATCGCGATGAGCTCCTGCGTGCGCTCTTCCTTGGTGATCAGACCGCGCTCGTACTGCTTCTGGACCTTCTCGTCCTGCGCCTCGTACCCGCGGACGATCTCCTTCTTCGCCTCGGGAACGACGACGTCGGAGATGGCCACGGTGACACCGGAACGGGTCGCCCAGAAGAAGCCGGCCGCCTTCAGGTTGTCGAGCGTCGCCGCCACGATGACCTTGGGGTAGCGCTCGGCCAGGTCGTTGACGATCTCGGAGAGCTGCTTCTTGCCCACCGAGTAGTCGACGAACGGGTAGTCCTCGGGCAGCAGCTCGTTGAAGAGCGCGCGGCCCAGGGTCGTCCGCAGCCGGAAGGTGTCACCCTGCTGCCACTCGCCCGCGGCGTAGCCGCTGTCGGACGCAGTGCCCTCCTCCTGCGCCGGCGGCGTCCAGCCACGCGGCGGGATGGTGCCCACCGGGAAGCGGATGTCGATCGGCGACTGCAGCGCGAGCTCACCGGCGTCGAACGCCATGATCGCCTCGGCCGTGGAGCCGAAGGACCGGCCCTCGCCCTTGGTGTCGCGCAGCTCACCGTCGGTGGTGAGGAAGAACAGACCGAGGACCATGTCCTGGGTCGGCATCGTCACCGGACGGCCGTCGGCGGGCTTGAGGATGTTGTTCGAGGACAGCATCAGGATGCGGGCCTCGGCCTGCGCCTCCGCGGAGAGCGGCAGGTGGACGGCCATCTGGTCACCGTCGAAGTCCGCGTTGAACGCGGTGCAGACGAGCGGGTGGATCTGGATGGCCTTGCCCTCGACCAGCTGCGGCTCGAAGGCCTGGATGCCGAGGCGGTGCAGGGTGGGCGCACGGTTCAGCAGCACCGGGTGCTCGGCGATGACCTCTTCGAGGACGTCGTACACGACGGTGCGGCCGCGCTCCACCATGCGCTTGGCGCTCTTGATGTTCTGCGCGTGGTTCAGGTCGACCAGGCGCTTCATCACGAACGGCTTGAACAGCTCCAGCGCCATCGCCTTCGGCAGACCGCACTGGTGCAGCTTCAGCTGCGGACCGACGACGATCACGGAACGCGCGGAGTAGTCCACGCGCTTGCCGAGGAGGTTCTGACGGAAGCGGCCCTGCTTGCCCTTGAGCATGTCGGACAGCGACTTCAGCGGCCGGTTGCCGGGGCCCGTGACCGGGCGACCACGACGGCCGTTGTCGAAGAGCGCGTCGACGGCCTCCTGGAGCATGCGCTTCTCGTTGTTCACGATGATCTCGGGCGCGCCGAGGTCGAGAAGCCGCTTCAGACGGTTGTTGCGGTTGATCACCCGGCGGTACAGGTCGTTCAGGTCGGAGGTCGCGAAGCGGCCACCGTCCAGCTGCACCATCGGACGCAGGTCCGGCGGGATGACCGGCACGCAGTCGAGCACCATGCCCTTGGGGCTGTTGCTGGTCTGCAGGAACGCGGAGACGACCTTGAGGCGCTTGAGCGCACGGGTCTTCTTCTGGCCCTTGCCGGTGCGGATGATCTCGCGGAGGCGCTCGGCCTCCTCGTCGAGGTCGAAGGACTCCAGGCGCTTCTGCAGGGCAGCGGCGCCCATGGAGCCGTCGAAGTACGTGCCGAAGCGGTCACGCAGCTCGCGGTAGAGGAGCTCGTCGCCCTCGAGGTCCTGGACCTTGAGGTTCTTGAAGCGGGTCCACACCTCGTCGAGACGGTCGATCTCGCGCTGCGCACGGTCGCGCAGCTGCTTCATCTCGCGCTCGGCGCCTTCGCGCACCTTGCGGCGCACGTCGGCCTTGGCGCCCTCGGCCTCGAGCTCGGCCAGGTCGGTCTCGAGCTTCTTGGCGCGGGCCTCCAGGTCGGAGTCGCGACGGTTCTCGATCTGCTGACGCTCGACGGAGACGTGCGCCTCCAGCGAGGGCAGGTCACGCGTACGGCGCTCGTCGTCGACGAACGTGATCATGTACGCCGCGAAGTAGATGACCTTCTCGAGGTCCTTGGGAGCCAGGTCGAGCAGGTAGCCCAGACGGCTCGGGACGCCCTTGAAGTACCAGATGTGGGTGACGGGAGCGGCCAGTTCGATGTGGCCCATCCGCTCACGACGCACCTTGGCGCGGGTCACCTCGACGCCGCAGCGCTCACAGATGATGCCCTTGAAGCGAACGCGCTTGTACTTGCCGCAGTAGCACTCCCAGTCCCGGGTCGGACCGAAGATCTTCTCGCAGAAGAGTCCGTCCTTTTCGGGCTTGAGCGTGCGGTAGTTGATGGTCTCGGGCTTCTTGACCTCGCCGTGGCTCCACTGACGGATGTCGTCAGCGGTAGCCAGACCGATCCGGAGCTCGTCGAAGAAGTTGACGTCGAGCACTATGCGTCAATCCCTCTCAGGGTTGTAAGTCTTGGGGTCTGATACGGGGGTCCCGGGGCCGGCCGGAGGTTCAGGGATCTTCATCGCCGAACCTCCGGACCGGACTCCCGTCAGACCTCTTCGACGCTGCTCGGCTCGCGCCGGGACAGGTCGATGCCGAGCTCCTCCGCCGCGCGGAAGACGTCCTCGTCGGTGTCACGCATCTCGATGGACATACCGTCGCTGGACAGCACCTCCACGTTCAGGCAGAGAGACTGCATCTCCTTGATGAGCACCTTGAAGGACTCGGGGATGCCGGGCTCGGGGATGTTCTCGCCCTTGACGATGGCCTCGTAGACCTTCACGCGGCCGGTGACGTCGTCGGACTTGATGGTCAGGAGCTCCTGGAGGGCGTAAGCGGCGCCGTATGCCTCCAGCGCCCACACCTCCATCTCACCGAAGCGCTGACCGCCGAACTGCGCCTTACCGCCCAGCGGCTGCTGGGTGATCATCGAGTACGGACCGGTCGAACGGGCGTGCAGCTTGTCGTCGACCAGGTGGTGGAGCTTGAGGATGTACATGTACCCGATGGAGATCGGGTCCGGGAACGGCTCGCCGGAGCGGCCGTCGAACAGCCTCGCCTTGCCGGTCGGCTGCACCATGCGCTCGCCGTCGCGGTTCGGGATGGTGTGGTTCAGCAGACCCGCGAGCTCGTCCTCACGGGCGCCGTCGAACACCGGGGTGGCGACGTTGGTGCCCGGGGCGACCTGGTCGGCGCCGATGACCTGCAGGCGCTGCGCCCAGTCCTCGCCGAGGCCGGAGACGTCCCAGCCGCGGCTGGCGAGCCAGCCGAGGTGGATCTCCAGCACCTGTCCCGGGTTCATTCGGGACGGCACGCCCAGCGGGTTGAGGATGATGTCGACCGGGGTCCCGTCCTCGAGGAACGGCATGTCCTCGATGGGCAGGATCTTGGAGATGACACCCTTGTTGCCGTGACGGCCGGCGAGCTTGTCACCGTCCGTGATCTTGCGCTTCTGCGCCACGTAGACCCGAACCAGCTGGTTCACGCCCGGCGGCAGCTCGTCGCCCTCTTCACGGTCGAAGACGCGGACGCCGATGACCTTGCCGATCTCGCCGTGCGGCACCTTCAGCGAGGTGTCACGGACCTCACGGGCCTTCTCGCCGAAGATCGCGCGCAGCAGGCGCTCCTCCGGGGTCAGCTCGGTCTCGCCCTTGGGCGTGACCTTGCCGACCAGGATGTCGCCGGCGACGACCTCGGCGCCGATGCGGATGATGCCGCGCTCGTCGAGGTCGGCGAGGACCTCCTCGGAGACGTTCGGGATGTCCCGGGTGATCTCCTCGGGGCCGAGCTTGGTGTCACGGGCGTCGACCTCGTGCTCCTCGATGTGGATCGAGGAGAGGACGTCGTCCTGCACGAGGCGCTGCGACAGGATGATCGCGTCCTCGTAGTTGTGACCCTCCCACGGCATGAACGCCACGAGCAGGTTCTTGCCGAGCGCCATCTCGCCGTTCTCGGTGGCCGGGCCGTCGGCGAGGACCTGACCGGTGATGATCCGGTCGCCCTCGTTGACGATGACCTTCTGGTTGACCGAGGTGCCCTGGTTGGAGCGCGAGAACTTGGCCAGGCGGTACGTGATGTACGTGCCGTCGTCGTTGGTCGTGGTGATGTAGTCCGCGGAGACCTCCTGGACCACACCGTCCTTCTCGGCCTTGACCACGTCGCCGGCGTCGACGGCGGAGCGGTACTCCATGCCGGTGCCGACGAGCGGGGCCTCGCTCTTGATGAGCGGCACGGCCTGGCGCATCATGTTCGCGCCCATGAGGGCACGGTTGGCGTCGTCGTGCTCGAGGAACGGGATCATGGCGGTCGCGACCGACACCATCTGGCGCGGCGAGACGTCCATGTAGTCCACGTCGTCACCGGGGACGTAGTCGACCTCGCCGCCACGGCGGCGGACCAGGACGCGGTTCTCGGTGAAGCGCAGGTCGTCGTCGAGCGTGGCGTTGGCCTGCGCGATGACGAAGCGGTCCTCCTCGTCGGCCGTCAGGTAGTCGACCTCGTCGGTGACGACACCGTCGGTGACCCGGCGGTAGGGCGTCTCCACGAAACCGAACGCGTTGACGCGGCCGTAGGAGGCGAGCGAGCCGATCAGACCGATGTTCGGGCCTTCGGGCGTCTCGATCGGGCACATGCGGCCGTAGTGCGAGGGGTGCACGTCACGGACCTCGAAGCCGGCCCGCTCACGGGAGAGACCACCCGGGCCAAGAGCCGACAGGCGGCGCTTGTGGGTGAGACCCGACAGCGGGTTGTTCTGGTCCATGAACTGCGACAGCTGGCTGGTGCCGAAGAACTCCTTGATGGAGGCGACGACCGGCCGGATGTTGATCAGGGTCTGCGGCGTGATCGCCTCGACGTCCTGGGTCGTCATCCGCTCGCGGACGACTCGCTCCATACGCGCCAGACCCGTGCGGACCTGGTTCTGGATGAGCTCGCCGACGCTGCGCAGACGGCGGTTGCCGAAGTGGTCGATGTCGTCGGTCTCGACGACGATCGTCGTGCCGTTGTCGGCGCCCGTCTCGGTCTCGCCGGCGTGCAGCTTGACCAGGTACTTGATCGTCGAGATGACGTCCTCGACGGTCAGCACGCCCGCGTCGAGCGGAGCGTCCGCGCCCAGCTTCTTGTTGACCTTGTAGCGGCCGACCTTCGCGAGGTCGTAGCGCTTGGGGTTGAAGTAGAGGTTCTCGAGCAGCGTCTGCGCGGCCTCACGCGTGGGGGGCTCGCCCGGACGCAGCTTGCGGTAGATGTCGAGCAGCGCGTCGTCCTGGCCCTGGGTGTGGTCCTTCTCCAGGGTGGCGCGCATGGACTCGTACTCGCCGAACTCCTCGAGGATCTGCTCGGTGGTCCAGCCGAGAGCCTTCAGAAGGACGGTGACGGACTGCTTGCGCTTGCGGTCGATGCGGACACCGACCATGTCGCGCTTGTCGATCTCCATCTCGAGCCAGGCGCCCCGGGAGGGGATGATCTTGGCCGAGAAGATGTCCTTGTCGGACGTCTTGTCGATGGAGGAGTCGAAGTAGACACCCGGCGAACGGACCAGCTGCGACACCACGACACGCTCGGTGCCGTTGATGACGAAGGTGCCCTTGTTCGTCATGAGCGGGAAGTCGCCCATGAAGACGGTCTGGGACTTGATCTCGCCGGTCTCGTTGTTCGTGAACTCGGCCGTCACGAAGAGCGGGGCCGCGTACGTGAAGTCACGGTCCTTGCACTCGTCGATGCTGTTCTTCGGCGGCTCGAAACGGTGGTCGCGGAACGTCAGCGACATCGACCCGGAGAAGTCCTCGATCGGGGAGATCTCCTCGAAGATCTCCTCCAGACCGGACTTGGTGGGGACGTCCTGACCGGACTCCAGAGCCGCCTCGACCCGACTCTGCCAGGCGGTGTTCCCGAGCAGCCAGTCAAAGCTCTCGGTCTGCAACGCGAGCAGGTTGGGAACCTCGAGCGGCTCCTTGATCTTTGCAAAAGAGATGCGCAGCGGGGCAGTGCTGGCGGCGTTGTTCGTATTCGAGGTCGAGGCGTTGCGCGAGGCGGCCAAGAGGGGGTCCTTCCGAGGGCTCGGACTCACTACGCGCGTACCGGCCCCTCAGTCCCGGGCACGGAGACAGATATTCCCCGATTGGCGAAAAGGCCAGGTGGGAGATGATCTGGTCGTCCGGACTCAAGTGAGGGCATGCCCCTGGTGACGGGCAGGGGACAGCTAACAGGCAGCGCAAAGGGTCAGTGTAGCCACTTGGCACACTGATGTCCAGTGCGGGTTCTTCGAGACCCTCGTAGTTCTCAACGCCCTCGGTCCGGTAGCCCTCAACGCACGGTGATACTGCCCTCTTCGCCGTCGATCCATGCCTCGGATACGGATCCTTGTGACGACGCGTCCTGAGAATTGCGCGCTGCGTGCGGTTCGTCAAGGCCTCCTGGCGCGAACGGGGGCGCTCGGAGACACGATGAAGATCACCATACCCCCCGCTCAGAGGGGTACCAGGCAACCGTGGCCGCGCTCCCAGGAACGCCGAAGAGCGACCACCCAGATGGATGATCGCTCCTCGGTGCGTGGGCGTTACAGCTCCCGGGGGAGCAGTTTCAGCCTTCGCGTGCGGTCGTCGCCGACCGCGTGGTGTTACTTGACCTCGACGGAGGCGCCGGCGGCCTTGAGGGACTCGGCAGCCTTCTCCGCGGCCTCCTTGGCGACCTTCTCGAGAACGGGCTTCGGAGCGCCGTCCACGAGGTCCTTGGCCTCCTTCAGACCCAGGGAGGTCAGCTCACGCACGACCTTGATGACCTGGATCTTCTTCTCGCCGGCGCCGGTGAGGACGACGTCGAACTCGTCCTGCTCCTCAGCGGCCTCGGCAACGGCGACCGGGCCCGCGGGGGCGGCGGCGACCGCGGCGGCGGCGGTGACGTCGAACTTCTCCTCGAAGGCCTTCACGAACTCGGAGAGCTCGATGAGGGTCATCTCCTCGAACTGCGCGAGCAGGTCTTCCTGGCTGAGCTTCGCCATGGTGGGCGATCCTTCCACTAATTCGGCTGGTGCCGGTATGTACATGTGTGGCGGGCGTACTGTCGGCCCGCTACGACCTCTGCCTCAGGCGGAACGCCTCAGGCGGCGGTCATTTCGCGAGCCGAGTTACTCGGCACCGCCCTGCTCGGCCTGCTTGGCGCGAAGAGCGTCCACGGTGCGGACGAGCTTCGAGGGAAGCGCCTGGAAGAGCTGAGCAGCCTGAGACTGCTTGCCCTTGAAGGCACCCGCCAGCTTGCTGAGCAGAACCTCGCGGGACTCGAGGTCCGCAAGCTTCTTGATCTCGTCGGCGGACAGCGCCTTGCCGTCAAGGACACCGCCCTTGATGACGAGGTTCGGGTTGTCCTTGGCGAAGTCACGAAGACCCTTCGCCGACTCCACCGGGTCACCGGTGATGAAGGCGACCGCCGTCGGACCGTTGAAAAGGTCGTCGAGCGTGTTGATCCCGGCCTCGTTGGCCGCAATCTTGGTCAGCGTGTTCTTCACCACGGCGTACTGGGCGTTCTCACCGAGCGAACGACGCAGCGTCTTGAGCTGCGCCACGGTGAGACCCCGGTACTCGGTCAGCACGGCGGCGTTCGAACTGCGGAACGCGTCCGTCAGCTCGGCTACCGCGGCAGCCTTGTCGGGCCTTGCCATAGAGCGTCGGCCTCCTTCCGGGTGATGAGGACCGCTCAGAAGGGGCTGTGACAGACGAAACGCCCCGGCGCAGGCGCACGGGGCGTAGCTCGACCGAACGAATTCCGCGGACGGATTTCTGTTCGGGAGCACATCCACTGACACCTGCGCGGGTCGTCCGCATTGCAGCGGATCCTTCGGCCACCGCACACTCTGCTGAGTGCACGGCAACGACCAGCGGTCTTTGGCTTCTGCAGGAGCGTACGTGAACCGGTCGCCGTCAAGCAAATCCGCCCGTACGGGGACCGGCCGGGTGCCCGGAGGGGCGTCCGGCGGAGGTCAGTTCGCGGACTTCCCCAGCTTCTCGGCCAGGTCGACGGTGTCCGAGGCCGGCGGCGCCTTCACCGTCACGGGCTTGCCGAAGTCGGAGAAGGTGATGGTCAGGTCGAGCGGGCCGCGCCGTCCGAAGCCCTGCATGCGCAGCTGCCGGGTGCGGTCCTCGGCGTCGACCCACAGGTCCATGGTGAGCTCGTCGACGCCCAGCTTCTCGTACTGGGCGAGGCTCTTCTCGGTCCGCTGCCGGATCTTCGCCGGCCGGCCCTCGAAGGAGGCGCGGATCTCGTCGACCGTCGCCGTGCCCGTGTAGTGGTCGGTGCGGACGCCGCCGACCGCCTCGGCGCCGGCCTTCTTCAGATCGTCGGCGGCGGCCAGGAAACCGGTCTCGTGCGCCGGGTTGTCCCGGACCTTGTCGGACATCCCGCCGTTGGCGCCTGGCTTGCCGAACTTGACCCAGTGCTTGCCGTCCTCGTCGGCTTCGTCGGTGCCTATGTAGAGCACGCCGCCGACGAACCGGAACTCGCCCGTGCCCTTGTCGGGGCCGCTGAGCACGGTGGACTTCAGAGTCATGACCTGCGGTTTCGTGCCGATCGCGGCCTCGCCCCGGATCCGTCCCTCCTCCGGCGTCCGGCCGTTCGTGCGGTAGCGCAGGGACACCGGCTGTTCCGCCTTCTCCGCGGCCCGTGCGACCGCCGCCGCAGCGGACGAGTCACCCTCGCTCCCCGTCCCGCCCATCGCCGCACAGCCGCTGACGAGCAGCACGGACAGCCCGAGGACACCCACGGCAGACCTCATCCAATTTCCCCCAGAACCCCGTACACAGAACACATGGTCGACTCACAGCAAGACCGTGAAGGTATCCTAGGAACCCGGAGGAGGTCCCGTGAATTACGAGCCGCCGGCCGCCCCCTGTTGTTTCACCAGCTCACGGAAGTCCGCCGTGTCGCCCGCCGGGGGCGCCTCGGCCGCGACCGCGGTCCCGTAGTCGCTGTAGTAGGCGGTCTGGCTGTACGCGCCCGCCGTGGTCTCGCCCTTCTCGACCTTCTTGGCCAGCAGGTCCCGCTCGTCGACCCAGATGTCGACGGTCTCGGTGGTGACGCCGGCCTGTTCCAGCGTCTTCTTCAGCTCGTCGAGCCGACTGCGGTCGAGGTGGGAGTTCTTCTCGGCGAGGTCGGCCACCTTCACGGTGCCGGAGTAGTGCGTGGTGTTCCGGCCGCGCACCTTCTCCTCGCCGACCTCGTGGACGTCCCCGGAGGCCAGCAGCAGCTTCACGGACTGGTGGGGGGTGGTGTTGGTCAGCTGGTCCTTCAGATACGCGCCGGAGCCGCCGCCGAGGCTCGCCAGGTCGTCGTACGCGTACTTGATCCAGTGTCTGCCGCCGGCCTGCCCCGCGAAGGAGTCGCCCATCCTGGCGTAGTAGGCGTCGGGCAGGTACCGGGCCTCCATCGAGGTGGCGCCCATCTGCCGCATCGTGTCGGCCATGGTGCCGCCGGTGTAGGTGATGGTGAGCGTGCCGGTGAGGCCGTCTCTCCAGCCCAGGGCGCCCTCGGCGGTCATCGACATCACCGAGCCCATGGTGGTGGTGGACTCGACCTTCGCGGAGTCCGCGCCGTCGGTCGACTTCTCGGCGCTCTGCAGCGCCGCGACGGGACTGAGCCGCGGGCTGCCCTCCTGGCCCTTCCCCGGGCCGCCCGAGCCGCCCGAGCCGCTGCAGGCCGTCGCCCCCGCCAGCAGGGTCAGTGCCGCGATCGAGAGGCCCGCACGACGCACGCTCGTGCACTTCATTCGTCCCACCCCCATGGAATGCCTGTCACTGGACGTTAACGCACAGCACTGACAGTCGTACGAAGAAAGAAGAGGTACGACAAAAAGGGACGAGCCCCGCACCTCGAGAGGTTGCGGGGCTCGTCGCCGACTCGGGCGAACCGTCAGGTTCAGACCGCGGCCGGGTCCTCCTCGACGAGGAGGTTCCGGGTGCGGTTCGGGTCGACCTGGATGCCGGGGCCGATCGTGGTGCTGATCGCGGCCTTCTTGATGTAGCGACCCTTGGCGGCGGACGGCTTCAGACGGAGGATCTCCTCCAGCGCCGCGCCGTAGTTCTCCACCAGCTTGGCGTCGTCGAAGGACGCCTTGCCGATGATGAAGTGCAGGTTCGAGTGCTTGTCGACGCGGAACTCGATCTTGCCGCCCTTGATGTCGGTCACGGCCTTGGCCACGTCCGGGGTCACGGTGCCGGTCTTCGGGTTGGGCATCAGACCACGCGGGCCGAGGACGCGGCCGAGGCGGCCGACCTTGCCCATGAGGTCCGGGGTGGCGACGACGGCGTCGAAGTCCAGACGCCCCTTCGCCACCTCGTCGATCAGTTCGTCGGAGCCGACGATGTCGGCGCCCGCGGCCTCCGCGGCCGCAGCACGGTCACCGGTCGCGAAGACCAGGACCCGGGCGGTCTTGCCGGTGCCGTGCGGCAGGTTCACGGTGCCACGGACCATCTGGTCGGCCTTGCGCGGGTCGACACCCAGGCGGAAGGCGACCTCGACGGTGCCGTCGAACTTGCTCGTGGAGGTCTCCTTGGCGAGACGGACGGCCTCGAGCGGGGCGTAGAGCTTCTCCCGGTCGATCTTGGCGTCCGCAGCGCGGAGGGACTTGCTGCGCTTGCTCACTACTGCTCCAGTGTGTCTGAGGAGTCGTGGTACGGGCCGAGCAGGCCCTGCCACGGTGCTACGAAGGTGCTACGGGGCTGGGTGTCAGCCCTCGACCGTGATGCCCATGGAGCGGGCGGTGCCGGCGATGATCTTCGACGCGGCGTCAAGGTCGTTGGCGTTGAGGTCGGGGAGCTTGGTCGTGGCGATCTCGCGGACCTGCGCCTCGGTGATCTTGGCGACCTTGGTCTTGTGCGGCTCGCCCGAGCCCTTCTCGACACCCGCGGCCTTGAGGATCATCTTCGCGGCCGGCGGCGTCTTGGTGACGAAGGTGAAGGAGCGGTCCTCGTAGACCGTGATCTCCACCGGGATCACCCAGCCACGCTGCGACTCGGTCGCGGCGTTGTAGGCCTTGCAGAACTCCATGATGTTGACGCCGTGCTGGCCGAGCGCGGGGCCGACCGGCGGTGCGGGGTTGGCCGCACCGGCGTTGATCTGGAGCTTGATGAGCCCCGTGACCTTCTTCTTCTTGGGAGGCATTGCTCTCTCCGGGTCCTAGTGAGAGTTTTTCAGCCTTCCGGTCCGGATGATCCGGATGGAGGCATACCGCACAACGATAACGGGTATCTGTGCGCGGCCAAAAACCGAGCAGGTCAGGCGAGCTGTGACAGCCCGCCTGACCTGGTCGGAGGCGTGTGTTCCAGAAGGAGCTAGTTCTTCTGGATCTGGTCGAAGCTGAGCTCGACCGGGGTCTCGCGGCCGAAGATCTCGACGAGGCCCTTGACCTTCTTCGAGTCGGCGTTGATCTCGTTGATCGTGGCCTGCAGCGTGGCGAACGGGCCGTCGGTGACGGTGACCGAGTCGCCCACCTCGAAGTCCAGCACCTGGACCTCGACCTTGCGGGCCGGAGCCGGCTTGCCCTCGGCCTCGGCGGCCTCACGGGCGGCCTTCTCCTCGGCCTCCGGGGCGAGCATCTTGACGATCTCGTCCAGGGTCAGCGGGTACGGGTCGTAGGCGTTGCCCACGAAGCCGGTGACGCCGGGCGTGTTGCGCACGACGCCCCAGGACTCGTTCGTCAGGTCCATGCGCACCAGCACGTAGCCGGGGAGCTTGTTCTGACGGATGGTCTTGCGCTCGCCGTTCTTGATCTGCGCGACCTCTTCCTGCGGCACCTCGGCCTGGAAGATGAAGTCCTCGACGTTCAGCGAGACGGCGCGCTGCTCCAGGTTGGTCTTCACGCGGTTCTCGTAGCCGGCGTACGTGTGGATGACGTACCACTCGCCGGGGAGGGTGCGCAGTTCCTCGCGCAGGGCGGCGACGGGGTCGACCGGCTCGGCCGGCTCTTCCTCTTCGGCTTCCTCGGACTCTTCGGCGACGGCCTCGTCGGCGTCATCGTCCTCGGCGCCCGCGGCGTCCTCGTCCTCGACGTGCAGCGCGGCTTCCTCCGCGGGCTCGCCCGCCTCGGCCTCGGCAGCCTCGAACTCGTCCACCTCGTCCGAGCCCTCGACGATGTCGAGCTCGTCGTCCACGGACTCGTCCGGCTCGATGGCGTCGTTCAGGTTCTGGTCAGACACGGTGGCTGCTTCTTCCTGGATACATAGGGGTGGAACATGCGAAAGGGGCGCCGGATACCTCGGCGCCCTTCGCTCTAGGCTCAGCCAAAGACGTACTTGGCGGCGTGGCTGAGTCCATAGTCAATCACGGTCACCAGGCCGATCATGATGACGACGAACACGATCACCACGGTGGTGTACGTCGTCAGCTGACCGCGAGTGGGCCATACGACCTTGCGGAGCTCCGCAACGATCTGGCGATAGAAGAGCGCCAGGCGCTTGAGCGGGCCCTTCTTGGCTCGCTTGCCGCCCTTGCGGGCCTTCTTCTTCGCCTCAGGCGCCTCGTCCTGGGCATCAGGCGTGTCGATGGAGCCCACGGCGTCCGCCATTCGTCCTCACCTGTTCCCGGGTCGTGGCCGTGCCGCGCCCGGTCTGAGCCGCACGGCGAGTGCATTGCTGTACGTACATGCGCTGCGCACACATCCTGGTGACGGAGTGTGTAGCAGGGCCGGAGGGACTTGAACCCCCAACCGCTGGTTTTGGAGACCAGTGCTCTACCAATTGAGCTACGACCCTTTGTGTGTCCCCAACGTACCGCATCCGCTCGGGTGCTCGGTGTGCACCGGTTGTGGCGCGGCTGTCGAAGGCCAACGACGTGTGAGTGTACGTGGTCTTGAGCGCCTCGTCGAACGGAAAGGGTCCTTGATCGGATTCCTTCGGATGTTCTCCTGGATGTTCGCTCGGCTGACCAGTCCGTGAAACCAGTGTGCCGGGCCGGTTTCCGGTCTGAAACCATGGACCCCATGAGCGCTGCAACCCCTCCCACCGAGCGCCGGGTCTCCGCCCGAGTCGGCGCGATCTCCGAGTCCGCCACCCTCGCCGTGGACGCCAAGGCCAAGGCCCTGAAGGCCGCCGGGCGTCCGGTGATCGGCTTCGGCGCCGGCGAGCCCGACTTCCCGACCCCGGACTACATCGTCGAGGCCGCGATCGAGGCCTGCAAGAACCCCAAGTTCCACCGGTACACGCCGGCCGGGGGCCTGCCCGAGCTGAAGGCCGCGATCGCCGCGAAGACGCTGCGTGACTCCGGCTACGAGGTCGAGGCCTCGCAGATCCTGGTCACCAACGGCGGCAAGCAGGCCATCTACGAGGCCTTCGCCGCGATCCTCGACCCGGGCGACGAGGTCATCGTCCCGGCCCCGTACTGGACCACGTACCCGGAGTCGATCCGGCTGGCCGGCGGCGTCCCGGTGGACGTGGTGGCCGACGAGACGACCGGCTACCGGGTCTCCGTCGAGCAGTTGGAGGCGGCCCGCACGGAGCGCACCAAGGTCGTCCTGTTCGTCTCCCCGTCCAACCCGACCGGCGCGGTCTACAGCGCCGAGGACGCCGAGGCGATCGGCCGCTGGGCCGTCGAGCACGGCCTGTGGGTCATGACGGACGAGATCTACGAGCACCTCGTCTACGGCGACGCGACGTTCACCTCGCTGCCGGCGATCCTCCCCGAGCTGCGCGACAAGTGCATCGTCGTCAACGGCGTCGCCAAGACGTACGCGATGACCGGCTGGCGGGTCGGCTGGATCATCGGCCCGAAGGACGTCGTCAAGGCCGCGACGAACCTGCAGTCGCACGCCACCTCGAACGTCTCCAACGTGGCGCAGATCGCCGCCCTGGCCGCCGTCTCCGGTGACCTGTCGGCCGTCGAGACGATGCGCGAGGCCTTCGACCGCCGCCGCAGGACGATCGTCCGGATGCTCAACGAGATCGACGGCGTCGTCTGCCCGGAGCCCGAGGGCGCGTTCTACGCCTACCCGTCGGTGAAGGCGCTGCTCGGCAAGGAGATCCGCGGCAGGCGTCCGCAGGACTCGGTCGAGCTGGCCGCGCTGATCCTGGAGGAGGCCGAGGTCGCGGTCGTGCCGGGCGAGGCCTTCGGCACCCCGGGGTATCTGCGGCTGTCGTACGCGCTGGGCGACGAGGACCTCGTCGAGGGTGTGAGCCGCATCCAGAAGCTGCTGGCCGAGGCCAGGGACTGACGTCCGCTTCCGCCACGGGACCGCATGCCGACGCCGGTGTGCGGTCCCGCTGCTTTGTGCGAGCAAGACCACGTTCGGGGAAAGCGCTACCGGGACCCGGGGGGCATGCGGCAGGATCCATGGATGGAGCGTGTACGTGATGTCTCTGAGCTGCCGAAAGCCCATCTGCACCTGCACTTCACCGGGTCGATGCGGCCGGCCACCGTGCTGGAGCTGGCCGACAAGTACGGCGTCCGCCTGCCCGACGCGCTGACCGAGGCGCTGACCAGCGGCGAGCCGCCCAAGCTGCGTGCGACGGACGAACGCGGCTGGTTCCGCTTCCAGCGCCTGTACGACGCGGCCCGCTCGTGTCTGCGGGAGCCGGAGGACATCCAGCGGCTGGTGCGCGAGGCCGCCGAGGAGGACCTGCAGGACGGCTCGCACTGGCTGGAGATCCAGGTCGACCCCACGTCGTACGCGCCCCGGCTGGGCGGGCTGATCCCGGCGCTGGAGGTCATCCTGGACGCGGTGGAGACGACGTCGCGCGAGACCGGGCTCGGAATGCGGGTGCTGGTCGCGGCCAACCGGATGAAACACCCGCTGGACGCCCGCACCCTGGCCCGGCTGGCCGTGCGGTACGCGGACCGCGGGGTGGTCGGCTTCGGGCTCTCCAACGACGAACGCAGGGGCATGGCACGGGACTTCGACCGGGCGTTCGCGATCGCCCGCGAGGGCGGGCTGCTGTCCGCCCCGCACGGCGGCGAGCTGACCGGCCCGTCGTCCGTCCGCGACTGCCTGGACGACCTGCACGCGAACCGGCTCGGGCACGGCGTGCGGGCGGCCGAGGACCCCCGGCTGCTGAGGAAGCTCGCCGAACGCGGGGTGACCTGCGAGGTGTGTCCGGCGTCGAACGTCGCCCTGGGCGTGTACGACAAGCCCGAGGACGTTCCGCTGCGAACCTTGTTCGACGCGGGCGTCCCCATGGCGCTGGGCGCCGACGACCCGCTGCTGTTCGGCTCGCGCCTGGCCGCCCAGTACGAGTTCGCCCGCCGCCACCACGCCTTCACGGACGAGGAGTTGGCGGAACTGGCCCGGCAGTCGGTGCGGGGCTCGGCGGCGCCGGAGGACGTACGCCGGAAGCTGCTGTCGGGCGTGGACGACTGGCTGGCGTCCTGAGCCCGGGGCCCCTAGAGCCCGACGCCCACCATCACCGGCTCGTTGACGAGGGTGATCCCGAACGTCTCGCGCACGCCGACGACGACCTCGCGGGCCAGCGCCAGCAGGTCCTCCGTGGTCGCCGCGCCCCGGTTGGTGAGGGCGAGGGTGTGCTTCGTGGAGATCCGCGCGGGGCCGCTGCCGTACCCCTTGGTGAAGCCCGCCTTGTCGATCAGCCAGGCCGCGGAGGTCTTGGTGTGTCCCTCGCCGGCCGGGTAGGCGGGCGGCTCCGCGCCGTCGCCCAGCCGCTCCTTCACGCGTGCGTGGAAGGCGGCGAAGTCGGCGTCGGTGAGGATCGGGTTGGTGAAGAAGGAACCGGCCGACCAGGTGTCGTGGTCCTCGGCGTCCAGCACCATGCCCTTGCCGGCGCGCAGCTTCAGCACGGTGTCGCGTGCGTCGGCGAGCGGCACCCGGTCGCCCGGCGCGACGCCGAGCGCGCGGGCCGTCTCGGCGTACTTCAGCGGCGCCGACAGGCCGTCCGCGTCCTCCAGCTCGAAGCGGACGCGCAGGACGACATAGCGCTCCGGGTCGGCCTTGAAGCGGCTGTGCCGGTAGGCGAAGGCGCACTCCTCGTCGGTGAGCGTGACCGTCTCGCCCGCCCGGCGGTCGTAGGCGACCACCTCGGTGATCGTGCTGGAGACCTCCTGGCCGTACGCCCCCACGTTCTGGATCGGCGTGGCGCCCGCCGAACCGGGGATGCCGGCCAGGCACTCGATGCCGGCCAGGCCGGCCGCCACGGTGTGGGCGACGGCGTCGCTCCACACCTCGCCCGCGGCCAGTTCCAGCCGCGTCCCGACGATGTCGCGGCCGCGGGTGGCGATGCGCAGGGCCGTCCCCTCGAAGCCCTTGTCGCCGATGACGAGGTTGGAGCCGCCGCCGATGATCAGCAGTGGCGTGCCGCCGGCGTCGGCCTCGCGCACGGCGGCGACCACCTCGGCGTCGGTGGTCGCGGTCACCAGCCTGGTGGCGGGACCGCCCAGCCGGAAGGTGGTCAGCGGGGCGAGCGGGGCATCGTGGAGTTCCTGCACCCGCCCAGCCTACGAGACACCGCCGACAGCCCGGCCCGCCCGTCACGCGTAAGGGGCGCCTCCCCCTGGAAGACGCCCCTTACCGCACCGCTCGCTGCTGCTCGCTGCTCGCTGCTCAGGCCAGTCGTACGACCGCCCGTGACATGCCCAGGACCTTCTGGCCGCCGCTGGTCACGGTCAGGTCCACCCGGACGGTGTTGTCGTCGAGCTTGGCGGCCACCTTGCCGGTGACCTCGATCACCGCGCCCTGGTCGTCGTTCGGGACGACGACGGGCCTGGTGAAGCGGACGCCGTAGTCCACGAGGGCGCCCGGGTCGCCGGTCCAGTCGGTCACGACGCGGATCGCCTCGGCCATGGTGAACATGCCGTGCGCGATGACGTCCGGCAGGCCCACCTCCTTGGCGAACTTCTCGTTCCAGTGGATGGGGTTGAAGTCCCCGGAGGCGCCCGCGTACCGGACGAGGGCGGCCCGGTTCACCGGGAAGGACCGGGCCGGCAGTTCGGCGCCGACCTCGACGTCGTCGTAAGCGATCTTCGTCGTCATCGGGTTCCTCACGCCTCCCCGTCGGTCTGCGCCGGCTCCGCCGCACGGGCGACCAGCTTGGTCCAGGCGGTCACCACGTGTTCGCCGGTCTCGTCGTGGACCTCGCCCCGGACGTCCAGGATGTCGTTGCCCGCCATGGACTTGACGGCCTCGATGGTCGAGGTGACGGTCAGCCGGTCACCGGCGCGCACCGGGCGCTTGTAGGCGAACTTCTGGTCGCCGTGCACCACACGGCTGTAGTCGAGGCCCAGCTGGGGGTCCTGGACGACCTGTCCCGCCGCCTTGAAGGTGATCGAGAACACGAAGGTGGGCGGCGCGATCACATCCGCGTACCCGAGCGCCTTGGCGGCCTCCGGGTCGGTGTACACCGGGTTGTCGTCCCCCACGGCCTCGGCGAACTCGCGGATCTTCTCGCGGCCGACCTCGTAGGGATCGGTGGGCGGGTAGCTCCGCCCGACGAAGGACTGGTCGAGCGCCATGGGCCTCGGCACCTCCTGGTTCTCTGCGTCGCTGTGCGTCGCTCTACTGACCGGTACGGGTCGCTCAACGACACGAGGCCGCCCCCGATCACTCGGGGACGGCCTCGCATACGAGCCTGATTTATCGCGTTTCGCGGTGCGCGGTGTGCGCGTTGCAACGCGGGCAGTGCTTCTTCATCTCCAGTCGGTCCGGGTTGTTACGCCGGTTCTTCTTGGTGATGTAGTTCCGCTCCTTGCACTCCACGCAGGCCAGCGTGATCTTCGGGCGGACGTCGGTGGCAGCCACGTGAGTGCTCCTTGACGAACGGATGGGACAGATGAACGCATAAAAGAGTAGCCGATCGAAGGACCGACCCCACAATCGGCTACCGTCAGTAGCGGTGACCGGACTTGAACCGGTGACACAGCGATTATGAGCCGCTTGCTCTACCGACTGAGCTACACCGCTTTGATGGGATCAGGTCCCGCCTCGCGACGGGAACCTCACCCACCAGAGCCCCAATACGGAATCGAACCGTAGACCTTCTCCTTACCATGGAGACGCTCTACCGACTGAGCTATTGGGGCGAGCGATGAAGACATTACACGGTCCGCAGCCGTTCGCCCAAATCCGTTTCGCGAGGCCCACCGGCCCCTCTTCCAGGGTCGTACGGGCATCCGTTTCCCATGGGTCCCGAAGGACTCCCGAGCCCCTCCCGAGCCCCTCCGGCACAGCGGACCACGCCGGTACGACTATTGCGCTCCTCCCCGCCCTCGCCGAAGCACCGCCCTAGGCTCGACTCACTCTGCGTGATCATGCGTCCCGCCAGGACGCCTGCGTCCTCAGCGTCCTCTGCGCCCCGCGCAGTCCCGAGCCCCTGGAGCCCGATGCCCGACAGCCGGCCGCAGCCGCCCCACTCGTGGTCCTCCTCCGGCGCCTCCTCGGGCACACCGGACCCGGCCGCCCTGCTGTTGTGCGGGGCGCGCCTGACGGACGGCCGCACGGTGGACGTACGGCTGGGCCGCGGGCGCATCGAGGCGGTCGGAACCGCCGGGAGCCTGGCGGCCGGGCCGGCCCGGGCCGGAGGGCGCGTGGACCTCGACGGCTACCTCCTGCTCCCGGCCCCCGCAGAGCCCCACGCACACCTCGACACCGCGCTCACGGCGGACGACGACGGTCCCGTCTCGTACGCCCCGCAGGACGTCCAGCGCCGCGCCACCGAGGCGGTGCTGCTGCAGCTCGGCCACGGCGCGACCGCGCTGCGCGCCCAGGTGCGTGTGGGGGACGTCCAGGGCCTCGGCGCGCTGGCGGCCGTCCTGCAGGCCCGGCGCTCGCTGCGCGGGCTGGCGGAGCTGTCGGCGGTGGCGATGCCGCGGGTGCTGACCGGGGCGGCGGGGGCGGACGGGCTCGCGATGCTGCGCGACGCGGTGAAGATGGGCGCCGCGGTGGTAGGCGGCTGCCCGGACCTGGACCCCGACCCCGCCGGCTACGTGGAGACCGTGCTCGAGGTCGCCTCCGAGCACGGCTGCCCCGTCGACCTGCACACCGACGCCGCCGACCCGGCCCGGCTCGCCCGCCTCGCCGCGATGGCCGGCGGGCTGCGGCCCGGCGTCGCCCTCAGCCCCTGCGGCGGGCTCGGTCGCCTCCCCGCCGAGGCGGCCGGCCGCACCGCCGACCAACTGGCCGCGGCGGGCGTGACGGTGGTCTGCCTGCCCCAGGGCGGCTGCGGCGCCGTCGAGGACCGGCGCGCCGCGCCCGTACGGCTGTTGCGTGCGGCCGGGGTGCGGCTGGCCGCCGGCAGCGGCGCGTTGCGGGACGTCTGCAACCCGGTGGGCCGCGGCGATCCCCTCGAGGCCGCCTATCTGCTCGCCTCGCGCCACGGCCTGCGTCCCGAGGACGCCTATGACGCCGTCAGCACGTCCGCGCGGGCCGCTCTGGGCCTGCCCGAGGTCCGGGTGGAGGCCGGCTTCCCGGCCGACCTCCTCGCCGTCCGCGGAGACCGCCTGGCAGGGGTCCTGTCGCTGGCCTACAGCCGGATCGTGATCCACCGCGGGCGCGTGGTGGCCCGCACGAGCGCCGTCCGCGAGTACTGCAACTCGGCGGCCGCCGAGGAGCTGGGTCTGCCGCGGCAGGGGCGGGGCGGCCCGTCGTAGCGCCGGCCGCCGCGGGGCGGGGGCGTGCGCCCGGCGCGGCGGAGCGGCAGGGTTCGGCCCGGACGTTGCCCCTGCGGCCGTTCCGTGGCCGCTGGGGGCGTGCGGCGGCGGACGGGGGCGCCCGGGCGTACGGTCGGAACCATGCGCATTGTCATCGCTGGTGGTCATGGTCAGATCGCGCTGCGGCTCGAGCGGTTGCTCGCCGCGCGCGGTAACGAGGTCGCGGGGATCATCCGCAGGGCCGAACAGAGCGACGACCTGAGGACGGCCGGCGCCGAACCGGTCGTCCTGGACCTGGAGTCGGCGTCCGTCGAAGAGGTCGCGGAGCGGCTGCGGGGCGCGGACGCGGCGGTGTTCGCGGCGGGCGCCGGCCCGGGCAGCGGTGTGCAGCGCAAGGACAGCGTGGACAAGGGCGCTGCCGTGCTGTTCGCGGACGCGGCGGTCCGGGCGGGCGTACGGCGGTTCCTGGTCGTCTCGTCCATGGGCGCGGACGCGGAGCACCGGGGCGACGAGGTCTTCGACGTCTACCTGCGCGCCAAGGGCGAGGCGGACGCGTACGTACGGGGCCTGGACTCCCTCGACTGGACGATCCTGCGCCCGGGCGCGCTCACGGACGACGATGGGACCGGCCTGGTCCGTCTGGAGGCCCGCACGGGCCGCGGACCCGTCCCACGGCAGGACGTAGCCGCCGTACTGGCGGAACTCCTCGACTCGCCGGCCACGTCGGGGCTCACCCTGGAGCTGATCGGCGGCTCGACGCCGGTGTCGGTCGCCGTGAAGGCGGTGGCGGGGAACTGAGGGCGGCGGGCGGCCGGGGCGGGGCGGAGCGGCCGCGAAGGGCGGTGCAGGGGCTGTTGGGGGCGCGCGGCAGCGCCGGGCGCGGGCACGCACGCGTGCGGGGCGTGTGCGGCGCGTGGGCGCGCTAGAAGAGCGCCAGCTGTCCCGGGAAGTCCGGGACCACGTACCCGTCCAACGACGGTTGGGCGGCTCCCAGTTGCGCCGTCCGGCGGGAGCCCGGGCAGGAGACGAGGTCGCCGCTCTCCCGCGTCCCGGGCGGGTCGTGCCGGGCGAACCGTCCGGCGACGACGGCGATCTCGCGACGGCACTCCGGACAGCTTCTGCGACGGCTGGACAGGCTGGACATGAGGTCAGTGTGCCGCAGTGGGCCACGCGGGTATCCCGTGCCCGGACGCGCCCCGCTCGCCGCGCGGAACCGCCGTCCCGTCCCTAGCATCCGTACACGTGGCACATACCTTCGAGGAACTCGTGGAGAAGCAGCGTGCGGCCGACGAGGCGCACGCGAGGGTCGAGCAGTTGCGGGACGCGTACGGCGCGCCGACGACCGCTCCTTGGTCGGAGACCCAGACGGACACCTACGAGACGGCCTGGCGCGCCTGGCGCGACCTCGCCCGCGACGCCCAGACCTCGGTGACGGAGTACGCCAAGGACGAGAAGAAGCCCCGCACGGACGTCGAGGTGGAGGTGAAGCGGGCGGCGAAGACGCCCCCGGACGCGGACGAGACCCCGGAGAACGGCTGAAACCTCGCGGAGACGGGCCCCGGACACGAAGAAACCCCTCCGCTCTGCGTTTCCGCAGTTCGGAGGGGTTTCCTCTCTCAGCGTGGCGGCGCCAGGATTCGAACCTGGGAAGGCTGAGCCGGCAGATTTACAGTCTGCTCCCTTTGGCCGCTCGGGCACACCGCCGGGTTTGCTGCCTATTCGAACCGCTTTTCGGCGGTGCTCCCTGGCAACGACGTAAACGATACCCGATGCGCGGGGGTGCTTCGCCACCTGATTCCGCGCCGCCCGGAGGGGGCGGGGTGGCTAGGCTTGTGCGGATGCGGCCCGGGATCCCACCGGGCTCGGCGGTCACCCCCACGTGCGCCGATACGCACCCTGACACGCACCCCGATACAAGGAGCCACAGGACATGGCCGACTCCAGTTTCGACATCGTCTCGAAGGTCGAGCGGCAGGAGGTCGACAACGCCCTCAACCAGGCCGCCAAGGAGATCTCGCAGCGCTACGACTTCAAGGGCGTGGGCGCCTCGATCTCGTGGTCCGGTGAGAAGATCCTCATGGAGGCGAACTCCGAGGACCGGGTGAACGCCGTCCTCGACGTCTTCCAGTCCAAGCTGATCAAGCGCGGCATCTCGCTGAAGGCGCTGGACGCGGGCGAGCCGCAGCTTTCCGGCAAGGAGTACAAGCTCTTCGCGGACATCAAGGAGGGCATCTCCCAGGAGAACGCGAAGAAGGTCGCGAAGCTCATCCGCGACGAGGGCCCCAAGGGCGTGAAGGCCCAGGTGCAGGGCGAGGAACTGCGGGTCAGCTCGAAGAGCCGCGACGACCTGCAGACCGTCATCACGCTGCTCAAGGGCCAGGACTTCGACTTCGCGCTGCAGTTCGTGAACTACCGCTAGCCGACGTACGGGCGAGGGCGGGCGCCCCTCGGCGTCCGCCCTCGCGCTCGGCCGGGCCGCAGCGGGTCAGCGGGCTCAGTCGCGTGAGTTGCCGAACAGCACGCGGTAGACGATCAGGAGCACGAGCGAACCGCCGATCGCGGCGGCCCAGGTGGCGCCGTCGTAGAAGCCCTTGGTGATGGGGTGGTCCAGCCAGCGGGCCGAGATCCAGCCGCCGATGAACGCGCCCGCGACACCGATGAGGGTCGTGCCGACGAAGCCGCCCGGGTCGCGCCCGGGCAGCAGGACCTTGGCGATGACTCCGGCCAACAACCCCAGGATGATCCAGCTGATGATGCTCATGCCGTGAACCTGCCCCTCCGTGCTGTGCCTGTGCTGTCCGGGCAGTGTGATGTCACTCGCTCCGGACGGGCGCGCGCTCTCCGGCGCGCCCCGCGTCCTTCGTCGCACGCGGGTTCGTGCCGTGCTGATCGGAACGACGCATCACGGGAGGCGGCGGTTCCGGCGTGGGCCGGTGCAGGCCGGGCTGTCATGCCGGTCAGCACGGTGAGCGCGGTCAGCGTGAGGCGAACGGCCGGTCGGTGGGCACGATTTCGCGGCCCAGCGGGAACAGCGAGACCGGGATCAGCTTGAAGTTCGCGATGCCGAACGGGATGCCGATGACGGTCAGGCACAGCAGGAAGCCGGTGACGATGTGCCCGATGGCCAGCCACCAGCCGGCGAGCACCAGCCACAGCACGTTGCCGAGACAGGAGGGCGCGCCGGCGTCACGCCGCTCCACGGTCGTGTAGCCGAACGGCCAGAGCGCGAAGACGCCGATGCGGAACGCGGCGACGCCGAAGGGGATGCCGATCACCGTGATGCAGAGCAGTACTCCTGCGAGCAGGTAACCGAGGAACAGCCAGAAGCCGCTCAGGATCAGCCAGATGACGTTCAGGATGGTCTTCACTGGGGGCGACCTGCCATTTTCTCGAGCCGGGCGATTCGCTCCGCCATCGGCGGGTGCGTCGAGAACATCTTGGAGAGTCCCTGGCCCGGGCGGAAGGGGTTCGCGATCATCATGTGACTCGCGGTCTCGATACGGGGCTCCGGCGGAAGCGGAAGCTGCTTGGCGCCCGTCTCCAGCTTGCGCAGGGCGCTCGCGAGCGCCAGGGGGTCGCCGGTGAGCCGGGCGCCCGAGGAGTCCGCCTCGTACTCCCGGGAGCGGCTGATGGCGAGCTGGATGAGGCCGGCGGCGAGCGGCCCGAGGATCATGATCAGGAGCATGCCCAGGAGGCCGGGGCCGTCGTCGTCGTCGGAGCGGCCGACCGGGATCAGCCAGGCGAAGTTGACCAGGAACATGATCACCGAGGCGAGGGCGCCGGCGACCGAGGAGATCAGGATGTCGCGGTTGTAGACGTGGCTGAGCTCGTGGCCGATGACGCCGCGCAGCTCGCGCTCGTCGAGGAGGCGCAGGATGCCTTCCGTGCAGCACACGGCGGCGTTGCGTGGATTGCGGCCGGTCGCGAAGGCGTTGGGCGCCTCTGTCGGGGAGATGTACAGGCGGGGCATGGGCTGACGGGCCTGAGTGGAGAGCTCGCGGACCATCCGGTACAGGGCGGGGGCCTCGAACTCGCTCACGGGGCGCGCGCGCATCGCGCGTAGAGCCAGCCTGTCGCTGTTCCAGTACGCGTACGCGTTGGTGCCGAGCGCGACCAGTACGGCGACGACGAGCCCCGCGCGGCCGAAGAAGCTGCCGAAGACGATGATGAGTGCCGACAGCCCCCCGAGGAGTACTGCGGTCCTGAGCCCGTTGTGCCGGCGGTGCACGGTACGCCCTCCAAGTCGTGCAGCAGGGGAACCCTTTGCTTGCGGATCTTCCTGTTCTCCGGTGGCACTGGTGCCGTGATGTCACCTCCAGTGCACCCTCCCGTACTGGTCAACGCCAGGCGGGAGGCACGAGTTCCCTGGTGCGCGGGCGCGGGGTGTGGGCCGTCCGGGTGAGGACGGCCCGCACGCGCGTGTGGGATCAGAAGAGACCGGTGTCGGCGAAGCGCAGGATCAGCTGCGGCGCTCCCGAGAGGGCGACGCCGACGGCCGCGGTGAGGGCGATCGCCGCCGTGAGGGGGGCGGGGACGGGATGCTTCTCGTTCTCGCCCTCACGCGCGCGGAAGAGCAGCGCCGTCCACTGGAGGTAGTAGTACAGGGCGACGACCACGTTGACGGCCATGACGACGGCGAGCCAGCCGAGTCCGGCGTCGACGGCCGCCGAGAAGACGGTGACCTTCGCGAAGAGGCCGATGACGCCCGGCGGCAGTCCGGCGAGGCAGAGCAGGAAGAAGGCCAGCAGGAGGGCGGCTACGGGGTTCCTGGCATAGAGGCCGCGGTAGTCGGTGAGCCGGTTCGCCGTGCTGGTCCGCCCGACGAGGGCCGCGACGGCGAAGGCGCCGAGGTTCACCGCGGCGTACATGAGGGCGTACGCGACGGTGGAGCCGACGGCGTGCTCGGCGTCGTCGGTGTACGCGGCGGCGGCGATCGGCACGAGGAGGTAGCCGGCCTGGCCGACGGAGGACCAGGCGAGGAGGCGTACGGCGCTGTACGCGCGCGTGGCCTGCTGGCGGAGCGCCCCGACGTTGCCGACGGTCATGGTGAGGGCGGCCAGCGCGGCCAGGGCGGGACCCCAGACGTCGGCGTACGACGGGAAGCCGACGACGGTGACGAGGATGAGGCCGGAGAAGCCGACGGCCTTGCCCACGACCGACAGGTAGGCGGCGATGGGCAGGGGGGCTCCCACGTAGGTGTCGGGAACCCAGAAGTGGAAGGGGACGGCGGCCGTCTTGAAGGCGAAGCCGACGAGGGTGAGCACCACGCCCGTCTGGGCCAGGGTGTGCAGCTGGCCGTCGACGCGCTGGATGCGGTCGGCGACCTGGGTGAGGTAGAGGGTGCCGGTCGTGGCGTACACGAAGCTGATGCCCAGGAGGCTGACCGCGGTGGCCGCCACGGACGACAGGAAGAACTTGAGGGCGGCCTCGGAGGACTTGCGGTCGCCGTGCCGGATGCCGACGAGGGCGAAGGCCGGCAGGGAGGCGACCTCCAGGGCGACGACCAGGGTGGCGAGGTCGCGGGAGGCGGGCAGCAGGGCGGCGCCGGCCGCGGAGGACAGCAGCAGGAACCAGTACTCGCCCTCGGGGAGGCGCCCGCGCGCGTCCTTCAGGGCGGTGACCGACAGCAGGGCGGCCAGCAGGGCTCCCCCGAGCACCAGGAACTGGACGACCAGGGTGAAGTGGTCTGCCGCGTAGCTGCACGCGCGCGTGTCGCCGGTCAGGCAGAACGTGGCGCGGTCGCCGTCCAGGAGGGGCAGGAGAAGGGCCGTGGAGGCGGCGAGGCCGGCGACGGAGAACCAGCCCAGCAGCGGCTTGCGCGCCTCACCGACGAAGAGGTCGGCGACGAGGACGGCCAGGGCGACGACCGCCGCGAGGGTGGGCGGTGCGATGGCAAGCCAGTCGACGGACTGGACCACGGACTCGGCCAGGGCCTGGGCCGGGGGGTGGGCCACGGAGCTCATCGGGTGCCTCCTGCGAGGAGCTGCTGCACGGCCGGGTCGGTGAGGCCGAGGAGGGCCCTCGGCCACAGGCCGGCGACGACGGTGAGGGCGACGAGCGGGGTCCAGGCCACGAACTCGTAGGTCTGCACGTCGGCGAGGCGCGGGGCGTCCGGCCGGACCGTGCCCATGCAGACCCGCCGGACCACGGCGAGCAGGTAGGCGGCCGTCAGCAGGGTGCCGAACGCGCCGATCGCCGTGAACGTGAGGAAGGCGGGGCGGCCGAGGCCTTCGGCCGGGTCGAACGCGCCGAACAGGGCGAGCATCTCGCCCCAGAACCCGGCGAGACCCGGAAGGCCGAGCGAGGCGACCGCGGCGAAGGCGAGGAGACCGCCGAGGCGGGGCGTCCTGCCGTACAGGGCGGCGCCGGTCTGCTCGGCGAGGGTGTCCAGGTCGGTCGTGCCCGTGCGGTCCTTCAGGGCGCCGACCAGGAAGAAGAGGAGGCCGGTGATGAGGCCGTGGGCGATGTTGGCGAACAGGGCGCCGTTCACGCCGGTCGGCGTCATGGTCGCGATGCCGAGGAGGACGAAGCCCATGTGGCCGACGGAGGAGTAGGCGATCAGACGCTTGAGGTCGCCCTTCGCTCCCTGCTTGGCGAGGGCCAGGCAGGCCAGGGACCCGTAGATGATCCCGACGACGGCGAAGGCGGCGAGGTAGGGCGCGAAGACGCGGAAGCCGTCCGGTGCGACCGGCAGCAGGATGCGGACGAACCCGTACGTGCCCATCTTCAGCATCACGCCCGCCAGCAGGACCGAGCCGACGGTCGGGGCGGCGGTGTGGGCGTCGGGCAGCCAGCTGTGCAGGGGCCACATCGGGGTCTTGACCGCGAGCCCGAGGCCGATCGCGAGAACGGCCACGACCTGCACGGACGTGGTCAGCGACCGGCCGTTGTCAGTGGCGAGTGCCACCATGTCGAAAGTGCCCGCCTTGATTCCGATCAGGAGCAGGCCGAGCAGCATGACCACGGATCCGAGCAGCGTGAAGAGGATGAACCTCCAGGCCGCCCGGGTGCGGCCGGCGCCGCCCCACCGGGCGATGAGGAAGTACATCGGGATGAGCACGGTCTCGAAGGCGAGGAAGAACAGCAGCAGGTCGAGGACGGCGAAGGTCGCGAGGGTGCCGGACTCGAGCACGAGCACCAGGGCGACGAACGCCTTGGGTGAGGGGCCCGCGGGCAGCTTGAAGTAGGAGTAGAGCGCGCAGAGGAAGGTCAGCAGCGCGGTCAGGACCAACAGGGGGAGCGAGATGCCGTCGACGCCGAGGTGGATGCGCACGTCGAGTGCGGGGATCCAGCTGATGTCCGTGGTGGCCTGCATCTTCGACGGCTGGTCGTGGTCGAAGCCGACCGCCAGGGCGATCGCGGCGACGAGAATCACGCCGGTAACGGTCACTCCGTGCCGGAGGACGGCCTGCTCGGGTGACTTCCCCTTCAGCCCGGGCGGGGCGGGCAGCAGCGCGGCGGCGGCGCCGAGGAGCGGGCCGACCACGATGAACGCCAGAAGAACCTGCATCACGGACTCATTGACAGGAATCACGCCTGCTCACGCTCCCGAGGCGACGAGAAGGGCGGCGACCGCCAGGACGACGGCGCCGGCGAGCAGCGCGCTCACATAGGTCTGGACGTTGCCGGTCTGGGCGCGCCGCACGGCGAGTCCCAGCCAGCGGGGCAGTGCGCCCGCGCCACGGACGTACGTCTCGACGACCTCGCGGTCGAGGAACCGGACAAGCCGGGCGGAGGCCTGCGCTGGACGCACGAACAGCGCGTCGTACAGGGCGTCCAGGTGGAAGCCGACGGCCGCGTGGCGGTGCAGCGGGCCGAGCAGGAGCCGCCCGGGATCCGCCGGGTCGGGGGCGGAGGCCACGTCGCCGTAGGCGGGGGCGTGCGTCGCGATGGCTTCCGCCTCGACCTGCGCCGCGTCGGCCTCCGGGTGGGCGGCCACCGCCCCCAGGGGTGTGCGGACGGCGAGTCCGGCGAGGCGCCGCCACGCGGCGAACGTGACGAGTCCGCCGGCCAGGGCCAGGCCGGTGCCCAGCACGGAGGTGGTGAGGGTCGGCGTCAGGTCGTCGCCGTCGAACCAGTCGGGAAGCGTGCGGTACGCGAGCGCGCCGAGGGCGAGGGAGGGCGCCGCCAGCACCCACAGCACCACCGTCATGGTCAGTGGCTGGCGGCCGTGATCGGGTGCTTCGGCTCCCTGTCCGCGGAAGGCCAGCAGCCACAGACGGGCCGCGTAGGCGGCGGTGAGGAGGGCGGCGAGCAGCCCGGTGACGAGGACGACCCAGCCGGCGGCGTCGGGGATGTGCTCGGCGTGGCCGGCGGTCGCGTGCTCGGCCGCGCCGAGGACCGACTCCTTGGAGAAGAAGCCGCTGAACGGCGGGATCGCGGCGAGCGCGAGGAGCGCCACGGTCATCGTCCAGTAGGCGTCGGGGACGCGGTCCCGCAGGTGGCTCATCCGGGACATGGCGGCCAGTGAGTTGGTGCCGGCGGCGTGGATCACCACGCCGGCCGCGAGGAAGAGCAGCGCCTTGAAGGCACCGTGCGAGAGGAGGTGGAAGACGGCGGCGCTGCGGTCGCCGACGGCGAGGGCCCCGGTCATGTAACCGAGCTGGCCGATCGTCGAGTAGGCGAGGACGCGCTTGATGTCGTCCTGGGCGAGCGCGGACAGCCCGGAGCCGACCATCGTGACGCCGGCCATCACCGCGAGCACGACCATCGCGGCCGCGGAGGCCTCGAAGACCGGGAGGAGGCGGGCGACGAAGTAGACGCCGGCGGCGACCATCGTCGCGGCGTGGATCAGTGCGGAGACGGGGGTGGGGCCGGCCATCGCGTCCGGGAGCCAGGTGTGCAGGGGGAACTGCGCGGACTTTCCGGCCACGCCCGCGAGAAGCAGCAGGGCGACGACGGTGGGGTGGCCCAGGTCGCCGTGCGCGACCGCGCCGAGGACCTTCGTGATGCGGAAGGAGCCGGCGTCGGCGCCGAGGGCGAACAGGCCGATGAGGAAGGGGACGTCGCCGAGCTTGGTGACCAGGAAAGCCTTGATCGAGGCGGCGCGGGCCTCCGGGGTCTCCCAGTAGTGGCCCACCAGGAAGTAGGAGCAGATGCCCATGACCTCCCAGCCGACCAGCAGCACGATCAGGTCGCCGGAGTAGACGACCAGCAGCATGGCGGAGGTGAAGAGGGAGACCAGCGCGGCGTACGAGGCGTAGCGCGGGTCGTCACGCAGATAGCCGGTCGAGTAGATCTGCACGCAGGTCGCCACGAGAGCGACCAGGACGGCGACGAGGGCGGCGAACCCGTCGATGTGCAGGGCGAGTTCGATCGGGACGGAACCGGTGGGGGTCAGTTCGGCGGCCGCGTCGACGGCCGCGTCCCCGCCCTGGCGCACCGCGACGACCGCGGCCAGCGCGAGCGCGGCGAGGGTCGGCAGGACGGCGAGCGGGCGGACGAAACCGGGCGCGGTCCGGCCCAGGAGCAGGCCGGCGGCTGCGCCCAGGAACGGAAGGAGGGGGACGAGGACGGCGAGGGTGGTCGTGGTCACGCGGTGGCCTCAGCCTTCTCGGGCGCCGTTCCGGTCGCGGGGGCGTCGTCGTCGGAGCCGTCTGCGGCGGGCGTCCCGTGGCCCTCGGCGGTGTCGCGGAGCCGGTCGATGTCCGCGGTGCCGCGGTTGCGGTGCACGGCGAGGACGATCGCCAGGCCGATGCCGATCTCCGCGGCGGCGATGGCGATGGTGAACAGGGTGAGGGCCTGACCGGAGTGCAGGGTCTCCTCGGCACTCCTGCTGAGCCAGACGTCGAACGCGACCAGGTTGAGGTTGACGGCGTTGAGCATCAGCTCGACCGACATCAGGATCAGGATCGCGTTGCGGCGGGCGAGGACGCCGTACAGGCCGGTGCAGAAGAGGAGGGCGGAGAGGACGGCGGGATAGGCGAGGTGCATCAGCGGGCGCCTTCCTGCTCGGCCGGGTTCTGCCGGGCGTCCGGGAGGTCGGGGAGGCTCTCGGAATTTCCGGAACCGTTTGTGACGGGTCGGGAACCATCGGTGACGGTCCGGGCGTTCACAGGGGGCGGGCCCGATTCGGCCTTCGCCTTGCGGGACAGGACGATCGCGCCGACCAGCGCCGCGAGAAGGAGGACGGAAAGGGCCTCGAAGGGAAGGACCCAGTTCTGGAAGAGGCTCGCGCCGGTGACCTCGGTCGAGCCGGCGGCCGGGCCGTCCAGCTCGATCCAGGTGCTGCGGAAGGCGTCGACGACCACCCAGACCAGGGCGGCGGCCGCGGCGACGGCGACCGTGAGCGCGGCCCAGCGATTACCGGAGTCCGCATCCGGTGAGCGGCCGATGGGGGCCTTGGTGAGCATCAGACCGAAGAGGAGGAGCACCACGACGGAACCGACGTAGATGAGGACCTGCACCCAGGCGATGAACTCCGCGGTGAGCAGGAGGTATTCGACGGCAAGGCCGCCGAGGGCGACCACGAGCCACAGGGCCGCGTGCACCAGCTGCCTCGTGGTGACGGTGACGAGGGCGGCGCCGAAGGTGACCAGTCCGACGAGAAGGAAGGCGATCTCGACGCCGGTCGGGGAGAGGAAGCCCTGCGGGGCCTGGGCGAGGGTCACGCGTCTCCTCCCTCGGGTTCGGGTTCGGTCGACCCCGGTTCGGTGGACGCGGGTGCGGTGGACTCGGGTGCGGTGGACTCGGCTCGGGTGGCTGCCGCCAGCTTCTCCGCCGTCTTGCGGGCGGCCGCGACCTCCTTCGGCTCCTCGGCTGCCGGGTCGAGGGCCGGCGGGGCCGGCACGGTCCACATCCACTCGCGGAGCTTGTCGCGCTCGTGGGTGAGCTCGTGGATGTCGGTCTCCGCGTACTCGAACTCCGGGGACCAGAACAGAGCGTCGAAAGGACAGACCTCGATGCAGATACCGCAGTACATGCAGAGCGAGAAGTCGATGGCGAAGCGGTCGAGGACATTGCGGCTGCGCTCGCGTCCGCCTGGAGCGGCGGGCGGCACCGTCTCCTTGTGGGAGTCGATGTAGATGCACCAGTCGGGGCACTCACGGGCGCACAGCATGCAGACCGTGCAGTTCTCCTCGAACAGTCCGATGACCCCGCGGGTGCGGGGCGGGAGTTCGGGCTGGGCGTCCGGGTACTGCTGGGTGACCGTCTTCCGCGTCATCGTGCGGAGGGTGACGGCCAGACCCTTGGCGAGGCCGCTGCCGGGGATCGACGGACGGGGCCGCCCGGAGGGCGCGGCCGGGGTGTGGTGGTCGGGGGACGGGCGGGACATGGCTACTGGATCACCACCTTGACGATGCCGGTGAGGGCGATCTGGGCGAGAGAGAGGGGGACCAGGAGGGTCCAGGAGAACTTCTGCAGCTGGTCCTCGCGCAGGCGGGGGTAGGTGACGCGCAGCCAGATGACGACGAAGGCGAGGACGGCCGTCTTGAGCAGGGTCCAGACCCAGCCGAGGCCTTCGGCTCCCCAGGGGCCGTGCCAGCCGCCCAGGAAGAGCACGGTGGTCAGCCCGCACAGGACGACGATCCCGGCGTACTCGGCGAGGAGGAACAGAGCGAAGCGCAGGCCGGTGTACTCGGTGTACGCACCGAAGATGATCTCCGAGTCGGCGACCGGCATGTCGAAGGGAGGGCGCTGGAGTTCGGCCAGACCGGCGATGAAGAAGACGATCGCTCCGGTGATCTGCCAGGGCAGCCACCACCACTCGAACGCGTCGACGATGCCGGGCAGCGAGACCGTCCCGGCTGCCATCGCCACCGAAGCGGCGGTGAGCAGCATGGGCAGTTCGTAGGCGAGCAGCTGAGCGGCGGTGCGCAGGCCGCCGAGGAGGGAGAACTTGTTGGCGCTGGCCCAGCCGGCCATGAGGGAACCGAGCACGCCGACGCCCATCACGGCGAGGACGAAGAAGATCCCCGCGTCCAGGACCTGGCCCACGGCCCCCTCGCCCGGCCCGATGGGGATGGCGAGGAGGACGAGCAGATACGGCAGGAGGGCCACGGCCGGCGCGAGCTGGAAGATGCGGCGGTCCGCGCCCGCGGGGACGATGTCCTCCTTCTGCGCGAACTTCACGCCGTCCGCGACGAGCTGGGCCCAGCCGTGGAAGCCGCCCGCGTACATCGGGCCCAGGCGGCCCTGCATATGGGCCATCACCTTGTGCTCGGTCTGACCGACGATCAGGGGGAAGGTGAGGAAGACGCCGAAGACGACCAGGAGTCGCAGGGCGACGTCGAGAGCGTCGTTCACTGCGGGCCTCCTGCGGGGTCGTCATCGGGGGCGGGCCGCTCGGCGTTCGGACGCTCGGGGTTCGAACGCTGCGGGTTCGGACGCTCGGAGGCAGGACGCTCCGGGCCGGAGACACGGTCGCTCGGCTTCGGGCTCGCGTCAGGGTCCGGTGCAGGGCTCGCGTCGGGCTCGGGGCTCGGGTCCGAAGGTGACTCGGACCCGGACACGGACCCGGATTCGGGCTCGGGCTCGGGCGCTCGTTCCGGACGCGCCTCTGTCGCAGGGCTCGGCGCGGCCTCCGTCCGAGGCGTGCCGCCCGCCGTGCGCCCGGGCTCCCCCGCGGGCTCCGGCTGCGTCCTCGGCCGGTTCTCCGCCTGCGGCTCCGGCTCGGCGGCCGGCTCGGCGTCCGCCTTCCGGGTGGGCTCGGCGGTCGGCTTCTGAGGCAGCTCGGCGTCTGCCGTCGGGGTCGGCTTCGGGGCTTCGCTCGCCTGGGGGTCGTCGAAGGCGGGGCGGGCGTGGTGCCAGGGGGCGTCGGACGAGCGGGGGGCCGTGGAGGGGCGGGCCGGGGGGTCGGAAGGCGTCGCCGGGGGCTGGGTGCGCTGGGAAGCGGAGCCCTGGGAGGCGCTGCGGGCGCGGCGCGGTCCCGCCGGGGTTCCCGGAGTCGGCGCGGCGGCGGGGGGTGCTGTCGCGGGCTGTGTGGGAGCCGTGCCGGGGTCGCCTGCGGCGTCGGGAGCCGTCGCCGGCGGAGCGGACGCGGCGGGCGGTGTCGCCGCCGGGGCCGCCTGGCTGGTCGAGCCCTGCGATGCCGTGCGGGCGCGCCGCACGGGGCGGTCGCCCGCAGCACGGGCGGCCGGGGTTCGGGCCGGGCGGGCCGGGGCCGGGGGGAGCTGGCCCTTCAGGGGTCCCCATTCGTTGGGGTCGGGGACGCCCGGGGGGAGCATCTGCCGGCGCTTGGGGCCGCCGTGCTCGGACTCGCCGGGCTCCTTCGCACCGGGCCAGGCCTTGGCGACGCGAGCCGCCAGGACGAAGTCCTTGCGCAGGGGGTGGCCTTCGAAGGTCTCGGGAAGGAGGAGGTGGTCGAGTGCGGGGTGGCCCTCGAAGGCGACGCCGAACATTTCGTGCGTCTCGCGTTCGTGCCAGGCGGCACCCGCGTAGACGTCCACGGCGGAGGCGAGGGTCGGGGCGTCGTGCGGGATCGTGGTGCGCACCAGCAAACGGCGCACCGGGGACAGGGCCACGACGTGCGCGGAGACGCGGAAGCCGCTGCCCGGTTCGTCGACGGCGCTCAGCCAGTCGAAGTAGGTGCAGGACAGCCGGTCGCGGGCCACGCGCAGAGCGGCGGTCCACGAGGCCGGCGGGACGTCGACGGTCAGGACGTCGTAGGACTCCTCGGCTGTGGAGTCCGGGCCGAACAGGTCCTCTGCGGAGGCGGGGAGCCACCCGGTCGTGGTCATCGGTCCCCCTCCGCCGGTGCCGCCGGTGCCGCCGCGGGCGGGTGTACGAGGCCGCTCTGCAGGGCCGCGGGCGAGGGGCGCGACGGGGCCGGGCGGGCGGGGATCGCGGCGTAGCGCTCGTCGAGGGACTCGCGCGCGATCTTCTCCTGGAGCTTGAGGATGCCCTGGAGCAGGGCTTCCGGGCGCGGCGGGCAGCCCGGCACGTAGACGTCCACCGGGATGATCTGGTCGACGCCCTTGGTCACCGAGTAGGAGTCCCAGTAGGGGCCTCCGCAGTTGCTGCACGCGCCGAAGGAGATGACGTACTTCGGCTCGGGCATCTGCTCGTAGAGGCGCTTCACGGCCGGGGCCATCTTGTCCGTGACCGTGCCGGAGACGATCATCAGGTCGGCCTGGCGCGGACCCGGCGCGAAGGGGATGACGCCGAGGCGGATGAAGTCGTGGCGGGCCATCGAGGCGGCGATGAACTCGATCGCACAGCAGGCGAGGCCGAAGTTGAAGACCCAGAGCGAGTAGCGGCGGCCCCAGTTGAGGATCACCTTCATCGGCTCGGGGGCGAGCCGGGCCAGTGTGCCGAGCCGCTTCGGCTCGGGCAGCAGGACGGGCTCGGGGGCCGCCTGCTCCGGTGTGGCCGGCCGGGGCGCGTTCGGTTCCGGCGTCACGCCCATGTCAGGACGCCCTTCTTGTATGCGTACAGCAGGCCCACGGTGAGGAAGCCGAGGAAGACGAACATCTCGACGAGCGTGGTCGTGCCGTAGCCGGGGGCGGCGAAGACCGTCGCCCAGGGGAAGAGGAAGATCGAGTCGACCGCGAAGATCACGTAGAGGAAGGCGTAGACGTAGTAGCGGACCTGGGTGTGGGCCCAGCCCTCGCCGACGGGGTCGACTCCGCACTCGTACGTCAGGAGCTTCTCCGGGGTGGGGACCACCGGACGCAGCAGGCGTCCCGCGCCGAAGGCGACGGCGACGAACAGCACGCCGACGACGGCGAGCAGCCCGACGACGGAGTAGGACTGGAAGTAGTCGGCCGCATAGTCCGCCGCGACATCGACGGTCGGTTCCCGCACGTCCGTCCCCTCGCTCCCTGACCTCAGCCTCTTCGACGGCAGGCCGGTTCGACGATCTGTACGCACGGGAGTCTAGGCCCTGATAAAGAAGCGGTAAGCAGCCCGTCACAGGTCGGGACGTGATACGGGGGTTTTCCCCCGACAACGGAAGGCAGCAGACCTCATGGCGCGGGGTCGGGCGGGGCGGCAGGCTAGCCCGTATGACCGCTTCCGCCAGCCGTTCAGCCGTCCCTTTGGGCTACTCCGGACCATCGGGCGCGGGGCCCGACGACGACCGTCCGCCTCCGGCCCGTCTCGCGTTCGATCCGCAGACATGGCGGGAGATCGCGCATCTGCTGACCAATCTGCCGATGGCGTTGATCGGGTTCACCTATGTGATGACGGTGATCGTCACGGGGACCGCGATGACCGTCACGGTGGTGGGGTTCCCCTTGCTCGCGCTCGGGCTGGGCGGGGCACGGCTGATGGGCCGGTTCGAACGGGCGCGGGCGCGCAGGCTGCTCGGGGTGCGGATCGACGAGCCGAGCCCGCTGCCGCTGCGCAGAGCGGGCGGCCTTCTGCAGCGGATGTGGCTGGTGTTGAAGGACCCGGTGGCCTGGCGCACGGTGCTGTACGACCTGATCCGGCTGCCCTGGGGCGTTGTGACCTTCAGCGTGGTGGTGCCCTCGCTGTTCGTGCTGTGGCCGGTGCTGCCGTTCCTGGCGCGCGGCCTCACCAACGCGGACCGGGCGATGGTGCGGGGCCTGCTCTCCCCCTCCGACGAGCTGGAGAGGCGCATCGCGGAGCTGGAGTCCGACCGGGGGGTCGTGGTCGACACGGCGGCCGCCGACCTGCGGCGCATCGAACGCGACCTGCACGACGGGGCGCAGGCCCGGCTGGTGAACCTGGCGATGGGGCTGGGTCTGGCCAAGGAGAAGCTGCTGGAGGGGCAGGCCGACGACGTCGTGGCGGCCATGGTGGAGGAGGCGCACGGCGAGGTGAAGCTCGCGCTGCAGGAGCTGCGGGACCTGGCGCGCGGCATCCACCCGGCCGTCCTGACCGACCGGGGGCTGGACGCGGCGCTGTCCTCGGTGGCCTCGCGCTGCACGGTCCCGGTGAAGGTGACCGCGGACCTGACGAGCAGGCCGGCGCAGGCCATCGAGGGCATCGCCTACTTCACCGTCTCGGAGCTGCTGCAGAACGTCAGCAAGCACAGCGGGGCCCGGTCCGCGTCGGTCGAGGTGTGGCGGTCGGGCGACCGGCTGCTCATCCAGGTGTGGGACGACGGCCGGGGCGGCGCGCGGCTCGACGGCGGCTCGGGGATGCGGGGGCTCGCTGAACGGCTGGACGCGGTCGACGGGCTCTTCGTCGTGGAGTCGCCGGACGGGGGTCCCACGACGGTGACCGCGGAACTCCCCTGGCGGGACCGCGACGGGAAGCCGTGACGGAGCGGGGTAGGGAAAACCCCCCTTCCGAGAGGCCGACGGACTCCATGGCCCGCGCGGCGGCCGCCGGGGAGGCTGGGAGGTACGGATCGACAACCGGGCGATGAGCAGGGCCGAGCAGAACGGACGACGCCGATGGCCACGCAGTACGACCAGTACCGGCAGTACGACGAGTACGACCAGCGCGACCGGTACGACGGACACGCAGGGCACGGCGGGCGCGGGCGCGGGGCCCGGGAGCGTCGGCATCCGCTCCCGGCGGGACTGCGTGAGCCGCTCACCGCGCGCCACTGGCGGGAGCTCCTGTACGTCCTGCTGAGCCTGCCGATCAGCATCGTGCTGTTCACCTTCGCGGTGACGATGCTCTCGGTCGGGGCGGGCCTGCTGGTGACGTTCCTCGGCATCCCGGTGCTGGCGGCGGGTCTGGCGGCGTGCCGGGGCTTCGCGGCGGTGGAGCGGGCGCGGGCGCGCGGGCTGCTCGCTCTGGACGTGGCCGAGCCCGAGCCGCTGCGGCCGCGCGGCAGTGGCGCGATGGCGTGGACGGCGGCCGTCCTCAAGAGCGGCACGTCCTGGCGGAACGTCCTGTACGCGGTGCTGCACTTTCCGTGGGCGGTGTTCACCTTCGGCGTCGTCGTGACGGTGTGGTCGGTCGGCTGGTCGACGCTGACGTATCCGCTGTGGTTCTGGGTGTTCCCGATGTACGGCGGCCAGGACGGCATCCAGCTGTACGGCGACGACCACCACGCCGTCTACCTCGACAACCCGTTCGAGATCGCCGTGACCGCGCTGGTGGGTCTGCTCATCACGCTGGCCACGCCGTGGATCGTGCGCGCGCTGACGACGGTGGACGGGCTGCTGGTGCGTGGGCTGCTCGGGCCGTCGTCGCTGGGGGCGCGGGTGGTGGAGCTGGAGTCCGACCGGGGGGTCGTGGTGGACACGGCGGCCGCCGACCTGCGGCGCATCGAACGCGACCTGCACGACGGGGCGCAGGCCCGGCTGGTGGCGCTGGCGATGGATCTCGGGATGGCGAAGGAGAAGCTGCGGGAGGACCCGCAGACGGCGGCACGGATGGTCGGTGAGGCGCACGGCGAGGTGAAGACGGCCCTGCAGGAGTTGCGGGACCTGGCGCGCGGCATCCACCCGGCCGTCCTGACCGACCGGGGGCTGGACGCGGCGCTGTCCTCGGTGGCCTCGCGCTGCACGGTCCCGGTGAAGGTGGACGTGGACCTGGCCGAACGGCCGGCTCCGGCGATCGAGGGCATCGCCTACTTCACCGTCTCTGAGCTGCTGCAGAACGTCAGCAAGCACAGCGGGGCCCGGTCCGCGTCGGTCGACGTGTGGCGGTCGGAGAACCGGCTGATGCTGCAGGTGGCGGACGACGGGGTGGGCGGCGCGGACGCCTCCGGCGGAGGGTCGGGGCTGACCGGGCTCGCCGGACGGCTGGACTCGGTGGACGGGATCCTCGTCGTGGACTCACCGGTGGGCGGCCCGACCCGGATCACCGCGGAACTGCCCTGGCGGGCCGGTCAGGTCTGAGACCGCCTCCCTCCCCCACCCCCGGCCTCTCCCCCATCCCTGCCCCTCCCTCCCTCCTTCCCCTCGCCCCGCCCCCCGCCCCCCCGCCCCCGGCTCCCGGCTCCCGCCCATCCCTCTCGTCGCCCCGATCGGCGGCCGAAAGGCGGTGGGCGGGGGCCGATTTCACGTCGTCCTCCAGCCGGGCCCGACTCTCGGCCGGTAGAGACGAGCCTGTTGCTGAAATGCTTGACTGGTTCGACCGACGGGTGGACGGCTGGGGGGCCGAGGAGCGTGGAGGACAGGGTGCGGGTGGTCATCGCCGAGGATTCGGTGCTGTTGCGGGAGGGGCTGACCCGGTTGCTCACCGACCGGGGACACGACGTGGTCGCGGGGGTCGGTGACGCCGACGCCCTGGTCAAGACGATCACCGAGCTGAACGACGAGGGCGCGCTGCCCGACGTCGTCGTCGCCGACGTGCGGATGCCGCCGACGCACACCGACGAAGGCGTGCGGGCCGCCGTCCAACTGCGCAAGGCGCACCCCGGACTCGGCGTGCTGGTGCTGTCACAGTACGTGGAGGAGAGATACGCCACCGAACTGCTGGCCGGTTCCAGTCGCGGGGTCGGCTACCTGCTCAAGGACCGCGTGGCCGAGGTGCGGGAGTTCGTGGACGCGGTCGTGCGGGTCGCCGAGGGCGGCACCGCGCTGGATCCGGAGGTCGTGGCGCAGCTGCTCGGGCGGAGCCGGAAGCAGGACGTGCTCGCCGGGCTCACCCCGCGGGAGCGGGAGGTCCTCGGGCTGATGGCCGAGGGGCGGACGAACTCGGCCGTCGCCCGGCAACTGGTCGTCAGTGACGGGGCCGTCGAGAAGCACGTCAGCAATATCTTCCTGAAGCTCGGCCTGTCTCCGAGTGATGGAGATCACCGCCGTGTACTAGCAGTTCTCACCTATCTGAATTCATAAACAGATGGCACTGTGCCGTGCGTCGGGTGAGGAAATCAGAGGAGGGGAACTCGGAGGAAGCGGCGGAGAAACACCACAGAACCACGGCGGGATTCCGGAGCGTCTGACGGAGCAGCGCCGGGGGGCGGGAAATCATGGTTAGCGGGGGTGCCGGGCCGTCTCGGGACAGTGACCGTCATGCGAATGGCCGAAGGAAGGCGACCCTTACCGACGTAGGGTTGATCCGTGGAGGGCCTTCGGGAAGGGCGCTCCGGGACAGCCGCCTCGAGGGAGGTCCAGTTCAGTGACCAGTCAGGTCAGCCCAGCAGAACAGGCCGACGGAACCGACGGAGCGGATGCGGCCGTCGTGGGAGAGCAGCGCAAGCCCGGTGGGACGAAGGACGTCCGCCGCCTCGACCGGGTGATCATCAGGTTCGCGGGGGACTCCGGCGACGGCATGCAGTTGACCGGTGATCGTTTCACTTCGGAGACCGCGTCGTTCGGCAACGACCTGTCCACACTGCCGAACTTCCCGGCCGAGATCCGCGCGCCCGCAGGAACGCTGCCCGGGGTGTCGTCCTTCCAGCTGCATTTCGCCGACCACGACATCCTCACTCCGGGCGACGCACCGAATGTGCTGGTCGCGATGAACCCGGCCGCGCTCAAGGCGAACATCGCCGATGTGCCGCGCGGGGCACAGATCATCGTCAACACCGACGAGTTCACCAAACGCGCCATGCAGAAAGTGGGGTACGCGGCCTCGCCGCTGGAGGACGGCTCCCTCGACGGTTATCAGCTCCACCCGGTCCCGCTGACCACCCTGACCGTCGAGGCTCTCAAGGAATTCGACCTCACCCGTAAAGAGGCCGAGCGCAGCAAGAACATGTTCGCGCTCGGCCTCTTGTCGTGGATGTACCACCGGCCGACCGAGGGCACCGAGAAGTTCCTGAAGTCGAAGTTCGCGAAGAAGCCCGACATCGCGGCCGCCAACATCGCCGCGTTCCGGGCCGGCTGGAACTTCGGCGAGACGACCGAGGACTTCGCCGTCTCCTACGAGGTCGCCCCGGCCGCGCAGGCCTTCCCGGCCGGCGTCTACCGCAACATCTCCGGCAACCTGGCCCTGTCCTACGGCCTGATCGCCGCCTCCCGGCAGGCCGATCTGCCGCTGTTCCTGGGCTCGTACCCGATCACGCCGGCCTCGGACATCCTGCACGAGCTGTCGAAGCACAAGAACTTCGGCGTGCGCACCTTCCAGGCCGAGGACGAGATCGCCGGGATCGGCGCGGCGCTGGGCGCGGCCTTCGGCGGGTCGCTCGCCGTCACCACGACGTCCGGCCCGGGCGTGGCGCTCAAGTCGGAGACGATCGGTCTCGCCGTGTCGCTGGAGCTGCCGCTGCTCGTGATCGACATCCAGCGCGGCGGGCCGTCGACGGGGCTGCCGACCAAGACCGAGCAGGCGGACCTGCTGCAGGCGATGTACGGGCGCAACGGCGAGGCCCCGGTACCGATCGTGGCTCCGCGCACCCCGGCCGACTGCTTCGACGCCGCGCTGGACGCCGTCCGCATCGCCCTCACCTACCGCACCCCGGTGTTCCTGCTCTCGGACGGCTACCTCGCCAACGGCTCGGAGCCGTGGCGCGTGCCGTCGCCCGACGAGCTGCCGGATCTGCGGGTGCAGTTCGCCCAGGGCACCAACCACACCCTGGCCGACGGCACCGAGGTCTTCTGGCCCTACAAGCGCGACCCGCACACCCTGGCCCGCCCCTGGGCGATCCCCGGCACGCCCGGCCTGGAGCACCGCATCGGCGGCATCGAGAAGCAGGACGGCACCGGCAACATCTCCTACGACCCGGCCAACCACGACTTCATGGTCCGCACCCGCCAGGCCAAGATCGACGGCATCGAGGTCCCGGACCTCGAGGTGGACGACCCGCACTCCGCCCGGACCCTGGTGCTGGGCTGGGGCTCCACGTACGGGCCGATCACCGCGGCGGTACGACGGCTGCGCGCCGCCGGGACGCCGATCGCGCAGGCCCATCTGCGCCATCTGAATCCCTTCCCGCGCAATCTCGCAGCGGTGCTGAAGGGGTACGACAAGGTCGTCGTCCCCGAGATGAACCTCGGCCAGCTGGCTGCCCTCATCCGCGCCCGCTATCTCGTCGACGCCCACTCCTACAACCAGGTCAACGGCATGCCGTTCAAAGCGGAGCAGCTCGCCGCGGCGCTCAAGGAGGCCATCGATGACTGAGACGTCGACGCACCGCCCCGGCGGCACGACCGAGGCGCTCGCGCTCGTGCCCAGGGCCGAGGCCCGGCAGTCCATGAAGGACTTCAAGTCGGACCAGGAGGTGCGCTGGTGCCCGGGCTGCGGCGACTACGCGATC